>NZ_JAHACR010000044.1 GCF_018375725.1 Burkholderia sp. | reverse complement strand
GTCGGTCTGCGCGTCGCCGATGTCGCGCTGGCCGAGCTTCACGACCGGTGTGCGAGCCGACATGAACTCGGCGAACCACTGCGCGGGCGTCTTCTTGACCGTGCCGTTGCCGGCCGAGAATTCGAACGACTGGCCGGCGGCTTCGATCTGCGTCATGAACTCGGCCAGGCCAGACTGTTCGGCGGGCAGCACACGGCCTTCCTTGACCCAGCCAGCGATCTGCGACGAGATGCGTTCGGTGCGGCGCTCGCTTTCGACCGATGCGGCCCGCGCGTTGGCATCGGTGACTTGCTGGCTGAACTCAGCGGTCGCAGCGTCGCGGCCCTGCGTGATCCCTTGGTTGATTCCGTCCTGGCGTGCTCGGTCCAGGTCTTGCTGCGTGATGGTCACGTCGTTACCTCCAGAGTGAGAAAAAGCGGAAGCTGCGACGACGGGCTCAACGTCGTTTGCCGCACGCGCAGCCTCTTCGATGGAATCGATCTGCCAGTTGGGCACCACGGCATCGGCTACGTCCTGGCCACGGTCGCCGATCAGCCACTCACGCACGCCACGGAACAGGCGTGCGGCCGATTCCAGGCCCCAGCCGAGTTGAAAGACGCCTGGTGCAGCGAACTCGAAATACTCCTGGCCGTCCGCGAACTCGACCGGACGCAAGCCGTCGATCGCCGGAGCAACAGCGCCGAGCCAGCCGACATGTCGCACACGCCAGCCGCGCTGCTGGTCTTTGAACACGGACACCGAGCGATTGCGGTACGCGCCGGATTCGACGCCGGCTTCGAATTGCGGGTTGATGTCCTGGAAGCGTGCGAAGAGCGAGTCGCCGTCGCGCTTCAGCTCGGCCGTCCAGGCGTAGGCCGGATCGTTGTGCTTCGGATGGCCGAGCACGGCGGGCGCTGCGCCGGTCGCGTGATTCGCGACCATCTGGTCGAGGTCCGTACGGGAGAAGCTAATCGGCCGTCCGTCAGCAGCAACGTGGTTGCCTGCACGAAACACCTCGATCCAGTTGGCGAGGCCCTTGGCTTGGGGAGAAGTGGTCTTGTCCATGCCTCGCAGTCTGCGGGGCGCGGATCAGGAAAAAATGGTGAACCATTTCACAAGCAAATGGTTCTCTGTGGCGGGTCGGGAGGTGGACGCGTTTAAACGGCCTAGGAGCCGTTGGCGGGGTCGGACGACCGTAGAGTCGTCCGACAGGTCATCAGCGGTTTTTGATGACGTTTCAGCGCTTTTTGAAAAGGGTCTGGCTGGAGGGGGCGGCGATCACTCGAACAGGTCGCCGCTAGACGGCTCTGCGGGATGCTCGCCGAGTATCTGGAACACGCGGCGCATCGTGTACCCGGTGCGGATCGCGATCTGGTCGACCGTGAGCCGCTCCATGCGGAGCTGGCGAACGATCTGGTGCCGTTGCTGGCGCGTCACGGCGTCCTTCTTCGGCAGCATGACGGTCTCGCCGCCGAAGCGCTCGACCAGGGCAACGAACGCGACCGGGCCAATATGCTCGACCAGCATGTGCTGCGGATCGACACGCTTGGGCACCGACAGATATGCACCGCCGCGCCAGTCGATCAGCGCGAACGCAGCCGCCTCACCAACGCAGTCGATGAGTTCGCGCAGCAGCTCGGGCAGCGCAGCACGGTTGATGAGGGGCGGCGTATTCATGCGGTCGTTTCGGCATCAGGTTGCACGCGAAGTAACCATTTCTTCGCGGCTTCGATCAGGTACTGCAACTGGTCGGCGCGGGCGAAGCGCAGCGCGGACAGCGTGGGAATACGACCTGCCGCCCACGATTCCAACGCGTCGGCCGTGTTCACGCGCACCGCACCACACGCCGCGAGCTGCGCCCACAACGCGGACAGCTTGCGCAGTTGCGGTTCGTTCCATGCACCAGCCGCGGCCTGCGGCTTCATCGAGTCGAGCAGCTTGTGCAGCCGTGCATGCGCCTCGCGGCGTTGCTTGTCCGACAGCTCGGTGGCAGAGCGCACACCAAAGTGCGCCAGCAACCAATCCTTGTACTGGTCTTCGCTCATCCCGGCCTTCATCGCCTTGAGGCGGACCATCTGGCTGTCGCGCTTCGACGGATCTGTGGACAGCGCCATGTCAGCGAGCCTCCGCTTTACGTTGCAGGTGTTCAAGCAACACGCGGGCTTGAGCAGCGTTCGCAAACATCGACGCGAGGTGCGGCTTGTTCTGCTCGACGTATGCGACGGCGGCAGAGAACGCGGCGTTGCGCGTGCGGCCAGTGCCAACCGGGGAACCCGACAGAAGGTGCGTGACGGTCCAGCCCGTGACGTTCCCCCATCGGTCGCAATCCGAGTGCATACCGAAGGACGCGTCGGTGTATGGCAATCGAACGCTGTCGCCGCGAACGGTTTCCACGTCTTCCCCTGTGACGACTTCATAGAAAATTTTCACATCGGTCACAGCGTCACTCCCGGCGAGGATTCAGTGGGCACGGTGCAGATGAGCGGATCGGCACCGAAGTAGATGCGGACGTGGCCGACGCCGATCGATTCGAGCGCTGCGGCTACAGCGACCGCAGCGCCGACAGCAGCCAGCGCGATCACGATGCAACGCGCCGGAGTCATCGAGCCTCCCGCACGCCGGACAGCAGCGATTCAAGCGCCGACACATGACGCTCTCCGGCAATGTGGCCAGCGCACGCGCCCAGCGCGAATTCGACTGCAGCGCGCTGGTCGTCGGCCAGTGTCACGACGCGCTCCAGCTCGCGGTCAATGCAAGTAAGGCAGACATACCCGCCCGTACGGTCGATGCGAAGCGGTGTGTGCTTGTGTTGACCGCAACCCGCACACGCGGTTGCCTGCTTGCTCGCGTACGTGAAGCCGTTCGCTTCGATCCTATCGGCCGATGAGACTGGGGCGTAGATCAAAGCGAATCCATCGGTTACGCGATTGATGAATTCAATCTTGCCGTCGATGTGCTCATTGGTGCAGGACGCGAGCCAGTCGAACATTTCGGCCCGAAGCTTGCTCAACGCCTCTCGCTCGACAGGGGCACCCAGCAGCTCGATCGCTTCCTGCAGCGCCGGGTATTGCCACGCGGGCAGGCCCGGATTCTCGCCAATGCGAAACAGGTCAGCGGCGACCTGTCGCGGCGATCGCGCTCCCGTTACGTTCTGTTCGTTTTTCGTCATGTTGGATTCCTCGGCTGCATCATCAGTACCCGGCCACCACGCCGGATAGACACCCGCTTGCGCGGGCGTTTCGCATCAGTTCACGGCGTCTTTCAGTGCCCTACCGGGCTTGAATTTCACGGCCTTGCTGGCCGCGATCTGGATCGACTCGCCCGTCGACGGGTTGCGGCCGGTGCGCGCTTCGCGTGCTGTCACGGCGAAGGTGCCGAAGCCCGACAGCGCCACGTCGCCATCTTCCTGCAGGCCGAGCTGGATCGCGTCCAGCACGGCGTCGACGGATTGAGCGGCCTGGGCCTTGGTCAGTTCGGCGTTCTTCGCCACGGCGTCGATGAGTTGCGACTTGTTCATGAGGTTGTTTCTCCTGGTTGAGGTAGGTAGCCGCGAAGCGCTCGCGGCGGGCGTTACTGCAATCAGACGTACGACGGCGTGCGGTTCCAGCCGATCAGGTTTCCGGTGAACGGCAGACCGTACCGGTCGGCGAAGTACGCCACCATGTCGCGCCAGCCGTCGAATCCGTCCGCGCGGGCCAGCGCTTCCGCGTCGGGCTCCTCCAACAGCCGCGCACCGACAAACACCTGCGGCACGCGATCGGCGAGCGGCGGCAGAATCTGGATGTCCGACACGTATTCGCAGACTTCCTGCGCGATGATTCGCGCACGTGGTGAACGCTGCTCGACGTACATGCGCAGCACGTCGCCGGGCTCCGGGTCACGGCCATCCGCGCGTTTCGCGCGGATCGTGTGGGGTTTGTAGCCGCCGGTAATCAGCGGCTCGAACTGCAACTGGAAGTTGAGCAGGTGCATGGCGTGCCCCTTACAGCGACGCGAAGTCGAGACTGATGGGCGTGTACTGCTCGCTGCCGTCGACGCGCTCATAGAAGCGCATGTAGGTCTTCGTGCCGACGACCTGCACCGACTCGCCGATGGCCTGCATGGCGCGCTGCCATTTCTCGTCCGTAATCTCCAGGCGACGCAGCGCGAGCACGCGGCCGACGTTGATCTTGCCTTCCTTGTCCGTCTCGAACGCCTGCTGCACCAGCACCTGGATTTTCGGATCGCTGCCGCGCGCCCATTCGTTGATGCACTCATCGATGAGGGTCTTCGCCGCCTGCAGGCGCTCATCGAACGACATGTTCTCCGCACGTTGGATGACGACCTTCAGCGCACCGTCAAACGAATGCAACGTCACGTTGCCCTTGGCCCCGCCGATCTTCACGTCGTACTTGTCGGCCGACAGCGAAATGAACGCATTGGCGTCGCCAAATGCGCGATCCTTCAGCTTGCGCAATGCAGCCTGCTGCGCCTTCACGGCGGCGATCAGCTCGCGCACCAGGCCGTCACGCTCCAGGTCGATGTCGCGGATCGTGGCTTCTGGCACCAGGTGGCCCCGCGCGTTCTTGCGGTAGCCGGCCGGGATGGATTCAATCGTCTGTTCGGTCATGATGGGTTCCTTGGTTTCAGCTTCAGTTGTTGGCGGATGTGTGCGGGCATTTCGGCTTTCGGTAGCGTGGCGTCGACATGTATCGGGCCGGGCTCGGGCGGCACCGTGGTTCGCCGCTCTTCGACCGTTCCGGTGCCGGATATGCCGCGCAGTTGCGCTTCGCGTGCGTCCTCGGCTCGACCTGCTGCGCGGGCGCTACGGCTGGCCATCACGGATCGGAGCCAGCCGTGCGACTTCAGCGGCAAATCCAACTTCCCGGCGTGCGCCTGCTCGACGGCGTACGTCAGCGCTGCAGCCCAGGTGTCGATCGGTGCCGCGTACGTGGTCCCGTTCCAGCTCACCTGTGCCGCGCGCATTTCCGGCACCAGCTCGCGCATCAGTGCGGCCATGCGCCCCCAGGCCATCTGCGACTTACGCGGACCGAACAGGCCCAGGTAACGCAGCAGCGGCTTGATGAGCGCGTCGCCGGCCGGGTGAACGTCGGCGAGTGCCATCACGATGTCGCGCATGCTGTCGTCGGCCAGGATCACATCCAGGCTCATGCGCGCACGGCAGTTCGGGCATACGACTTCAGGAAGCGGCATTGCTGCCCCCCGTGCGATCAGCGGCGGTGTCCTGCAGGCGGCGGTACAGCGCGCGACGCTGGTTCGTGTACGCGCCCTGGAGCAACGTGAAGTTCGTCCGCGCGCAATCCAGCTCACGCTGCATCCAGTCCAGGTCGCGGATCGCGCGTCGTTCGTCGCGGTCGATCCGACGCAGCTGGCACTGCGTTCGAACACGCACGACCAGGCGGCGCAGCTCGGCGCGCACGCGGCGCAGGCCCGACAGCAGCTCGGCCAGCACCGGCCCGGCAGTCAGTTTCGGCAGGCGCTTCATGCAGCCACCTCGCTGACGGTACGCGGCTGGAAGGCCAGCCACGCAGAGAACGCGGCGGCTTCGCCGGACGGCGCACCGTTCGCGAGCGCATCGAGAAACGGCCGCGCGTAGTGTCCCGTTGCACGCACGGTCGTGCGCCCGGCGGTGTGACGGATGGTGATATGCGAGTCGGACTGGTTCGTCATGTTGGCCTCACGCATTGCGTTGGTCGCCGAGCAGCAGCGCATCGCGAGCGACGGCGTGCACCAGATCGACTGACAGATCGTGGTTCTTCTTCAGGCCGTAGTCCCGCAGGGCCGGAATGAAGTTCTCGATGAGCATTCGGGCAGAGCCTCGGCAGTAGTGCCAGAGCGCGTCCAAGACTTCGCCGGACAGCTCGCCCTGGTCGTCCAAGGCAGCCTGCGCGAGCGCGTCGGCATCCTCGCGGGAGACACCGCGAACGACCTGCGGCCAGAAGCCCACGCGCGAGCGGATTTGGTCGAACTGACCGTAGCTCGGCTTGATGAGCTGCAGCAGCCGGTCGGTGCCGACCAGGACGATGCCGATGCCGGCCTTGTCGCGAATGCGGCGCAGATAGTGCAGGCAGCTCGGCATCATCGTTTCGGCTTCGTCCACGATGATGAGATACGTCGTGCCGGCCAGCGCTTCGGTGATCGATGCAAACTTGCCGTCGAGCGTGCGCGCCATCGGCGCTGACGATGCCGCCAGCAGCTCGTCCAACATCACGGCCGGCGACATGTTCGGGTTGGCTTCGATGATGATGGTGTGGCTGTTCAGTTCCTTGTACTGGCGCACGGCGTCCGTCTTGCCGACGCCAACGAAGCCCGTCAACACGCCGAAGTTGCGGTACTTCCGGGCACGGTCGCACACGACGTTCGCGAGCTGCGACACGCTCGTCTGGACGTGCGGCATCGTCGTGATGGTCGCCCGGCCGGTGTACGTCGACAACGCGTCGGACATCATGCGCAACCACTTCGTCGGCTCGGTGGTGTACTTGCCGTTCAGCACGGTGGACATGGTGCCGACGTTGACGCGCGACAGGCGCGAGAGCCAGGAGCGCGTCTTTCCAATCTCGGCGAGCTGCGCGGCGATGGCGGCAGCTTCAGTGCGATTCGCTTCACTGTAGTGCTCGGGCCACTCGACAGGAAGGGCCACGGCGTTGTCGGGTTGGTTCTTCGAAGTCATGGTCGCTCCTTAGTCGTTGTCGAGCAGGTCGATCACGATGCCCTTGCCGGGGCGATCCAGATCGATGATGGGTTGGGGGTTCAGGTCGGGCAGCTGGGCCAGCTGTTCCTCGACGGTGATGCTGTCCTGGGCGCGTGCACGGGCTTCGTCGGTCTTGCGCTCCAGGCGCTTGATCTGGCCTTGCAGGCGCTTTTCGCGCTGCTCTTCCAGCCGGGATTGCGGCACGACGCCGATGGTGCGAACGATCGCGGCCTGGCACACGAAGCGGTCTTTCGCGTCGTACAGCCACACCGTGCGGTCGTCGTGCAGGTCGTATTCGATGGTCAACGACTTGCCGTCGTACAGCGCCAGCTCGGCCGCGTAGTACTGGCGCTTGTGCAGCTCGACCATCTGACGGCGCACCGTGCGTTTCTCGCGCGGCCGGACGATCGCTTCGGCGGACAGCACGACCGGGTTGCGTTCGAGTGACGCCCATACCTGGGCGGGCGTGCGACCGTCCAGCACGTCCATCGGCGTGTGGTTGTATTCGTGGATGAAGTTCGCCAGGCTGGCCATGTACTCGACCAGCGACGGCAACTGACGCTTACCGGATCGCACCTCGACGGACAGGCGGCGATTCACCTCTGCGGCCATGTCGTTGCCGCAGTAGAGCTGACCGCCCGCGAAAAACTTGTCGTGGTGGTCGCGCACGGTGCGGAACCAGCGTTCAATCCAGCCCTTGCCGTGCGGGTTGCCTGGTAGCGCGCCGATCACGTCCATTTCGAAGCGGGCATAGAAGCCCGTCGCCTGGTCGTTCAACAGCTTGGCGCGATAGCCTGCGCCCCGGTCCAGATAGAGGAACAGCGGCAGGTGGTCGTAGGTCTGCATCGCGTGCGACAGCGCGAACACCGTCGACAGCGCCGATTCCGATTCGGACAGATACCAGCCCGGCACGTACCGCGAGCGGATGTCGATAAACGCGGTCAGCTCGGGACGGAACAGCCCGCCCGTGTTCGGATGCGCGACGTAGCAATCGCTGGTGTGGCCGTCGCCCGCGTAGATGTCGCCGACCTTGATCTGTTCGAGCGTGCGCGGCTGGTATTTCTGGTGCCGTAGCTTGTGCAGATGCTTGCCGACGCGGGCCGGGCTGTTCTCGCCGAGCGTCGCGGGCAGCGACTTCAGGTAACGCGTCACGCGTGAGTCGGTCGCAGTGTCGAATCCCTCTTTGCGCAGCTTCAGCGCCACGGCGGCATAGGTCGGCTTGCTCGGCAGGTTGTACAGCGCAGTTGCGCGCAGCTCCCAGCCGTAGTCCTTACGCACGCGGCCGGTATGGTTAGACAGCAGGCCGACCTTGCCTTCGCGCCGGTAGCCGGACAGCCAGCGCTTCAGCGTGGACACGGACGGCACTTCACCCAGGCGGGCCAGCAGTTGCTTCTGGACGGCCGAATCGGTGTCGCGCAGGCGCTCGGCCAGCAGCGCCGCCACGTTGTTGACGCTGGCACCGGACTGGATCAGCTGCACGCCGGGGCCGATCAGCTGGAAGCGCAGCTCAGCCGTCTGCCGCTGCGCCTCGGTCGCGATCAGCCACGGATCGCTATTGAGTGCAGCCGGAACTTGGCTGGTCATGATGTCGGATTTCAAGAGTACGGATCGCATATCGCACCTGGTCGGGCGGTAGTCGGTCGGATGGATGGGTTACTTCGTCGGGGCGTTGCGCGGCCGGCCAGCCTTACGCGGGCGATCCATTTCACGCTCCCACTCGCGCGCCTTGGCTTCGTGGTCGTGTTCCTGGATCAGCGCGCGGTATTCGAGCGCGCAGCTCGTGGCTTCATCCGGCGAGAACGTGTCAAGGACGGACGATTCTCCGTTCAACAGCGCACCGAAGCTGCGGTGCATGTCGGCGATCTGCCCGCCGATGACTGCGTGCAGCGCCGTGAGCGAGCCGTGCAGGTGCCGAACGACGGGGGTGTTCCACTCCGAGTCCTCGGGCAGGCCATTGGTCAGGAACTCGCGACCGAGCCGGCCGATATCCTCGACCGCCATCAGCGCCTTTTTATGCAGAGCCGCGCATTCCAGGCGGATGTCCTGGACGACGGCCGGCACGTCACCGCCGGTCTTGACGCGGCCTTCGCGCAGCACGCGCAGCTCTTCCTGCAGGCGATCGCGCTCGCGCTCCAGCTTTTCGTTGCGGGTGGAAAGGTCCGTGCGCTTTGCGTTCGCATCGCGCAGCGCGACACGCAGATCGCGCACGGACAGCGCAGTCAGCTCATCGAACTTCGCGTCATCCTCGAACAGGTCCTGCAGAACTTCGGGGTCGGCCTTGGCCAGCTCAAGCACCTTGGTTTTCGGCAGCTCGATGACGCGATCGCGATCCGCAGGCGACAGCGAAGCTGCGAAGCGAGCGTAGGTCATTGCTTCGCTGGCGCGCTGGCTCGGCATGCCGTGTTCATTCAGCAGGGCCTCAAACGTGCCGTGTTCGCATTCCGCTCGCACGCTGAGAAGCACCAGGCCGGCTTCGATGACTAACCGAAGAGCTGAGTTGGTCTTGGCTACCGCGCTGCTGACGCGCGCTTCGGTGCCACCCGTTACAGATACGCCGAGCACATCGGCCAGTGCTTGTTCGGCAACGCCGAATCCGGTTCCCCGAACGTTCGGGGAATTCGAGCTGGCGACGACAGCGTTTGTGGATTCCTGAGCGGTGATGGCTTCGGCAGTCGGCCGGGATTTTTTGATGGGCGTGCTCATGCATCCACCTCGGCGGACTTCTTCATGCCGAGCGCTACAGCGATTTCGTGCCCCTTGCCGAAATTGCCTCGTTGCACGCCACGGATGACGCGCGACACGAGGATGTACGAAAAACCGTGCTCGTCCGCCCACTGCCGGATGGTTTTCCCTTCCGAGCGCAACTTGCGCTTGACTTGCTCACCTGTCATATTGAACCCCATTCTTACGTCATTAGCAGTACAACTGGGATTCATTATAGGAACATTTGGTGCTATGTCAACACCTAACGGTACTCATGATCGCCTTCGAGAGGAGCGAGTGCGCCTCGGATACAACCAGACGGACTTTGCGGCAGTCGCCGGAACCACTCAACGCTCTCAAACTGTGTACGAAACCGGTAAGCGGTCCCCCGACCTTGAGTACTTGGCCGCGATCGCAACGGTAGGGGCGGATGTCCAGTACATCGCGACTGGGAAGCGAACGGTTGCAAATAGCGTCCCGACCGACGCAATGGAAAAGGCCATTTCGACCGCCTTTGAGATGATCAAAACGTCAGGCGTCGAGGTTACGTCCGGTCAGTTCGTGCAAATGGTGAAAACGCTGTTGCCACAACCATCAAATATCGAGACGCCACCCACGGAGCCCGGCCGTGGTCCAGGGACTGGTAACCCTTCGATGGGGCACGGCAACATGATCGCGAGTGGAAGCGGGATTACGCAGGTCGGCGGCCGTATCTCAATTTCTCGCGGGGGTAAAATGAAGTCCAATTGAAGTGCAAATGTAAGAAGCTGGAGCTACGAGGGAACACCGAAGGATGACCACGCCATCAGAAAAAGACGCTGCTGCACAGACCGCAATGGGCAGCAATATCATTCAGGTCTCGGGCGATTTGTCCGTGACACATATCGTTATGCAGCACCCCACGGAAGCGGCTCCGGCCGTTTCAAAGCTGTCACGTCATGAGAGAGGCCAACTGTCAGCATGGGCGGAAGAGGTCGTCGCTGCGGAACAAGGCAACGTGTCGACGAAAATCGTACGTGGTGCTTTGAATGCCTACTTGGGCGTTAAGAGTGTCGATGAAATGACCCCGGACATGGTTCAAAAGGCCGGTGTGTTCCTCAATGGATGGCGCAACTGCGCGTTCGGTCGAGAGTTATCCGCTGACGCGATGGTCGCGCAGGTATTGCGCATCTGGACGACCGTTCCACATGTCAAGACAGCGACGATGGAATTCACCCGTACTAACTTCAACCGTGAAGTGTTGAGGACGATGACAGCATGGGAGCTGCGATCTACCCTCGCATATGCAATGATCAAATGGCAGTCGTATTGGGAAGCACGTAATGCGTAAAGTCGACTATCAACGGGAGCCGACATGCTAAATAACATCCTTTTGGGAGCTACTTGGATAGCGTTGGGAGTCGCCGTAATCTGCCTAGTTTGCTCGTTTTTTGTTGGATTTTTCTATCCGGCGTACGCGCAGTGGTACGTCGATCGGAATCGCATTGCGCCGTCTCGCCTTCGCGGACTTTTGCAGTGCGTCGGATGGGCGATTGGGATGTTGTTCGTTGGACTTATGCTTGCCATTGCCAATTCCAAGACAACGCCGCCAGCTGAGAGCAGCGTTGGCGTACCGTCTGATGTGCTTATAAGCGACCTTCACGGCTCAACGAGAAATGAACCAGTTCCAGCACTCACTGAACACGCGGCGACGAAACTTTCGCCGGTAGAAGATGGTTCGTCGCTTGCCGCTCACACCGTCGATCTACTGGACAAGTTGGACGTGTTCGTTCTTTCGCGTCCGGATTTGTTGAAGGACTCCACGACTTACTATCGAGGCTTCGACAATCCGATTACTGCCGAGCTGGATCACTGGCAAGTGCTGGGGGCGGATTACTCCGGTACGCCGGCCCTTTGCAGAGACGCGTTAGCGAGGCTGCAAAGCGTCGGCATCGCGATCCACGGTGCCAATATTGATCAAATATATATAGACGAAGACATAACGAAGTACTCGAACTTGAAGCGACGATGTAAAGCGGCTGTCGCGGGAGATAGCGCTGAAGCCGCGCGAAGAGAATAGCGCTTGAGCTATTTGCGAAACATTTCATAAAGCCCGTTTGATCCCCAATCCGTAACCTGAAGCCTCATCAGGTTACGGGTGCCACCTTCGCGAGTGCACCCAGATTATTGGAGTGCATATCGTGAAGGTGTCCCACCTCAAAGCCCCGCGTCTTACCGTTTGGCTGGTTGCCAGCATCGTGCTGGCGATCCTTGCCTACGCCACTCGGCAGTCCGATCCGCTGCTGTCCGTCACGTTCTACAAAGCGCACCTCATGTCGCTCGGCGGCTGGGGTGGCTACTGGCTTGATCGCCTGATTTTCCCGTACGCGCGCCCGCATGATTTCGTGTACGACTGCGAGGTCAACGGCAAACAGTGCGTCGACGGATTCCAGGCCGCATCCATTCGTCGCGCGATCATCGTGGCAGCCAGCCTGATCTGCGTAGGTCTTGCAGCATGAATCGCCCCGTGCGGTTATCTGAGACGCACGCGCGTCATTTGCACGTTTTGATCGACAGCGCGCTCGCGACGCACGCAACGCTTGGCGATATGTTGAGCGCGATTGCGACGTATATCCGCGACAAGGATCATGCGCTGCTTTACACCCAGCGCGGCGATACGAAATCGATCGGGCGTTCGCGCGTCATCGGCTGGGTCGTGCTCGTGATTGCAATCGTGGCAGTCGTGACGACGGCGCACGCCCAAGTGCCGGCCGATGCTGCACGGTATCGGCTTGATCTGCGTCGCCAGGCGCAGATGGTCTGGGGCCTGGAAGCGCCCGTCGCATCGTTCGCCGCACAGATCCACCAGGAAAGCCGCTGGCGCGCCGACGCAAAGAGCCCAGTGGGCGCGCAGGGCCTGGCGCAGTTCATGCCGTCGACCGCGAGCTGGATTAGCGGCGTCTACGCGGGCCTGCGTGACAACGAACCGTATAACCCGACCTGGGCAATGCGCGCGCTCGTCACGTACGACAAGCACCTGTACGACCGCGTGAAAGCGGCCAACCCGTGCGAGCGCATGGCGTTCGCACTGAGCGGCTACAACGGCGGTCTGGGATGGGTCTACAAGCGCCAGAAGCTATCCAGCGCGCCGCAGTACTGCCTGGGCCAGACGTGCGACATCAATCCGGGCATCACGCCCGGCAACCAGCGCGAGAACGCCGACTATCCGCACCGCATCCTGCAGCGGCACGAACCGCTGTACGTGCGCGCCGGCTGGGGGCTCGGGAGCTGCACGCCATGATCGACCTTCCCGACCTTGATCCGCGCTACCTGCGCGCGATCGGCGCGGCGGCCGTGTGCGTGCTGATCGTGACACACGGTGCCGCCTACCTCGTTGGCCGTGCCAACGGCAAGAGCGCAGCGACACACGACAACGCGGCAGCAGCGCAACGCGCCTACCAGGGCGACATCAAGCGGATCGACCGCGACATCAAGCGCGGCCAGCAAGCCGGGCAGCGCGCTGACGCGAGCGCCCAGCGCGTCGACCGCTACTTCCACCAGCTCGATGAGGATGCCCGCCATGACGCGCCTACCCCTGTTGACAATTGCGTGCTGCCTGATGGCCGCCTGCAACGCTGGCGTGCAGCCAACGCCGGACCCTTTGCGAGTGCCGCCGCCGCCCAATCTGACGCGGGCGCCGGACACGTTGCCGCAACCGGCGAGCGGTCGCATGCCGGACCTGGAGGCGAATCACCGTGACGTGGCGCGGCTGTATTTTGGCCTTGCCGCGTGGTTTTGTGGCGTGCTGATTGCGATCGATGCGATGCCGACCGGATGCGCGCCGTATCTGTTGATGGATGAAAACGAAGATGAATGAACGTGAGTTCGAGCTGGCGCAGCAGATCGAGCAGATGCAGCGAGATGCGGCGATCGAACTTGCCCGTGCCCAGTGCCAGGGTGCGGGCTCAGAAGAATGTGTCGCGTGTGGTGAACCGATCCCCGCCGCACGACGCGCATGCGTGCCGTTTGCGACACGCTGCACCGAATGCCAGGGACGGTTTGAGCAACGGAATACGGGGTATCGGCGATGAATGGTAACGACAGCAACGACAAGGTGCTGCTGGCACTCGGGCAAATCCAGGGCGAACTGAGCGGCATTCGCTCGATGGTCCAGAGCGGTCAGCAAGCGACCAATCAGCGAATCGACGACCTCAAGCAGGCTGTCACACAACGCATTGACGGCATCGAAGGTCGTGTCGCAACGCTGGAAAGTGGTCAAGGCAGGCTGATGATGAAAACCGCCGGCTACGGTGGTGTCGCAGGCGCAGGGATCGCTGCGATGGTCGAGATTGCGCGCCTCATCAAGGGTGGTTGAACAATGGCCCACGATCCAAAGGTCCGCAATCAGCTGCGTGCGAAGTACCTGCAGGGCATGCCGCTGACGACGGCCGCCGACGTATGCAAGGTGTCGTACCAGACCGCGCGCAACTGGAAGCGGGCCGCAAAGGAAGCTGGCGACGATTGGGATATCTCGCGCGCGGCGCAGCGCATGTCTCGCACCAACATCGACAACATGACCAGTCAGGTCGTTGAGGAAATGTCGATGCAGTTCCTGGCGACGCTCGAAGAACTGAAGAACAACCAGAAGCTGCAGCCGGTGCAGAAGGCCGACATCCTCGCACGCCTGTCCGACAGCTTCATCAAGACGGTGAACGCCGCCGGCCGATCCAATCCGAAGCTGGCCACGCTATCGATCTGCATGGATGTGCTGCGCGACTTCGCGTCGTTCGTCCAGGCGAAGTACCCGAAAGAACACGCGCGATTCATCGCATACCTGGAAGAGTTCGGCCAGGAAGTCGCCAAGAAATATTCCTGACCTACGATGGCAAAAAAATCCAACGCCGCTGAGCAGTTCCTGAAGGAGCTGATGGCATTCACCGACGACCAGCGCCGGCTCATTGAAGCCGCATGCGACGGCTTCACGGTGGACGAAGACGCGCGCCTTGCGCGGCGCTTGCGCGTGTTCTCAGGCGATTATCGCTTCTTCTTTCAGACGTACTTCCCGCACTACAGCAACGCGACCGAATCGTCCGTCTTCCATGACTGGTGCTTCGACAATCTGCCCAAGCGCATCGCCGCGAAGCAAGGCAAGCTCGTCAACCTGTCGGCACCGCGAGGCGAAGCAAAATCGACGCTGGTCACGCAGGTTTTCACGCTGCTTTGCGTCGTCTGCCAGTGGAAGAAGTTCATCCCGATCGTGATGGACAGCGGCGACCAGGCGCAGATGATGCTGGAAGCGATCAAGGTCGAGCTGACGGACAATCCGCGGCTGGCGATGGACTTTCCGGAGCACGTCGGCAAGGGCCGCGTGTGGAACGTCGGCGTTGCCCTCACGGCGACCGACATCAAGCTGCAGGCGTTCGGCTCGGGCAAGCGCATGCGCGGGATTCGGCATGGTCCGTTCCGGCCCGACCTGGTGCTGCTGGACGACATCGAGAACGACGAGAACGTGCAGCAGAAAACGCAGCGCGACAAGCTCGAACGCTGGGTCAAAAAGGTCGTGATGCCGCTCGGGCCGCCTGACGGATCGATGGACATCATCTACCTCAACACGATTCTGCATTACGACGGTGTGGCGAACCGCGTGCATCGTAGCCCGCTATGGGAGTCGCACAAATTCCGCGCGATCATCGAATGGCCGAAGCGCATGGATCTGTGGGAGAAGTGGGAAGAGGTTTTTCTCAATGAAGGCGAGGAAGCGGCCGACAACTTCTACGCCCAGAGCAAGGCGGAAATGGACGACGGCGCTGTCGTGTCTTGGCCGGCCATGCGTCCGCTGCTGCGCCTGATGAAGATTCGCGCGAACGATCATCACGCGTTCGATTGCGAATATCAAAACGATCCGACGAACAGCGAGAACGCACCGTTCCAGAAGCTGGTGTACTGGGTGCATCCGTCCGACGCCTGGATTTTCTTCGGCGCACACGATCCGTCGATGGGCAAGCACAACAAGGGCCGCGATCCGTGTGCGTGCCTGGTCGGTGGCCTCAATCGAAAGACCGGTGTGCTGGATGTGGTCGAAGCGAAGATCGCCCGCATGGTGCCGAACCTCCAGATCGAAACGATTATCGCGTTCCAGGAGGAGTACGGCTGTCTGGTGTGGGGCATCGAAATCATCCAGTTTCAGGAGTTCTTCAAGGATGTCCTGGTCGAGCGCTCGCGCGAAAGAATGATCCCGGTTCCGGCGCGTGGCATTCGGTCCAGCGACGACAAAGACCTGCGGATTCTGTCTCTGCAGCCCCACTGCGCGAACGGGACGATACGTCTTCACAAGAGCCAGACAGTGCTCATCGAACAGCTGACCCACTATCCGGAAGCCGATCACAACGATGGCCCGGATGCGTTGCAGATGCTGTACATGCTGGCCTATTCGGGCCTCGGCTCAGTTATTCCCCGGATCAAGTCCGGCAAGCGAAAGGTGTCCGTTTATGGGTCTTGATATCAAACGAATGGTGCGCTCGGTGCGTGGCGTGCTGGGCCGACAAGCCGCAGCGGCAGATACCGATCCGTACTTCTTCGGCAAGCTGCACATGCTGCCGAATCCCGATCCGGTGCTGCGCGCGATGGGCGTCGCAGACACGGTGTATGCGTCGATCCTGGCTGACGCGCACGTCATCGGCGAGGTCCGCTCAATTCGTGGCGAGTTTCGCGGCATGGATTACCGCGTCGTGACGTGGGCTGAAGACGATCCGAAGGCGATGCTGGCCCGCGACCTGTGCGAACGCTGGATGCAGCGTTTCCGGCCGAATTCGACGGCAGACTGGCTGGAGGTCATGTGGCAGATGCTCAGCGCAATTTTCAGCGGCTATCGCGTCCATGAGCTGGTGTGGGACGCCTGGGACGGCTCCCTGGTGCCGGTCAACGTGATCGACCGTCCGAATCGCCGGTTTGGCTTTGATGTCGACGCGCAGCTGATGCTTAAATCGCGCGCCGAGCCGATGGGCGTTGTAGTTGATGAACCGTATCGCTTCATCGTCTCGCGCCATATGGCCACGATGTCGAATCCGTACGGCTCAGCGTTGCTGTCAGGATGCTTCTGGCCGTGGACGTTCAAAACCGGTGGCTGGAAGTACTTCGTGAAGTTCTGCGAGCGGCACGGTCTGCCCTGGCCGGTCGCGCGGTATGGACTCGGTGCGTCGGAAGCCGAGCAGGACCAGCTGGCGCAAGCGATCGAAGCGATGATCGACAGCGGTTATGCCGTCGTGCCAGAAGGCTCCAGCGTCGAACTGCTCGTCGCGAACACATCGGGCTCGATGCTGCCCCAGGAATCGCTCATCAACGCCGCTAACCGCGAGATGTCGAAGTGCCTGACCGGCCAAGCCATGATCGCCGAGCTGCAGAACGTCGGCGCGCGCGCAGCGACGGAAACGGCGATGAAGCGCCAGAGCGACATCAACGATTCCGATCGCGATATCGCCTCGGCGTCGATGTCGCAGATTTTCCGCTGGATTACGACCTTCAATTTCGGCGAAGACGTGCCGTCGCCCGAACTCGAATTCTTCCAGATCAACGCAGCCGGGAAGGATCGCGCGGAAACGTACCAGATCGCGGCCAATATGGGTGCGCGGCCGTCGCGCAAGGCGATGCTGGAAGAGTTGAACATTCCGCAGGCGACCGACGATGACGACGCGCTGCTGCCTGAGTCGACACCGACGACCACGGCCGAGTTCGCAGCAGCTGATGACACCGTGCTGATTCAATCGGCGCGTGCCGAAGACTCGCGCGTGCGGTCTGCTGCGGACGCAGCTGATGCCGCGCTCGAGGCGGCCGTCATTGAGCCTATCGCGCGGATGCTCGAACAGGCCGAACGTGATGGACGCTCGCTGGCCGACATCCAGGCCGAGCTGACGCAGTTGGTTGGCAACATCGACAACACCGAGCTGGTGGGCCTCATGCGACAGGCGCTTCAATGGTCGTTCACGCAGGGATACGTCGACCAGGACGCGGAAACGGCCGATTGAACGCCGTTTGAACGTGCTTTAAAGGGCTTTCAAAGGAGCTAAAAATGTCGACACTCACGACAGAACAGCAGGACCTGCGCGACAAGATCGTGGCGCTGTCAGCCGCACTGAACACTCCGACCAGCTCGCCGCTGCAGCTGGCGGCTGAAATCATGGCTTTCGGGGCCTGCGCACATCGCGCGAGCGACACGGATATGCCGATTCCGGACGAAGTACTGCTGGCACTGGACGACGATCTGCGCCGGCTTGCGCTGTCTGGCATCGTGCTGGTGCTGCTCGGTACGCTGCAGCAGGAAGGCGCGTAAATGTCTGTTCAACCGTTCGGCGTGAAGGCCGAAAACGCGATCGCGAACCTGCGCAGCAAGGTGCCGGTGGAAACCGAGCGCTGGAACGACATGCTGGGGCCAATGCATGCCACGCAGTTCACAATCGCGGGTGCACCGCTCGACGTGGTGAAGGATATCCAGGACGCACTGGTGCGTGCGCGTGAGTCAGGCACCACGCTGACTCAGTTCCGGAAGGACTTCGATGCGATCGTCGAGCGCTCCGGGTGGTCGTATCGCGGGAAGCGCGGTTGGCGTACGGAGCTGATTTACCGGACGAACATGCATTCGGCCTACATGGCCGGCCGCTGGCAGCAGATTGTTGCGAATGCGGATCGGCGTCCATATCTGGAATACCGTGCGGTGCTCGACAATCGCACCAGGCCGCAGCACCGTGCATGGAATGGCACGCTGCTGCCGGTCACGGCAGGCTTCTGGCGTACGCACTATCCGCCGTGTGGCTGGGGTTGCCGGTGTACGACGCGGTCATATTCCGAAGCTGAGATGAAGGCCGCCGGCAAACAGGTGTCGGACGATCCTGACGTGCGCTATCGCCTGGTCACGAATGCGGACGGCGAAGTAACCGACCGCGTGCCGGTCGGCATTGATCCTGGCTGGGACCACAACGTCGGCCAGTCGTGGCTCGGTCCCGACATGGCGCTGGGCCAGAAGCTGGCCAGCTTGCCCATCGACATGCAGAACAACGCGATCATGAATTCGGTGGGGCTGGAGTATCGCGACGCGATGGCGCAGCGCTGGCGCGGTTGGCTCGACAAGCCGGTGACGCCGCTGCAACCGGTTGAACCAGCCGTCGTCGGTTTCATGGAAGCGGAACTGCCTGCAGTCATCGCCCAGGAGTTTCCGACGTATGCAACGGAATCCCTGGTCGTGGTCGCACAGGCTGCCGCTGACGAAGCTGTCGCGGCGGCTGGCGACATGGCGGCGCTGGCGAACTGGCCGCGCCCGTGGCTCAATCGATTACCGGCGTTGTTGTGGGATTACAAGGCGGTGCTGGTCGATACAGCGGACACGGGCGCAACGCCGCTGGTCATCCTGGTGCCGGAAGGCAAAGTCGGCGGCAAGGTGCCCGTGATTCGACTGCGGCTCGACCAGGTGTCGAACGGTAGCCAGAGCGGTACGGGTATCGAAGTGGGGACGATGGACGCCGCTGACGTGTCGTCAGCAAGATATCGGGTCGTCAGCGGGAAGCTTTGATCGACCGACGGACAGAGTTCGGGCGGGTGATGGACGAATTTTTACCGAAATCCGCCCCGAATTTTGGCACTTTGTGGGTCAAATTAAACGTCGATTGCTAATTTCGACTTATCCACAGATGGAGCCCCGCCAGACAAGGGTTTTCGGGCTTTTTTGGCCTTTTTTTGGCCTCCGATGAATATCTCAAACTAAACGTCCCCCCTCTTTATAGCGTATCGATGCGGGCAAGCATGGCGCGGGCGTCAGGCTCCGGCCGGCTGACGACGGGCGAATCGGCGGCCGCCACCGCGTGGTTATCCGGCCAGTTCCTGATGGAGCGCACGAAACTCCTGCGCGAGCTTGTGCCCCGGCTCGAGATGGATGACGGGGGTCGCCTGCTGATGCGATTCGCGGATCTTCACCGACGACGACAGCCGCGACGACAGCACTGGCAGGCCCTCGCCGACAAGTTCGTCGACCAGCTTCTGCGGCAGACTCGCGCGCGGCTGGAACTGATTGATCACGATCCCTTCCACTTCGAGCGCCGCGTTGTGATCCTGCTGGATCTCCTTGACGTTCTCGAGCAGCGTGTAGAGCGCGCGCCGGGAAAAGTCGTCGCAGTCGAACGGGATCAGGCAGCGCTCGACGGCGATCAGCGCGGAGCGCGTATAGAAGTTCAGTGCGGGCGGTGTATCGATGTAGACCGCGTCGTACATGTCGAGCTCGTTCAGCGCGTCGCGCAGCTTGTAGATCTTGTAGCGGGATTCGAGCTTGCCATGCAGCGTATCGAGATCCGGATGCGCGGGCATCACATCGAGATTCTCGAACCGAGTCGGATGGATGTACGACGCGGCGTCGACCGGCCGGAAGTTGAACGTCAACGCGGTTTCGAAGAAGTCCGCGGCAGTCGGGCCGACCGTCTCGGCTTGCTCGCCGAGCAGATACTGGCTGGAGTTCGCTTGCGCGTCCAGGTCGATGACGAGCGTGCGCAGGCCTTCGGCGGCACTGATCGCGGCGAGATTGCAGACGATCGTCGATTTGCCTACGCCGCCCTTCTGGTTGAATACGACTCGCCGCATGATCCCCTCTCGCTCGGATTGGTGAAAAGATTCCAGCATAGCCGAGCAATATTTGCGATCGCGTGAATCTGGATCAAATCAGGGGGCATTTGACTGCACGGGAGCGCGCGGCCTGTATCGGCATGAAACGGGGCGGCATCCCGGCGGTAGGCGGTAGGCGGTAGGCGGTAGGCGGTAGGCGGTAGGCGGTAGGCGGTAGGCGGTAGGCGGTAGGCGGTAGGCGGTAGGCGAAGCGTGC
>NZ_JAHACR010000043.1 GCF_018375725.1 Burkholderia sp. | reverse complement strand
GCACGGGCCATACCGCCGCGCGCCGGCTGTCCGTCAGTTATCCGTCAGTTATCAGTCAGTTATCCGTCAGTTATCCGTCAGTTATCCGTCAGTTATCCGTCAGCTGACCGCGCGCCGCGCGTTGCGGCCGCGCAGCCATTCGAGCGCCAGCAGCAGGCTCGTCGAGAAGATGATGAGGATCGTCGCGAGCGCGGCGATCGTCGGGCTGATGTTCTCGCGGATGCCGGTAAACATCTGGCGCGGCAGCGTCGTCTGGTCCGCGCCGGCGAGGAATAGCGTGACGACCACTTCGTCGAACGACGTCGCGAATGCGAACAGCGCCCCCGACATCACACCCGGCGCAATCACCGGCAGCGTGACGCGGAAAAATGTCGTGACCGGATTCGCGCCGAGCGACAGGCTCGCACGCACGAGGTTGTGATTGAAGCCCTGCAGCGTCGCGGTGACCGTCGTGACCACGAACGGCACGCCGAGCGCCGCATGCGCGCAGATCAGGCCGGTATAGGTGCTCGCGAGACCGAGCGGCGCGAAGAACAGGTACATGCCGACGCCGACCACGACGACCGGCACGATCATCGGCGACAGCAGCACCGCCATCAGCACGCCCTTGCCGGGGAAATCGGCCTTCGTGAGACCGATCGCGGCGAGCGTGCCGAGCACGGTCGCGACGACCGTCGCCGACGGCGCGACGATGAAGCTGTTCTTCGCGGCCATCCGCCACTCGTCGGATGCGAGCAGGTTCTCGTACCAGCGCATCGAGAAACCCGGGATCGGATAGACGAGGAACGTGCTCGACGAAAACGACAACGGCACGATCGCGAGCACCGGCAGGATCAGGTACAGCAGCGTCAGCACGACGAGCACGCGCAGTGCGATGTACCACGCGCGCTCGACGAACGACATGTGCGGCGCAAACAGCGGCTTGGCGAGCAATTTCATGTTCGAGTCCCTTCCTGAATCAGCCAAGGCTCACTTGCGAGCGGGTAAAGCGTCCATAGACCGCGTACAGCACGAGCGTCGCCGCGAGCGGCAGGCCGCCGAGCGCACACGCCATGCCCCAGTTGATCGTCACGTTCGTGAAGTACGCGACGTAATAGCTGACCATCTGGTCGTTCGGGCCGCCGAGCAGCGCCGGCGTGATGTAGTAGCCGATCGCGAGGATGAACACCAGCAATGCGCCCGCGCCGATGCCCGGATACGTCTGCGGCACGTAGACACGCCAGAACGCGGCGAACGGATGGCTGCCGAGCGATACCGCCGCGCGCTGGTAGGTCGGCGGGATCGACTTCATCACGCTGTAGAGCGGCAGGATCATGAACGGCAGCAGGATATGCGTCATCGAGATGTAGACGCCCACGCGGTTGAACAGCAGCGCGAGCGGCTGTGAAATCAGCCCGCTGCCGATCAGCGCCTTGTTGACGAGCCCTTCGCTCTGCAGCAGCACGATCCATGCGGCCACGCGCACCAGCACCGACGTCCAGAACGGAATCAGCACGAGGATCATCACGAGGTTCGCGCGCCGCTCCGACAGCGTCGAGATCCAGTATGCGAGCGGATAGCCGAGCAGCAGTGCGAACAGCGTGACCGCGAAGCCGATCAGCAGCGTGCGGCCGAAGATCGCCAGATAGATCGACTGATCCGGATCGGCCGGCACGATGTGGCCGAAACCGTCCTGCTTGTGGTCGAGCGCGGCGAGCAGATAGAACGGCGAGTAATGGCTGCCGTTTTTCGCGATCGCCTGCCAGTAGGCGGCCTCGCCCCAGCGCGCGTCGAGATCGACGAGTTTCTCGCGGACCTGCGCTGGCGCAAGCGGCTGGCCGTTGTCGCCCGACAGCGGCATCGCGCGCGCCGTCTTCGCGACGAGCGAGCGGTAGCCGGGAATCTCGGTATTGAGCCGTCGCGCGAGCGCGCCCATCGCCTCGCTGTCGGCCACCCGCGTCATGTCGGCGGCCAGCGCGACGTAGGCGGCATCGCTCGGCGGCGCCTTGCGGTCCCAGCCGGACAGTGCGGCGACGGTTTTCGGCAGCGCCGTCGCGATTTCCGGGTTCTGCACCGCACGCGTCAGCAGCGTGCCGATCGGCACGACGAAGATGAGCAGCAGGAAAACCGCGAGCGGCGCGATCAGGAGCAGCGCCATCGCGCGCTTGCGGGCCTCGGCGGCTTTCAGCTCGCGCTTCAGGGTGGACGTCGACGGTGTCGACGGGGAGTGAGCGATCGTCATCGTATTCAACGGTACTCTCCGGCCGGACCGGAATCCGGCGGAACGCCGCGCGAAGCGCCGCGAGGCGCGGGCCTCGCGCGGCCGGTTGCGTCAGGACTGCGACGCGCTTACTTCGATGCCCACGCGGAGAAGCGCTGCTCGAGTTCGTCGCTGTGGTCGGTCCAGAACGCGATGTCCTGCAACACCGCGTTCTTGCCGTTGGCCGGCGAGTTCGGCAGGTTGGCGAGCGTCTTCGCGTCGAGCGACTTGATCGCGGCGAGGTTCGCCGGACCGTACGAGATATGCTCCGCGTACGACTCCTGCGGCTTCGGCGTCAGCGTGTACGCAATGTACTTCTCGGCGAGCGCCTTGTTCGGCGTGCCCTTCGGAATCGCCCAGTAGTCGAGGTCATAGATGCTGCCGTTCCAGACCACCTTCAGGTTCTTCCCTTCCTTCTGCGCGGCGCTGATGCGGCCGTTGTACGCGGTCGACATCACGACGTCGCCCGCGACGAGGAACTGCGGCGGCTGCGCGCCCGCTTCCCACCACTGGATGTTCGGCTTCAGCTCATCGAGCTTCTTGAACGCGCGATCCTGGCCGGCCTTCGTGCCGAGCACCTTGTAGACGTCCTTCGGCGCGACGCCGTCGGCCATCAGCGCGAATTCGAGGTTGTAGCGTGCGCCCTTGCGCATCCCGCGCTTGCCCGGGAATTTCTTCACGTCCCAGAAATCGGCCCAGCCGGACGGCGCGGCCTTGAGCTTGTCCGCGTTATAGGCGAGTGCCGTCGACCACACGAAGAAGCCCACGCCGCAGGTCTGCGGCGATTCCGGAATCAAATCCGACTTCTTGGCGATCTTCGACCAGTCGAGCTTCTCGTACAGCCCTTCGTCGCAACCACGATTCAGATCGCCCGATTCGACCTCGACCACGTCCCAGTTGACGTGCTTCGCTTCGACCATCGCCTTCACCTTGGCCTGCTCGCCGTTGTATTCGACGGCCGTGACCTTGTTGCCGGTCGCTTTCTCGAACGGCTGGTTGAATGCGACCTTCTGCGCGTCGCCGTTCGCGCCGCCGAAGTTCACGACCGTGATCTCCGCAGCCGATGCGGATGCGCCGAACACCGCCAGCGCCAGGGCGAGCGCCGTGCGGCGCGCCGTAAAGCTTGCTCGATTCATGATGGTTCCTCTCGTGGTGGAAAGTGAGCAGTTGTTATGTACGACGTGCTACGGAAAAACGTTAACCGGTGTTTACGCGAACACGCGCAGATGCTCGGGCGAGAAGGCGAGCGAAATCGGTGCGCCCGGCGCGAACCCGTCGAGCGCGCCGGTGCCGAGCGGCACCTTGACAAAGCATTCGTCCTGCCCCGGCACCGCGCAGCGCATGCGCACGTGATCGCCGAAATAGATGAGGCTGCGGGCCTCGCCCGTCAGCATGTTTGCCGCCGCGCCGTTCGCGTGGCCGTTGTGCTGCGTGAGGCTCATGCGCTCCGGGCGGATGCACGCGACGGCGGACGCGCCGGCCGCCGCATTGCCGACATTGCGGCCCACGAGCCGCGTGCCGTCGTCGAGCCGGAATTCGCAGAATTCGCCGTCGATCCGCGCGACGGTGCCGCGCAGCCGGTTGCTGTCGCCGATGAAGTTCGCGACGAATTCGTTGCACGGCGATTCATACAGGCGATCGACGGTATCGAGCTGCTGCACGATGCCCTTGTCGAACACCGCGACGCGATCCGACATCGTCAGCGCCTCGCCCTGGTCGTGCGTCACGTAGACGAACGTCACGCCGAGCTTTTCGTGCAGCGCCTTCAGTTCGTACTGCATGTGTTCGCGCAGCTGCTTGTCGAGCGCGCCGAGCGGTTCGTCCATCAGCACGAGCTTCGGCTCGAACACCAGCGCCCGCGCGAGCGCGATGCGCTGCTGCTGGCCGCCCGACAGCTGCGCCGGGTAGCGCTTGGCGAAGCGCTCCATCTGGACCATCTTCAGCGCATTGGCGACGCGCTCCGCGCGCTCGCCCGCCGGCAGCTTGCGGACCGTCAGCGGATACGCGACATTCTGCTCGACCGTCAGGTGCGGGAACAGCGCGTAGTTCTGGAACACCATGCCGATGTTGCGCTTGTGCGGCGGCACGTTGTTCAGCAGTTCGCCGTCGAGACGGATCTCCCCGCCGGTCGGGAATTCGAAGCCGGCGAGCATCATCAGGCAGGTCGTCTTGCCGGAGCCGGACGGCCCGAGCAGCGTCAGGAATTCCCCGCGGTGGATATCCAGGTCGAGCGATTTGACGACGAGCGTTTCGCCGTCGTAGGTCTTTCGCACGCCGCGAAAGCTGACAATCACTTCATCGGTCTTCATCGTGGCTGTCCCCTTGCAACGCGACAAGCATTATTAAGATACAAATCACTATACGGCGCGACGGTTCTACAATAGGGAACCATTTCAATATTCCGGGTGGAACCACTTTGGACACCGTGATCCTTGCCGACTGGCTCTCGGCGCGCCTCGACCGCAGCTCGGCCGAGCCGATGTACCGCCAGCTGCTGCAGCTGATGCAGCAGGCCATCCTGACCGGCGAATTGGGGCCAGGAACCAAGCTGCCCAGTTCGCGCACGCTTGCCGCCGACCTGTCGATCGCGCGCAATACCGTGCTGCACGTGTACGACCAGCTGACCGCCGAAGGTTACGTCCTGACGACGACCGGCAGCGGCACCTATGTCGCCGACACGCGCCCCGACTCGGCCGC
The DNA here is from genome assembly GCF_018375725.1 of Burkholderia sp. Lineage (GTDB taxonomy): Bacteria > Pseudomonadota > Gammaproteobacteria > Burkholderiales > Burkholderiaceae > Burkholderia. Next base: position 15,421 of record NZ_JAHACR010000043.1, on the reverse strand, counting down.
GATGCATGCGCCGGGCGGCTTGCCGCCAGCGCCGCATGTCGACGGCGCGGCGCCGCGGACGGATGCGCAAGGCGGCCTGTCGATGCGCGGCCGCCGACTGGTCGAGCATGCGGGCGTGTCGCGGCGCCAATGGGGCGCGTTCATGCCGGGCGTGCCGGATGTGTCGGAGTTCCCGAGCCGCACATGGAGCCGCCTGCAGGCGCGGCTGTGGAAGGAGGCGAACCCGGAGCTGCTGACCTACGCGCCGGGCGGCGGCTACCGGCCGCTGCGGCGCGCGCTCGCCGATTACCTGCGCGTCGCGCGCTCGGTGAAGTGTTCGCCGGATCAGGTGATCATCACGACCGGCATCCATCAGTCGATCGATCTCGCGGTGCGCCTGCTGTCCGACATCGGCGATCGCGCGTGGGTCGAGGAGCCGTGCTATTGGGGCGTGCGCAGCGTACTGCAGGCCGCGGGCCTGACGCTCGCGCCCGTGCCGGTCGACCAGGAAGGACTCGACCCGCGCGCGCGCGACCTTCAGCATCCGCCGCGCCTCGTGCTCGTCACGCCGTCGCACCAGTACCCGCTGGGCATGGTGATGAGCCTCGCGCGGCGGCGGATGCTGCTCGAATACGCGCGGCAGCACCGCTGCTGGATCATCGAGGACGACTACGACAGCGAATTCCGCTACGGCAGCCGTCCGCTCGCCTCACTGCAAGGGCTCGACGACGGCGGACGCGTAATCTATGTCGGCAGTCTCGGCAAAATGCTGTTTCCGGGCCTGCGGATGGGTTACATGGTCGTGCCCGAGCATCTCGTCGACACCTTCCGCACCGGCCTGTCCGAGCTGTACCGCGAAGGCCAGCTGATGCAGCAGGCGGTGCTCGCCGAATTCATCATGGACGGCTATCTGACTTCGCACGTCCGGCGCATGCGGATGCTGTACGGCGAACGCCGGCAATTGCTGATCGACGCGATTCACGCGCGCTTCGGCGACGCGCTGCCGGTGATGGGCGACGAAGCGGGCCTGCATCTGGTGCTCGGCCTGCCGGAAGGATGCGACGACCGCGCAGTCACGCAGAGCGCGTTCGACGCCGGTGTGATCGTGCGGCCGCTGACGAGCTATTACAGCTGTGCTGAAACCGCCGCGCCCGGCCTGCTGCTCGGCTATGCATGCGTGCCGAACGAGGTCATCGGCCCGGCATTCGACACGCTCGCGTCAACGATCGAGCGTCATCTGCCGCGACGCGCGACGCGTGCGGCATGAGCCGCGCGCGGCGATCTTGCGCATGCGGCGTGCACGGCGCCGCATGCGCTGCCGCTCAAAGCTTCGCGCTGACCCGCACCCATGCGATACGTCCCGGCTCGTTCAACTGCGTGTTCGCCGCGAAACCGAAGCCCGCATTGCCGGCGAGGTTCAGGTGCTCCGTATAGGCCTTGTCGAGCACGTTGTCGACGCCGACCGAAACCTGCACCGCCTTGCTGACGTTGTATTGCGCATGCAGCGACAACACGCCGAAGCCGGCGCTCGGACCGAAATCCTTGCCGACGACGTTGCCCTGATTCAGCGCATCGCGGTGTTGCGGCGCCACAACCCGCCACAGCCCGCCGGCCGACCACGCGCCGCGCGTGTATTCGAGCCCGAAACGCGCTTCGAGCGGCGGCATCTGCGGTAGCGGATCGCCGCTCGCCACGTTGCGTCCCCAGGCATAGGCCAGCGACGTCTCGACGCGCAGCGGCGCGACCGGCCGCCACGCAACACCCGCCTCGCCGCCCATGACCTGCGCGTTGATATTGGTCGCCTGCTTCGTCTGGCCCATCGTGGCGGCCGTGTAGTTGAACAGGATGAAATCCTGCACGTAGCCGGCATAGGCCGACACCCATCCGTCGAACGCATCGCCTTTGTATTGCGCGCCGACGTCGAGCTGCGTCGTTTTCTCCGGGCGGATCGACGAGAACGCGTTGACCGATCCGGCCGGCCCGCGCTTCGGCGAGAACAGCTCCCAGTAGTCAGGAAAACGCTCGGTGTGGCCGATGCCCGCATACCACGTGACCGGCAACGATGCGAGGTCGCGCTCGTAGCGAACGAAACCGCTCGGCAGCACGCGCGCACGGTCGTCGTCGAACGTCGGATTCGGCTGGCCGGTCATGCCGCCGGTTGACACCCGCTTGTCGCGCGCGCCCGCATAATCGACGCGCGCGCCGCCGATCACGCGCGACGCCTCGCTCGCGTACCACGTCAACTCGCCGAACAGACCGGCACTCCACATCGTCGTCTGCGCATTCCAGGGCCGGTCCGCATAGTTCGTCCGCCCCATTCCCTGGCGCGAATCGATCCGGTTCGACTGCGCATCCGCGCCTGCGACGAACCGGAAACCGTCGCCGAAACGGAACGTCGCCGCCGTGCGCGCGCCGAGCGTGCGGCGACGGACGTCGGATGCCATCCGCATCGGCATGTGGCTGGCCGGATCGGGCCGCCGCAACGTGTAGTTATCCATCACGTGATCGGCGTCGTTGTAGTACACGCGCGCCTCGATCCGGTCGAGCACGTCGCCGATATGCTGCTTGTCGACCGACAGGCCGAACGATTCGCGACGAAAGTGCGCGCCGTCCATTCCGCGCGACGCATAGCGCGCATAACCGTCGCCGGTGCCCGCCGTCAACGCCACGCGCGTGTGCTCGTCCGGTGTCCAGCCGAGTTCTGCATCGGCATTCCATTTATCCCACTGCGACGGCACCGTGCGGCCGTTGCCGTCCTCGTAGTCCTGCGCATGGGCGTGGTTCGCGATGACGCGTCCGTAGAAGTCCGGCGTGCCGGCCGTCACGTCGGCGTTCTGGTCGTTGCGGCCGAACGCGCCGCCCACGACGCTCCCCTCGAAGCGTATGCCTGGCTTGTCGAAGCGCGGCGTGACGCGCTCGAACAGCACCGTGCCGGCCGACGCGCCCGGTCCGTAAAGCACCGTCTGCGGCCCCTTGAGAACAGTGACCTTGTCATAGCTTTCCGGCGCGATATACGACGTCGGCGCATCCATCCGGCCCGGACACGCGCCGAGTGTCGGCGCGCCGTTCGCGAGGATGTTCAGGCGCGAGCCGAACATCCCGCGCAGCACCGGATCGCCGTTCGTCCCGCCATTGCGAATCGATGCGAAGCCGGGAATCGTCTTCAGGTAGTCCGCGCCGTCGCTGGCGGGCAACGGCTGACGCGGCGTTTTTGGGTCGGTGACGACGACCAGCGGCGTCGTCAGCGGCGATGCAACGACTTCGACCGGCGGCAGCATCGGCGCCGCGTCGGCCGCGTGCGCCATGCAGGAAGCGGCGCAGGCCGCAGTCATCGCGCTGGCGGCCAGCGCCGGCGCGGTCAGTTTCGGCATCGACGGCAAGCGTCGCTCGCCGGCATCGCGACGCGATGAACGCGCGCACAACGGGAAAGAATTCATGAATGACAGCCCGAGAAACGCCCTCCACGCGATCGACGACGGATCGCACGGATATCGGCGGAAAAACGAAAGAAGGAGAAAACGCGTCAGGCGTTTCCGGGCGGGGCGCGCGGATAAGCGCGCGGATAGCGTTCGACGCTCGCCACGACGCTGGCAGGCGCCGTGACGGATACGACGGGAACGGAAATGGAAAGGTCGAGGGCCGTGGACGGCCCGCCGATCGCGGGGCTATGCGAGAAGAAGCTGCAATACCCGCAGGCGTCGAGATGCGCCGCGTGATGCGCGCCGCCGGATGACGGCATGCGGGGCTCGCCATGCGCCGTGCCGCAGATGACGGCGTCTGGCGCCGCCGTCTGCGCGATCCGCCATTGGGATGCGATTGGCACGACGATCGCGAACCAGATCGCCAGCACGCCCAGCCAGGCAGTCAGGAAGCGATGTCGATGTGGCATGCGTGGCGTTGAGTAAGCGAAACGTAAACAAGCCCGGATGTTACAGACTGTTCAGCTCAATAGCCAGCGCGCACGTCTTATCCTGAAATAAACCGGGGCACATGGTTGCCGCCGCAACCATATGCCCCGTGGCATACCGTCAGACAGCCGCCGCGCGCATCAGAAAGACATGCGCCGCAGCATGCCGTCGCGCCTGACGAAGTGGTGATAGAGCGCGGCCAGTGCATGCAGACCGATCACGAAATAGAACACGTTGCCGAGCAATTCGTGCGCGTCCTTGACGGTCGGGCGCATGACCTTGTCGGGCCCGAACAGCGTGTATGACACGCCGAGCCAGTCGAGCGTGACCGGCTTGCCGCCCATGTTGATGATCATGATGCCGAGCAGCGGCTGCGCGACGATGAACTCATACAGCGCTATGTGCGTGAGCTTCGCGAAAAATGCGAGCAGCGCCGGCTGCGGCAACGCCTCCGGCGCGCGCGTGACGGCCCGCCACACGATCCGCAGCACCGACAGCGCGAGCACCAGCGAGCCCGCCGTCAGATGGACGTTCATCCAGAACACGCGACTGTCGCTGCCCGTCGGCCCGCGGACTTCGATGGCCAGGTACGCGAGCGCGACGAGCACGAAAATGGCCCAGTGAAAAAAGATGGCGGCCGAGTTGTAGCGCGCCTGGCGGGCGAGGATGTTTTTCATGCGTGGTCTCGTGTATGCGTGGTCTTGTATTCGGGGAGCCGCATGCCGGGGAAATTGGCCACACCCGGCATGCTGAGGCGATTGTAGCGGCATGCATGCCGCATTTCGGCCGGCGCGATCAAATATCGGACGATTTCGCGCACGTGTCGGACGATGCGCCAGCGGCGCGCGGCTGTGGCACGATGGAACTTTCATTTCCGATGTCAGCGGCGCCATGAGCAAAGCGTCCTTCGTAGCGGTCTACCGGCTGACGGCCGCCTTGCTCGCCGCATCGACGCCGATCCACAGCATCGCCGACCGCTGGGGCATGCCGACGTTTCATCTCGGCAACTTCCTCAGCTACTTCACGCAATTGAGCAACCTGTACGCGGCGGGCGTGCTGGGCGCGGGGCTCTGGCTGGCCGCGCGCCCGGTGTCGGCGCGATACGAGTCGATGCGCGGCGCCGCCGTGCTGTATGTGCTGATCACCGCGATCGTCTACGAATTGCTGCTGGCGCACATCGACGCCCAGCAGCATGTGACGCCCACCTACAACAACTGGGTGCTGCACCGTATCGTGCCGCTCGTCGTGCTCGGCGACTGGCTGTACGTGGTGCCCCGTTCGCCGATTTCCCGGCAGAGCGCGACCGCGTGGCTCGCCTTTCCGGTCGTCTATCTCGCCTACACGCTGATACGCGGTGCGTGGGAGGACTGGTATCCGTACCCGTTCGTCGATCCGCGGCCGCACGGCTATCTCCCGGTCGCCCTGCAGTGCTCGATGATCGCACTCGGCGCTTGCCTGCTCGCGATGACGATCCGATGGCTCGGCAACCGGCCGCAGCAGGCCGCGCCCGCACCGCTGAAAGAAGGATGAGCGGCGTGCGCGCCCGATACGGCGCACATGCCGCGGCAGGCGCGTCAGCCGCCGTTTTTCGGCAGGAAGCCCATCGGATCGACCGCCTTGCCGTTTTGCCGGACCTCGAACTCGAACGACGCGCGGCCGCTCGCATCGGTGCCCATTTCCGCAACCGGCTGGCCGGTGCGCACCGCATCGCCCTCGTTGACGAGCAGTTTCTCGTTGTGGCCGTAGGCGGTAATCAGTCCGTTCTCATGCTTGAGAATCACGAGCGGACCGTAGGCCTTGACGCCGGTGCCCGCATAGACGACCCGGCCGGTCGCGGCAGCCCGTACCGTGCGATCGGAGCCGGACGCGGCGATCACGATCCCGCGCGACTTGCCGGCCGAGAACGGCGTCGCCACGACGCCGGTGGCGGGCCATGACAGCGGCACCGCGGAACCCGGTGCCGGTGCGGGCGCAGGCGCGATCGACGTGGCGGCGGCCGGCGGCGCGACGCGCAGGATCTGGCCCGGCATCACGGCGCCGTTCGGCGCAATGTGGTTCCAGGCGGCGACGTCCTGCACGCGCTGGCCGTATGCGCCCGCGATCCCTGCGAGCGTGTCGCCCGGATTCACCCGGTAGTAACCCGCCAGCACGCCCGGCGAGGTAGCCGGCGCGGCCGGCCGGTACGGTTGCCAGGTATCGGTCCATGGCGTGACCGTGCAGCCCGTCAGCGCGACGGCGGCGGCAACCAGCGCCGCTTGCGGCAGCCAGCGCTGCGGGAACAACTGGATGGAAATCTCTTTTTTCAAGCGTACCTCCCGGATTTGCCTCGTGGCGCCACGCTGCCGCGTTCGGCGCCCGGTATTCGGCCGGCGGCCGGATCCACGAATTCCGACCGCACACGCGGCCGGCAGTTTCCATAGCGGGCACATCGCAAACCGCTGCGTCGGCCCCGTCGATATCGTCCCGCCACGGCAAAGATACCACCGGCGCGGCATCGGACTGCGTCACATGCCCGGCCCGGCCGCACACGGATCGCCTCGCCTGCGCCCGGCGATCCGTCACCTATACTCAATGACGCCCCGCCCGATCCGCTTTCGCGAGGAGAAAAACGATGAACAACGCAACGTTTCTTTCCGTGCAGATCAACGCCGAGGACTTCGGCGCGTCCAGCGGACTCGTCGAATGGCTCAACACGCACCTGCTGTTCGCGGCGGATGTCGCGGAAGCCGCGGACGCGCTCGTGCAACTCGCGAGCGTCACACATCTGTCGGGTGGGGCACGCCAGAGCGTCGAGTTACCCGACGCGGCAATCGACCGTCTGCGCGACGCGCTGGATGCGCTGAGCGGCTACGACGTGGCGTGGCTGACGGCGTTCGAACCGGGCAAAGTGCTGCCCCGGGAAGTACTGCCCCGGGATCTGGGACGGGTCAAACCGTCGCTGCACTGACGCCATAGACCGCTTTGCCGGGCGGTCAAATAGAAACAGCCTGCGTTCCGCATGACGGAATGCAGGCTGTCGGGTGCTGCAAGGCTGCCGGCGAATCGGTTCCGCCGGGACGCCGGTCGCGGCCGTCAGGCCGCATCGATCAACGACCCTTGTAGACGGGCGTGCCGTCGGCGATCCGCTTGACCTTGGCCGGCGCGCCGTTTTCTTGCTGAGCGGCCGGATGCGCACCGTAACCGCTCGTGTCGGCCGCGGCGACGTTCTGTTGCGGATGAATGCGCGCTTCCGCAGCCAGAAGGCCTGCCGGGTAGGTATTGCGGTCGCTGCCCATCTTGTAGCCGGCGTTTTCAAGCGCGGCCAGTTCGGCCTTCACCTGGGCACGGGTCACCGGGCCATTTTGCGCGGAAACTTGCTGGGCAAACGAGACAGCGGGAACAGCGAGGACAGCAGCAGCGGCGAACGTTGCGATCAGCGATTTCATGACTTACCTCCGGGTTTTTTTGCTCCGCCGCACACACCACGTCTGCAGCGATGGGACGAAGTCTAGTCCCGCAAGAACCTAGGGAAAACCATGAATCGACAAAAACACTGTTTCATCGTAGCGAACAATATTGACGTTGCTCCGACCAAGCCCGTTTTATCGAACGAAATTCGCAACAATCACCGCCCGCGCCCGCTTTATTCCGACCAGTTCGCGTGGAAGCTGCCCGGCTTGTCGGTGCGCTCGAACGTATGCGCACCGAAGAAATCACGCTGCGCCTGCACCAGGTTCGCCGGCAGACGTTCCGAACGGTAGCTGTCGAAGTACGCGACCGCCGACGCGAACGCCGGCACCGGCACCCCGGCCTGCACCGCCGCGATCACGACTTCGCGCAGCGACGACTGGTAGTTCGCCGCAATGTCCTGGAAGTACGGATCGAGCAGCAGGTTCGCGAGCGCCGGATCCTTCACGTACGCATCGGTAATCTTCTGCAGGAAACGTGCACGGATAATGCAGCCTGCGCGGAAAATCTTCGCGATCGTACCGAGGTCGAGATTCCAGCCGTATTCGTTGGATGCGGTGCGCAGCTGCGCGAAGCCCTGCGCATACGAAATCACCTTGCTCAGGTACAGCGCGCGACGCACCGCCTCGACGAACGCGGCACGATCGCCGGCCAGCGGCTTGGGGGACGGGCCGGTCAGCACCTTGCTGGCCGCCACGCGCTCGGTTTTCAGCGACGACAGTACGCGCGCAAACACCGATTCGGTGATGAGCGGCAGCGGCACGCCGAGGTCGAGCGCGTTCTGGCTCGTCCACTTGCCGGTGCCCTTTTGCGCGGCGCGATCGAGGATCACGTCGACCAGATGCTTGCCGGTGTCCTCATCCTTCTTGGCGAAGATCTTCGACGTGATCTCCATCAGGTAGCTGTCGAGCTCGCCCTGGTTCCACTCGGTGTAGACGGCGCCCAGCTCGTCGTTCGTGAGACCGGCGACGTCCTTCAGCACCGCATAGCTCTCGGCGATCAGCTGCATGTCGCCGTATTCGATGCCGTTGTGCACCATCTTCACGTAGTGACCCGCGCCGTCCGGGCCCATGTACGCGACGCACGGCTCACCGTCCGACGGCGCCTTCGCCGCAATCTGCTTGAGGATCGGCTCGACCAGGTCGTACGCGTCGCGCTGGCCGCCGGGCATGATCGACGGGCCGCGCAGCGCGCCCTCCTCGCCGCCCGACACACCCGTGCCGATGAAATGCAAGCCCGATTCCGCGAGTTCCTGGTTGCGGCGGATCGTATCGGTAAAGTACGTGTTGCCGCCGTCGATCAGCACGTCGCCCTTCTCGAGCAGCGGCTTGAGCGCGGCGATCGTCGCGTCGGTCGCGGCGCCCGCCTTCACCATCATCAGGATGCGGCGCGGCGTTTCGAGCGACGCGACGAATTCCTCGAGCGTATAGGTCGGCACCAGATTGCGGCCAGGGAACTCGGCGATCAGTTCGTCGGTTTTCTCGCGGCTGCGGTTGTATACCGAGACCGCATAGCCGCGGCTTTCGATATTGAGTGCGAGATTGCGGCCCATCACCGCGAGTCCGATCACACCGATTGCTTGCTTGCCCATTATTCAATTCTCCGGAAAAAACAGGGCGCGACCCGAGCGGGTCGCGCGCACAGGCGAAAGGATAAGGGAAACGCGGCCTCGATGCGCGGGTGGCGTTACGGTTCGGCGTGCGGCAGGCGCCGGAATACGACGCTCAGGTTGTTGGCCGGCATCTCGACGACTTCGGTACAGCCGAGCCCGTGGTCGCGGCCGAGCGCGACGACCGCTTCGAGATCCCGCACGCCCCACGACGCGTCGCGGCTGCGCAGCTGCGAATCGAATGCCGCGTTCGACGCGGCGGTATGCCGGCCTTCGCGGCGGTACGGCCCGTACAGAAACAGCACGCCGCCGGGCCGCAGCACGCGCGACGCGCCCGCGAACAACGCCTCGGCGCACGCCCACGGCGCAATGTGGATCATGTTGATACAGACGATCGCGTCGAGCATCGCGAACGGCCATGACGCATCGCGCACGTCGAACGCGAGCGGTGCGGCCACGTTCGTCAGGCCGGTGCTGGCGACCCACGCAGCGATCGACCGGCGCGCGTGCGCGTCCGGATCGCTCGGATGCCAGCGCAGTGCGGGCAACGCCTGCGCGAAATGCACGACATGCTGGCCGGTACCGCTTGCAATTTCGAGCACATCGCCGCTTGCCGGCAGCACGCGGCGCAGCATGTCGAGAATCGGGCCGCGATTGCGCTCCGCGGCGGGCGCGGACAGACGAGACGACGGATCGGGAGATGTCGGGCCGGTCATGATTCAGTTCTCCGTTTCGAGGCCGGCCAGGCCGAGCCGCGCGTTCAGCGCATCGAGCACCGGCCCGCAGCGGGCCTCGATTTTCAATGTCAGGATCGGGTCGGCGCGCGTGCGGCCGAGATTGAGCGCGGCGACCGCCTTGTTCTGCGCCTGCGCCCACAGGCAAAAGCGATAGCCGGAATACACCATCAGCGACGAGCCGACGACCAGCAGCGCATCCGCGGCATCGAGCGCCTGCGCGGCCGCCGCGACGCGTTCGCGGGGCACATTTTCGCCGAAGAACACGACCGACGGCTTGAGCAGGCCGCCGCACGCCGGACACGCCGGAATGCGGAACGTATCGAGCGCATGCCATTCGAGATGCGCATCGCCGTCCGCCGCCGGCCGGGCTTCTGCGCCGAGCAGTTCGGGGTTCTCCGCCTCGAGCACGGTCTGGATGGCCGCGCGCGCATGCTGCGCGCCGCATTCGAGGCACGTCACGCCGTCGATGCCGCCATGCAGTTCGATCACGCGCTCGCTTCCCGCACGCTGATGCAGGCCGTCCACGTTCTGCGTCACGAGACGCTCGAGCCGCCCGCTCGCGCCAAACCGGGCGAGCGCGACGTGCGAACGGTTCGGACGCGCATGCCCCACGACCGGCCAGCCGATCATGCTGCGCGCCCAGTAGCGCCGCCGCGCCGCATCGGAACCGAGGAACTCGTGCAGTTGAATCGGCGGTGAACGCATCCACTGTCCGTTGCGGTCGCGGTAGCCGGGAATGCCTGAATCGGTGCTGATGCCCGCCCCCGTCAGCACGAGCAGGCGCGGATGGCGCTCGACGAACGCATGAAGCGCGTCGAGCGCGGCGATCTCGATGGCATCACACGAAATGGCGTCGGGCGCGGCAGGGTCGGTCATGACAGCGACGGTGATCGGGCAGGGCCGGCCGCTCGGGGAGTCGCGCGGCAGGCCCGCCCATCATACCGAAACCCCGTCATGGCGGTGCGCCGCCGCGATGCGGGCCATGTGCGGCTGCTCAACGTCAAGACGGGAATCGGTCGCGCAAAAAAAGGCGCCCATCCGCCAAAGGGTGATGGGCGCTTGAACAATTGATCCATCGGGGTTGTGGACCAATTGGAAACCTGGCGTTGCTACGTCCGCGAAGCCAAGCCTGGCGAACGCCCCCCGGTCAACGCCGATCGCTTTATGTCATTTGTGCAGCGACACGCTGCCTATCCTCCCCGTACCATTCGGCCAGGCTCCGCATGCGACCCGCGACGCGGCGGAACATATCGTGCACGCCAGTGCCCGGCGACATCGACGAACACGCGGGCACGGCCGCCGGGGCCGGCTTCGACAGTCGTTCGCAAGGCATCCATGTCGAGGTCACGATTCATGTCACGTCCCTGTCCCAATATCGATTCACGGCGACGCCATCCGGTTACGTCCGGTTTCCGTTCTGAATCACGCCGCCCGCCTTGCACGCTTCGTTGCCGGTCCGGCGCCGCCATGCGGCTCGCGTATGCATCGACGCCGCGCAAACATGCCAGCCCTCGCACCGACCTCATCAGGATGACCCACGAATTTCTCTGCACGACCACTCCGGGTTCGGCGCCTGCACTTGTCGTCCGGCCACGTCGGCAAGCCGCACTCGACCACCCGGTCTCGCTGGCGATACGCGAGCGGGCGACAGACACATGGAAAACACGCTGACCGTTGGGTGGGATCCGGCGCCGAGCGTGATCAAGTCACTTCGTGCATGGATGAAACAGGCGCCCGAGGTTTTCGGCGATTCATCTTTGCAACACGGCGCGCTGCGATTCGATCTTTTTTCATTTTCATATCCCCGATTGAAATGCTCCCTGACCACTTGCCCGCGACGGCCGGACCTGCTCCGTCGATGTGCGCGCTGGCGGCAGTCATCTATATGCAAAGAGCGCACCATCGCGCGCAATCCCTTGCTGGGCGGGCATCCGAGAATGGCGGTCGCGATGTGCCAGCGCCCGGTGCGGATGAATGTTTCAGATCTGAAACGCGGGATCGGGAAATTCGTTTCGGGAATGGGCGCGATGCGTCGCGGCACCGGACACGGCGACCGCGCGGATCCATGAAGGATCAAAAAAAATCCCCCTGGGTGAGGATCCCGGGGGGATGCGAATTGACCGCGTGGAGACACGGTTTCCGTATGAGAATCCCTCTAGCAAGAGGATGTAGCATGAGGGCTCAAGCAGATGGGACGTAGTGTAGACGGGCCGCGAACGCACCTCAGAGTACAGATTCGCGGAATTCGGATGGAAACAGACAATTGCCTTACAAAACCGGAAACGGCGCGCAATGCGCCGCGCGGCGTTCGCGCCGCCGCACCCGGTTTCCGCCGGGAAACCACTATGCCCGATTCGCCCACGCCGCCGGAAGGCGCTCCGCCGACGCGCCGCCATTGACCGCCTCGGTCAGGTAATCGACGAACGACGCAATCCGCGACGAGATCGCCGTATTCCGGTAATAGACCGCATGGATCGGCTGACGGATATCCTGGGTCGAACGACCGAGAATCGGCACGAGCCGCCCCGCCTCGCGATCCTGCGCAGTCATGAAATCCGACAGACAGACGATGCCCGCGCCGTCGAGCGCCAATTGCCTGAGCGTTTCGCCGCTCGACGACCAGACCGCCGGCTCGATCCGGTACGGCTCGCCATCGGCGCCGAGCACCGGCCAGACGTTGAGCGACTCCGGCTGATTGAAGCCGAGCAGCGTGTGCCCCCCCAGATCCTCGACCTTGCGGGGCTGGCCGTGTGCGGCGAGATAGTCCGGACTCGCGAGAACCCGCAGCCGACTGTTGCCGATCAACCGGCTGTGCAGCGTCGAATCCTTGAGCCGGCCGATCCGGATCGCCACGTCGGTGCGGCGCTCGAGCAGGTCGATGATGCCCTCATTGCTGTTCAGTTCCAGCTCCACGTGCGGATAGCGCTCGCGATAACCGCGCACGAGCGGCACGATCACGTGAAGCATGAACGGTGACGCGGCATCGACCCGCAACCGCCCGGCCGGCATGTCGCGCCGCGCGGTCATCTGCTCTTCGGCGCGCTCAACCGATTCGATGATCGCGCGCGCGTTCTGCAGGAATGCCCGCCCTTCCTCCGTCAACGCCAGGCGGCGCGTGGTCCGGCGCAGCAAGGTCGTCTTCAGCTTCTCCTCGAGCCGCGCGAGCGTCCGGCTCGCCGCGGACACCGTCAGGCCGAGCTGCTGCGCGGCCGCCGTGATCGAGCCCGTATCGACCACCGTCGCAAATGCCTGGAGTTCATCGAGCGTGATCTTCATTCTTGATTTCAAATCAAAACAATTTCGTTTATAGACCAGTTTTTGTGCAAAAGTAAAGCGGGCACACTGCGGTCTATCCAGAATGCATCCAAGGACCGGACATCATGCCCCTCGCCCTTTTCGCACTGACCCTCAGTGCGTTCGCCATCGGCACAACCGAATTCGTGATCGTCGGCCTGATCCCGACGATCGCATCCGATCTCGGCGTCGGCCTCCCTTCCGCCGGGCTTCTCGTGAGCCTGTACGCGTTGAGCGTCGCCGTCGGCGCGCCGCTCCTCACCGCGCTGACCGCGCGCCTGCCGCGCAAGACGCTGCTCGCCGCACTGATGGCGCTCTTCACCGTCGGCAATCTCGTCGCCTGGCGCGCGCCGGGCTATGAAACCCTGATTGTCGCGCGCGTGCTGACCGGGCTCGCGCACGGCGTGTTCTTCTCGGTCGGCTCGATCATCGCGACGACGCTCGTCCCGAAGGACAAGGCCGCGAGCGCCATCGCCACGATGTTCAGCGGCATGACCGTCGCCTTCGTCGCCGGCATTCCGCTCGGCACCTTCATCGGACAGCATTTCGGCTGGCGCGCAACCTTCCTCGTCGTCGCATGCTTCGGACTGGTCGCCTTTCTCGGTGCCGTGGCATTCGTGCCGCGCCACCTCGCCCAATCGCGCCCGGCCCCGCTCGCCCGGCAGTTCCGCGTGCTCGCGCAACCCCGGCTGCTGCTCGTCTATGCAATGACAGCGGTCGGTTACGGCGGCTCGCTGATCGCGTTCACGTTCATGGCGCCGCTGCTCGAACAAATCACGGGTTTCACGCCGTCGCAGGTCAGCCTGGTGCTCGTTGCTTACGGCGTATCGGTCGCGGTCGGCAATGTGTGGGGCGGCAAGCTCGCCGATCGCATCGGCCCGGTCAAGGCGCTCAAGCGGATTTTCCTGCTGCTCGCCGCGGTGCTGTTCGCCCTCACGTTCACTGTCCACAACGCGTGGCTGGCCGTGCTGACGATGCTCGCGTGGGGCGCCGTCGCGTTCGGCAACGTGCCGGGCCTGCAGGTCTATGTCGTCAAGCAGGCGCACCATTTCGCGCCCGAAGCGGCCGACGTCGCCTCCGGCTTCAATATCGCCGCGTTCAATCTCGGCGTCGCAGGCGGCTCGTCGCTCGGCGGGGTGATCGTCGCGCACGCCGGCCTCGGCCACACGCCGTGGATCGCCGCCGCGGTCACGCTCGGCGCATTCGCGCTCACCGCACTGAGCGGATATCTCGACCAGCGCGAAGGGCTGCCTGCCCGCACCGCAGAGCCGGTCGAGCTCGCCCACTGATCCCGCCATACGTTCCCTTCTCAGGAAAACATCATGAGTACGATTCCCCCATTCGGCCTTGGCACGTTCCGCCTGCAAGGCAAGGTTGTCATCGAGTCGGTCCGCCATGCCCTCGAACTCGGCTATCGCGCGATCGACACCGCCCAGATCTACGGCAATGAGGCGGAAGTGGGCGAGGCAATCGCCGCTTCCGGCGTGAAACGCGACGACCTCTGGCTGACAACGAAGATCTGGGTCGACCACTACGCGAAAGACAAGCTCGTGCCGAGTCTCGAGGACAGTCTCGAGAAGCTGCGCACCGACCATGTCGACCTGACGCTGATCCATTGGCCTGCGCCCGACAACGGTGTGCCGCTCGAGACGTACATGGCCGCGCTCGCCGACGCCCGGGCCAGAGGGTTGACGCGCCGGATCGGCCTGTCGAACTTCAACATCGCGCTGACGAAACAGGCGATCGACGCCGTCGGCAAGGACGCCATTGCGACGAACCAGATCGAACTGAGCCCTTATCTGCAGAACCGCAAGCTCGTGTCCTTTCTCCGGCAGGAAGGCATTCACGTCACGTCGTACATGACCCTCGCCTACGGCAAGGTGCTCGGCGATCCGGTCATCGGCGCCATCGCCGAACGGCATCGCGCAACGCCCGCCCAGGTCGCGCTCGCGTGGGCGATGCAGCTCGGCTATTCCGTGATTCCGTCGTCGACGAAGCGCGAAAACCTCGCCAGCAATCTGCTCGCGCAGACGCTGCGACTGACCGACGACGACATGGCGCGCATCGCGGCGCTCGACCGCAACGGCCGCGAAGTCGATCCGCCTCGCCTTGCGCCGGCATGGGATTGACGCTTCCGGCGATACGTTCTTCAATTGCCCGCGGCAACCCAAGCCGCGGACCTCACTGCACCGAGACGATGACCCACGATCCTTTGTTCCAGCCGATCCAGCTCGGCACCCTGACGCTCCCGAACCGCATCGTGATGCCCCCGATGACGCGCTCCCGCGCAAGCCAGCCGGGCGACGAGGCGAACGACCTGATGGCCGCTTACTATGCGCAACGCGCAGGCGCCGGTCTCATCATCAGCGAGGGAACGTATGTTTCCCCGCTCGGCAAGGGCTACGCGTGGACGCCCGGCATTCATACGCCAGCCCAGGTTGCCGGAT
>NZ_JAHACR010000444.1 GCF_018375725.1 Burkholderia sp. | reverse complement strand
GCGCCGCGACGCCGTCCAGCCGGCGGGGACGACGCGCGCCGCGTCAGCCGAAGCCGCCTGAGACCCGAACAAGGAGCCAACGACATGAGAGATTTCGCCAACAAAGTCGCCGCGATCACCGGTGCGGGCTCGGGCATGGGCCGCTCGCTCGCGCTGCAGCTCGCGCAGGCGCGCTGCCACCTGTCGCTCGCCGACAAGAACGCGGTCGGCCTCGCGGAGACCGAGCGCATCGTGCGCACGCTTGCGCCGTCGATACGCGTGACGACCTGCGTGCTCGACGTCGGCGACCGCGACGCGATGTTCGCGTGGGCCGACGACACCGCGAAGGCGCACGGCCAGGTCAACCTGATCTTCAACAATGCGGGCGTGGCGCTGTCGAGCACGATCGACGGGATGGAATACAGCGATCTCGAGTGGATCGTGAACATCAACTTCTGGGGCGTCGTCCACGGCACGAAGGCCTTCCTGCCGTATCTGAAGGCATCCGGCGACGGCCACGTGGTCAATACGTCGAGCATCTTCGGGATCTTCGCGCAGCCGGGCATGAGCGGCTACAACGCGACCAAGTACGCGGTGCGCGGCTTCACCGAATCGCTGCGCCAGGAACTCGACATGATGCGGTGCGGCGTATCAGCGACCTGCGTGCATCCGGGCGGCATCCGCACGAACATCGCGCAATCGAGCCGCGTCTCGAAGAACATGGTCGGCTTCATGGTCGAGAGCGAGCAGCAAGGCAAGGACGCGTTCGAGAAATTCTTCATCACGACCGCCGACGACGCCGCCCGCACGATCCTCGCCGGCGTGCGCAAGAACAAGCGCCGCGTGCTGATCGGCCGCGATGCCCGCGGCGCCGACCTGATGGCGCGCATCCTGCCCGCCGCCTATCAGGCGCTTGTCGTGCTCGCCACCCGCCACGAAGCCGCCAAGGCGCGCCGCCGCGCCGCACGCACCGAAGGCGCGCATGCCACGTACAACAACACGGAAAAACAAGGAGAACCGTCATGATGCCGATTCGCCGGGACGTTCGCTTCGCTCTGCCGCCCGACCGCGCCTGCGACTGGCACGTCAAGGGCGTGCCCGTCACCCACTTCATGAACGCGCTGTCGCTGCTGTTTCCCGCCGGCGAGCGCTTCTTCATGGATGCCGTCCGCCACTACCGCGACCAGATCGCCGACCCCGAACTGAAAAAACAGGTGATGGGATTCATCGGCCAGGAAGCGATGCACACGCGCGAGCACGTCGAGTACAACGACCTGCTGCAGTCCGCCGGGCTGCCCGCGCACAAGCTCGACAAGCGGCTGTGGACGATCCTCGGTTATGGCCGCAAGATCCTGCCGCCGTCGCTGCAGCTCGCGGTGACGATCGCGCTCGAGCACTACACGGCGATGCTCGCCGACCTGCTGCTGTCGGACAGCGGACACCGCATCGACGGCTCCGTCGACGGCTACACGCAGATGTGGCTGTGGCACGCACTCGAGGAAACCGAACACAAGGCGGTGTCGTACGACGTGTGGAATGCGGTGATGGCGCCCGGCCTGAAGCGCTACCTGATGCGCACCGGCACGATGGTGCTGACGACGCTGCTGTTCTGGACGATCGTGTTCGATTACCACGTGCGGCTACTGGTCTCGCACCGCCGCCGTCACGGGAAATGGCAATTCGGCGGCATCGGGTCGCTGGTGAAGTTCCTGTACGGCCCGCGTTACGGCATGTTCCCCGGCATCGCGATGGAGTGGCTGCGCTTCTTCAAGCCGGGTTTCCACCCGTGGGACCACGACAACCGCGCCGTGCTGGGCCGCATCGACGGTCTGCTCGCGTCGATCGACGCGACCAACGCACGCTACGCCGCACAGGCCGCGCCGCGCCGCGTGCCGCTGCATCCCGCGCCGCAGCAGGCGTGACGTCCTTGCCCGTACCCACGTGATGCTGACCGTCAAATCGGGCGACCTGAGGCTCGCCGTCTACGTGAGCGGCCCGCGCCGCGCGCCGCCCGTCATCCTCGTGCACGGCTACCCGGATTCGGCGGCCGTCTGGGAGCCGGTTCGCGCGCGGCTCGCGGCACGCTACCGCGTGATCACGTACGACGTGCGCGGCGCAGGCGCGTCGGATGCGCCACGCGGCCGCGCCGGCTACACGCTTGCGCGGCTCGCGGAGGATCTGCGGGCGGTCGCCGACGCCGCCTGCGGCGACCGCCCGTTCCATCTCGTCGGACACGACTGGGGCTCGATCCAGTGCTGGGAGGCCGTGACCGACCCGGCATTCGGATCGCGCATCGCGTCGTACACGTCGATTTCCGGGCCCTGTCTCGACCATGTGTTCCGCGCGCGGATGCGGCTGCGGCAAAGCCTGAAGTCGTGGTACATCGCGTTCTTTCATCTGCCCGTCGTGCCGTCGCTGGCATGGCGGCTCGGCGGCGCCAGACTGTGTCCGCGCTGGCTGCAGCTCACGGAAAAGA
>NZ_JAHACR010000042.1 GCF_018375725.1 Burkholderia sp. | reverse complement strand
CAGCAATACGCCCGTCGCGCGCATAGTGGATCGCCGGCGCGAGCACCTGCTTCCACTTCAGCTTGCCGAAGCGCCGTTGCGCGGCCCACATCCCCGCGACCGTACCTGGCACGCCGACCGCACGGTTGCCGTACAGGCTCATGCCCGGCACGACCTCGCCCTGCTTGTCGAGATACATCCCGCGGGTGGCGGCGAGCGGCGCGCGTTCGCGATAGTCGAGGAAGTACGGCTTGCCGTCCACGTAGAGGGTCATGAAGCCGCCGCCGCCGATGTTGCCAGCTTCCGGGTACGTGACGGCCAGCGTGAATGCAATGGCGACTGCGGCATCGATGGCATTGCCGCCTTCCTTGAAGATCTGCTCCGCGGTGTCCGCGCTGTACTTGTCGGCCACCGCAACCGCCGAGCCGGTCAGCACCGCCTGCTGCGGCCCTTTCGCGTACGCAGGCGCGTTCGGCAGGAAGCCGATGCCCGCGGCTGTCGCCAGCACAAGCGTGGATGTCTTGAAGCGGTCGAACTTGCTCATTACGTGTCTCCGATGTGAACGCCTTCACGGCTGACTGAGAAATGCGTGGCTTTTGCGTATCGCCGCGCGGCGCTGCACACGAAAAATCCCTGCGCAAACCGCCCGCATCGCGCGCCGATCTGCGACTATAGCGGCCCTTCGCATTTCTGCAACACACTTGTTTTCCGTATGGCATCGCACAACGCTCATCACGTGACCGGCTTCGCCGCCGGACTGATCGCGGCTATCCTCGTCGCACAGACCGGCGTGACGGGGCCGTGGCACGTGGGCTTCGCCGGCGCATTCGTCGCCGGCGTCGCGGGGGGCACCGCACCTGACTGGCTCGAAATCGCCTGGTGGCGACGCGGCCGCCATCTCTGGGTGACGCATCGCACCATCACGCATTGGGGCATCGGCTGGTTCGGGCTGCTCGCCGCGGCGTGGCACGCACTCATCCACCCTCCGCATCCGCTGTGGGCCGCGCCGCTGTTCGGCTTTGCCTGCGGCGGCCTGATGCACCTGCTCGCCGACTGGCCGAATCCGCTCGGCGTGCCGTGGATCTGGCGCCGCCATTCGCTCAATCTGTGGAAGAGCGGCCGCTGCGATCTGCTGGTCGTCTCCGCCGCCTGGGCGGGCGCGCTATGGCTCACGCAATCGGCGTGGACGCACGCACCGGACCTGCGCCACTGGGTCGCATGGCTGCGCGCGGTGTAACGCCGGCCCGTCGTCCACCCAGCCACGCTTGAAACCCTCGCCTCTCGCCCCCATCTGCACGGTCGGCGCCATCGCACAGAGCGCGCAATCTCCTTCGCGCATGCCCGCGCCGCCCGGCGCATCCCACCGCACGTCTGGCACACTGACGATTCGAACGCGCCGGGTATGCGCCTCTGCATTCCCACCCTATTTCACCGTTCCGATGGACGTCACCGACACCCGCACCGCCGCCAGCGTGCTCGACGTGTTTCATCCCGCCGTCGCCGACTGGTTCCAACGCACGTTCGCCGCGCCGACCGGCGCGCAGGCGCTCGCCTGGCCGCACATCGAGGCGGGCCGCTCGACGCTCGTCGCCGCGCCGACCGGTTCCGGCAAGACACTGACCGCATTCCTCTGCGCGATCGACGCGCTGGTGCGCGATGCGCTCGCACACGACGGCGCACTCCCGGACGAGACGCTGGTCGTCTACGTCTCGCCGCTGAAGGCGCTGTCGAACGACATCCACGTGAACCTCGACGCGCCGCTCGCCGGCATCGGCGAGTCGCTCGCGCGGCTGGGCCTGCCCGTGCCGGAGATCCGCACCGCCGTGCGCACCGGCGACACCACGCAGGCCGAGCGTGCGGCGCTGCGCAAGCGCGCGCCGCACATCCTCGTCACGACGCCGGAGTCGCTGTACGTGCTGCTGTCGTCGACATCGGGACGCCGGATGCTGTCGACCGTGCGGTCGGTGATCGTCGACGAGATCCACGCGCTCGCAAACAGCAAGCGCGGCAGCCATCTCGCGCTGTCGCTCGAGCGGCTCGACGCGCTGACCGGGCGCACGCTGCCGCGCATCGGACTGTCGGCGACGCAAAAGCCGATCGACGCGGTCGCGCGCTTCCTCGTCGGCGGCCACGACGGCGCACCGCGCGACTGCGCGATCGTCGATACCGGGCACGTGCGCGAGCGCGACCTCGCGCTGGAACTGCCGCGCGTGCCGCTCGAGCCGGTGATGGCAACCGATGTGTGGGAACAGGTCTACGACCGGATCGCCGAGCTGGCGTCCGCGCATCGCACGACGCTCGTGTTCGTCAACACGCGCCGCACCGCCGAGCGCACCGCGCGTCATCTCGCCGAACGGCTCGGCCGGGACGCGATCGCCGCGCATCACGGCAGCCTCGCCAAAGAACACCGTTTCGACGCAGAACAGCGCCTGAAACGCGGCGAATTGAAGGTACTCGTCGCCACGGCGTCGCTGGAGCTCGGCATCGACATCGGCGACGTCGACCTGGTCTGCCAGATCGGCTCGCCACGCGGCATCGCGCCCTTCCTGCAGCGCGTCGGACGCTCCGGCCATCACGTCGGCGGCATTCCGAAAGGACGCCTGTTCCCGCTGTCGCGCGACGAACTCGTCGAATGCGCGGCGTTGCTCGACAGCGTGCGGCGCGGCGAGCTCGACACCTTGCGGATTCCCGAAGCGCCGCTCGACGTGCTCGCCCAGCAGATCGTCGCAGAGGTCGCGTGCGCCGAGTGGAACGAGGACGCGCTGTACCGCAGCTTCACGCGTGCGGCCCCTTATGCGCGCCTGCCGCGCGAGCGCTTCGACGACGTCGTCCGCATGCTCGCGGAAGGCTTCAGCAGCCGGCGCGGCGTGCGGGCGGCCTACCTGCATCGCGACATCGTCGGCGGCACGGTACGCGGGCGGCGCAACGCGATGATGACCGCCACCACATCCGGCGGCACGATTCCGGACACGGCCGACTACGCGGTACTGCTCGAGCCGCAAGGGATCCAGGTTGGCACCGTCAACGAAGACTTTGCGGTCGAAAGCATCGCCGGCGACGTCTTTCAGCTCGGCAATCAGTCGTACAAGATCATCCGCATCGAAACGGGCCGCGTGCGCGTCGAGGACGCGCGCGGCCAGCCGCCCACCATCCCGTTCTGGTTCGGCGAGGCGCCCGCCCGCAGCGACGAGCTGTCGGTCGCGGTCAGCCGGCTGCGCGCGCGCGTCGATACGCTCCTCGCCCAGGGCGACGCCATGACGGCGGCGAACGCAGCCGAACCGGCCAGCCGCCTCGCACCGGCACTGCGCTGGCTCGTCGACGAGCTGCAACTGCCGCCCGAAGCGGCGACGCAGATCGTCGATTACCTCGCGCGTTCCCGCACGGCGCTCGGCGCGCTGCCGACGCAGGACACGCTCGTGATGGAGCGTTTCTTCGACGAGGCGGGCGGCACGCAGCTCGTGATCCATTCGCCGTTCGGCAGCCGGATCAACCGCGCGTGGGGTCTCGCGTTGCGCAAGCGCTTCTGCCGCACGTTCAACTTCGAATTGCAGGCCGCCGCGACCGACGATGCGATCATCCTGTCGCTGTCGCAGGCGCATAGCTTTGCGCTCGACGAGGTCTGGCGCTATCTGCGCGCGGCGAGTGCGGAGCACGTGCTGATCCAGGCGCTGCTCGACGCGCCGCTGTTCGGGGCGCGCTGGCGCTGGAACGCGACCACGTCGCTCGCGCTGCCGCGCTTTACGGGCGGCCGGAAGACCGCACCGCAATTGCAGCGCATGAAAAGCGAGGATCTGCTCGCGACCGTGTTCCCGGATCAGGCCGCCTGTCTCGAGAACATCGTCGGCGAGCGGGACATCCCGAATCATCCGCTCGTCGCCCAGACGCTCGACGACTGCCTGCACGACGCGATGGACACCGATGGCTGGCTCGCGTTGCTGCGCCGGATCGAAGGCGGCGCCGTCGAACTCGTTGCACGCGACCTGCCCGCGCCATCGCCACTCGCGGCGGAAATCCTCAACGCCAAACCGTACGCGTTCCTCGACGACGCGCCGCTCGAGGAGCGCCGCACGCAGGCCGTGCTGGCGCGCCGCTGGAGCGACCCCGAATCCACCGACGATCTCGGCGCGCTCGATGCCGACGCGATTGCCGCGGTGCGCGACGAGGCGTGGCCGCTCGTCCGCGACACGGACGAAATGCACGAGGCGCTGGCCACGCTCGCCTGCATCGCCGAGGAAGAAGCCAACGCGCGGGAAGGCTGGCCCGCATGGCTTGCCGAACTGGCCGAGCGCCGCCGCGCGACCCGGCTCACCATCGCGAAAGGCAAGCGTCTGTGGGTGCCGGTCGAACGGCTCGTCTGCGTGAGCGCGCTGCATCCGGACGCACGCCGTACGCCTGCGCTCAAGGTGCCGGCCGCCTGCGCGGCGCCCTGGGAAGCCGACGCCGCGCTGGTCGATGTGATCCGCGCGCGGCTGACCGGCTTCGGGCCGCTGACGATCGACGCGATCGCCCGCCCGCTGGGCGTCCCGGCCGAACGGGTCGCGATCGCGCTCGCGGCCCTCGAACGCGAAGGCTACGTGATGCGCGGCCGCTTCACGCCCGGTGCGACGGACGACGAATGGTGCGAACGGCACCTGCTCGCACGCATCCACCGCTACACGGTCAAGCGCCTGCGCCGCGAGATCGAACCGGTCGAACGCGCGGACTTCATGCGCTTCCTGTTTCACTGGCAGCACCTGACGCCGGACACGCGCGGCGCCGGGCGCGACGCGCTCGCGGCGGCTGTCGAGCAGCTCGAGGGGTTCGAGGCGGCAGCCGGTGCCTGGGAAGACGCGCTGCTGCCCGCGCGGTTGACCGACTACTCGGCGGACGGGCTCGACGATCTGTGCCGCTCGGGCAAGCTCGTATGGACACGCATCGGCACGCCGGCGCGGGCGTCCGCCACGCCGGTGAAAACGACGCCGATCGTGCTGCTCCCGCGCCGCCATCTGTCCGCATGGCAGGCGCTGCGCGACCCCGCCGCGCAGCCCGCACTGTCGGCCCGCGCGGCGCAGGTGCGCGACGCGCTTGCCACGCACGGTGCGATGTTCTTCGACGCGCTGCTCGATGAGTTGCGCATGCTGCCGGTCGAGCTGGAACAGGCGCTCGGCGAACTCGTGTCGGCAGGTCTCGTCAATGCGGACAGTTTCGCCGGCCTGCGCGCGCTGCTGAAGCCGGCGGTGAAGCGCAGCGCGACCTATGCGCCGCGCACGCGCCGCGGTGGCGCGCTGATCGGCGGCATGGACGACGCCGGCCGCTGGGCGCTCGTGCAACGGCCGGTTCCGCCGGCAGAAGACCCGGCCCGGCGTCCGCTGCCGGTCACCGATCCCGACGCGCTCGAGCACATCGCATGGACGTTACTGCGACGTTACGGCGTCGTCTTCTGGCGTTTGCTCGAACGCGAGGCGGACTGGCTGCCGAACTGGCGCGATCTGGTACGCGTGCTGCAGCGCCTCGAAGCACGCGGCGAGATTCGCGGCGGACGTTTCGTCGCGGGACTGGCCGGCGAACAGTTCGCGCTGCCCGAAGCGATTCCGATCCTGCGCGAGTTGCGGCGGCAGCCGGGCGGTGGCCAGTTCGTCTGCGTGAGCGGCGTCGATCCGCTGAATCTCGTCGGCACGCTGCTGCCCGGCGACAAGGTGCCTGCGCTGGCCGGCAATCGCGTGCTGTATCGCGACGGCGTGCCGGTCGCATCGCTCGTTTCCGGGGATTTCCACTATGCACCGGACTTGACACCCGCTGCGCGGGACGACGCGCGACTGCGGCTCGCCCGCCGCGCCTGATCGCCTTGCCTGACCCTGCGCCCGACCCTGCGCCCGACCGCCGCGCCTGATCTCCGTGCCTGATCTCCTCACCTGAGCGCCGCGATGCCCCGCAGCGACGTCATCCGTCATCGGGACGGCTGCGGGTCAACGCCGATTCGTCTCGTCGCCGCGGCGTGCACGCCGGCGTCCGCGCGCCGGGCTCAGCCCGCCGATCCGTTCCCGCGCCATGTCCCGCACCGCATCGATCAGCGTGCGCGCGACCGGCGACGGCTGGGCGTCGGTCCGCAGGATCAATCCGACCGGCTCGTCGGCGCCGGCGGCGGGCAGCGGCAAGCGGACGAGCGCGCCGGCCGCGAGATCGTATTCCGCCGCATAAAGCGGCACGAACCAGACCGCGTCGTTTTCCAGCGCGAGCGCACGCGCAACCGAGACCGACAGCACCTCGACGAACGAATCCGGCGGCGGCACACCGCACGCGCTCAGCAACTGGTCGGCCGATTGCCGGATCAGCGTGCCGTAAGGCGGCAGCACCACCGGATAGCGCGTCAGCTCGGCAGCCGGCGTGGCGCTCGCCGTCAGCGGATGCCCGGCCCGCACGACCGCGGCGAGCGGCTCGTTGTACAACTGCTCGAATGCGAGGCCGACCATGCGTTCCGGCTCGGACAGCCGCCCGATCGCACACTCGATCGTGCCCGCCTTCAGACGCTCCAGCAGCTCGGGATTGGCCGCCGTCGCCAGCCGCACGACGACGCGCGGCCAGCGCCCGGCGAGCGCCTTCATCACGGCCGGCGCGAGCGACGCGGCAACCGTCGGGAGCATGCCGACCTCGAGTGTCGCCGTCGCGCCGCCGCTCTCGCGCGCGAGCAGCCCGACGCCCTGCCGCAGCGCGAGCACGCATGCCGTCGCGTGCGGGATGAAAAGCTGTCCCTCGCGGGTCGGCAGCGCGCCATGCCGGCCGCGCTCGAACAGTTTCACACCCAGGATCGACTCCAGCTCGGCAATCGTCTTCGACACGGCCGGTTGCGTGATCGACAGACTTTCGGCCGCCTTCTGCACCGCGCCGAACTGCGCCACCGCCAGAAAGCATTGCAGGTGCCGGAATTTCACCCGGCTGTCGGGAAGCCGGCTGCCGGCGCGGCGGGTATTTTGCATAACAATCCGTTATACGTTTCGCGATAAAACATCATTTTGCATAACTTTCCGGATTAGCTAAAGTCCTGCCATCCTGTTTGCGAAAAACCCATTAGGAGACGCCCGATGGATGCCCCCACGATCCTCACGCCGCGCGACTGGCCGTCGCATCCCGCATACGTGCACCCCGAATACCGCTCGTCGGTGAAACGCGGCCCGACGCGGCCGCTGATTCCGCTGAAGGAGAAGCTGCGCGATCCGTACGTGCCGGTCTACGGCGCGGAAGACCTCGGTGCGCTCGACCACGACCTGACGAAGAACGCGATCAGGAACGGCGAGCCGATCGGCGAGCGCATCGTCGTCACCGGCCGCGTGCTGGACGAAGGCGGCAGGCCGGTGCGCAACACGCTCGTCGAGATCTGGCAGGCCAATGCCGCGGGCCGCTATGTGCACAAGGTCGACCAGCACGATGCGCCGCTCGACCCGAACTTCCTCGGCGCCGGCCGCTGCCTCACCGACAACGAGGGCCGCTACCGCTTCCTGACGATCAAGCCCGGCGCCTATCCGTGGGGCAACCATTCGAACGCCTGGCGTCCGAACCACATCCACTTCTCGCTGTTCGGCGACGACTTCGGTTCTCGTCTCGTCACGCAGATGTATTTCCCCGGCGATCCGCTGCTCGGGCATGACCCGATTTTCCAGGGCACGCCCGAAGCGGCGCGCGACCGCCTGATCTCGCGCTTCTCGCTGGACATCACCGAAGAAGGCTACGCGCTCGGCTACGAATTCGACATCGTGCTGCGCGGCCGCGACGCAACCCCGATGGAGCGCTAAGCCATGACGACGCTGAAACAAACCCCTTCGCAAACGGTCGGCCCGTACTTCGCCTACGGCCTGTGCCCGCAGCAGTATCACTACGACCTGAAGAGCCTGTTTACGCCACGGATCGCCGCGCCTCATGCGGCCGGCGAGCATGTGCTGCTGATCGGCCAGGTGTTCGACGGCGATGGCGCGGTCGTCAGCGACGCGATGCTCGAATTCACGCAGGTCGACAGCACGGGGCGCTATCCGGCATCGCGCGACGAAATCGCCCGGATCGGCTTTTCGGGATTTGCACGTGTCGGCACCGGCACCGACGCGCAGCACCGCTTCGTCGTCGAGACGGTCAAGCCGGGCAGGACCGCGGCGGCGGATGCGCCACACATCAACGTCACGGTGATGATGCGCGGAATCCTGACGCATGCCTTCACGCGCGTGTACTTCGACGATGAAGCCGCGGCGAACGCGGCCGATCCCGTGCTGAACGCCGTGCCGGCCGAGCGGCGCGGCACGCTCGTCGCGAAGCGCGAGACGCAGCCGGGAGGCCCGACGATCTACCGCTTCGATATCCGCATGCAAGGCCCGGCGGAGACGGTGTTTTTCGACATTTGACGGCACGCCGGCTTGCGCCGGTGGCCTCCTCCGCCCGGCGCAGCGGCTCGTCGAAACGCGTGCAAGGTGTAGTCGATGAACGACGACAACCATCCTGTGTTCAGTCCGCGCCGCTCAAAACATCGCGGCGACCTGAGCCAGAAGCCGATTACGGCCGTGAAGCACACCGTATGACCCTGCGAGCGTTGCTGTGCGCGTTCTGCTCCGACCTGCTGCTGTGTTTTTGCTGCACTTTGATCTGAGAATGCGTGGCCAACCACTCATTCTCCTGCGCAATCAGCATGCAAAACGTCGTCACCTCCCACCTCATGCCGGTCTACAACCGGTATCACCTCGCGTTCGAACACGGATCCGGCAGCGTGCTGTTCACATCGGACGGGACGGCCTATCTCGACTTCGGGAGCGGCGTCGCGGTCAATGCGCTCGGGCACGGGCACCCGCGCCTCGTCGAGGCACTCATCAACCAGGCCCGCAGGCTTTGGCACACGTCGAACCTGTACGCGTCGCCGCAACAGGAGCGACTTGCGCAGCAGCTCTGCAAACTGTCCTTCGCGGAACGAGTGTTCTTCTGCAACTCCGGCACCGAGGCCGTTGAACTCGCTATCAAGGTGGCGCGGCGATACTTCTTCGTCAATGGCAAGATTGAACGCAATCGCATCATCACCCTCGAAGGCGCATTCCATGGACGCACACTCGGCGCACTGACGGCCACGGGGCAAGCGAAGTACCTGGAGGGATTTTCCCCCGTTCCCGATGGATTTGATCAGGTTCCGTTCGGCGATCTCGTGGCGCTCGAGCAGGCCATCACCGAACGCACGGCAGCGGTGCTGGTCGAGCCGATACAAGGTGAGAGCGGCGTGCGCCCGATGCCGCCGGGCTATCTGCGTGCATTGCGCGCGCTATGCGACACCTACGGCATTCTCCTGCTGCTCGACGAGGTTCAGACCGGTATCGGCCGCACGGGGCGCTTCTTCGCCTGCGAACACGAAGGAATCGAGCCGGACGTGCTTGCCACGGCAAAGGGCCTCGGGGCGGGCTTCCCGATCGGCGCCTGCCTCGCGACCGAGGCGGTCGGCATGGTAATGACGCATGGCAGCCACGGCTCGACGTTTGGCGGCAACCCGCTCGCGATGGAAGCCGCAACAGAAGCCGTTAGCATCATCAGTGCGCCGGCGTTCCTTGATCGTGTGTCGGTTGCATCCGCGCGGCTCATGGAACGCGCACGCGAGCTTGTCGCACGCTATCCACAGGTATTCAGCGAAGTGCGCGGCGCGGGCCTGCTGATCGGCCTGCAATGTGTCGCGCCGATCTCGGACATCATCGCGCTCGCGCACAAGGAGCGGTTGCTGTGTCTCTCGGCTGGCAACCATGTTTTGCGGCTTGCACCTCCGCTCATCATCAGCGACGAAGAGATCGACCAAGGCGTCGAACGGCTCGCACGCGTGGCGGCGCAGCTCGCACAGTGATCCGGATGAATCCGGCACTCACCCCGATCCAGAAATTCAGCCTCGTCGAATACGTCAGCGGGATCGTCGGCCAAGGCGCCGACTTTCCCGCGTTCAATGCATGCCTTTGGTGCGATGTCGCGTCGCACGTGAGGCGATACGCCGCATCCATTTGGACTCTGCTACCCAGGTTTGCGGCTGATGTGCTGCTGTGCGTCGCTGCCTCCACTGCCGAGAATGGGCCACCGATTTATTCCGAAACCAAGGGTGGTCCACATGGATGCTTTAAACCTGGCGCGAATCCAGTTCGCGTTCACCGTGTCGTTTCACATCATCTTTCCTGCGCTAAGCATCGGCCTCTCGAGCTTCGTCGCCGTGCTTGAAGGCCTGTGGCTCAAAACGGGACGCCCGGTCTACCGCGAGCTGTGCCTGTTCTGGTCGAAGATCTTCGCCGTCGCGTTTGGCATGGGCGTGGTATCGGGTGTCGTCATGAGCTACGAGTTCGGCACGAACTGGGGCGGCTTCTCGAGCTTTGCGGGAAGTGTCACCGGCCCGTTGCTGGCCTATGAAGTGATGACGGCGTTCTTCCTCGAGGCGGGCTTCCTGGGGATAATGCTGTTCGGGTGGAACCGGGTTGGCCGCGTGCCCCACTTCATCTCAACGGCGCTCGTCGCAATCGGTACGAACATTTCGATGTTCTGGATTCTCGCGTCGAATAGCTGGATGCAGACGCCGCAGGGCTTGGAGGTCATCAACGGCCGCATCGTACCGGTCGACTGGTTCAAGATTGTTTTCAATCCATCGTTTCCGTACCGCTTCGTGCATATGGCGTTCGCGTCGTTCATCGTCGCTGCGCTCGTCGTCGCCGCGACCGGGGCATGGCATCTACTGCGCGGCCGTCGCGATCCGGCGGTGCGCACCATGTTCTCCATGGCAATCGGTCTGCTCGTCATCATCGCACCGCTGCAGATTCTCGCGGGCGATGCGCATGGCCTGAACACGCGCGAGTATCAGCCGGCGAAAATCGCCGCAATCGAGGGCATCTGGGAAACCGAGCACGGAGGTACCGCGCTGAATCTGTTCGGCCTCCCGGACATGAATGCCGAGATGACGCGTTACCCCGTCTCGATCCCGCACCTGGGCAGCGTGATTCTCACACACAGCTGGAATGGCGAAATCAAGGGCCTGAAGGAGTTTCCGAAGGAAGACCGTCCCGACTCGACCATCATCTTCTGGACGTTCCGCATCATGGCCGGTCTCGGATTCCTGATGGCCATCCTCGCGATTTCAGGCTTCGTGTTGAAGCGCCGGGGACGTCTTTACACCTGCAAGCCGTATCACCGCTTCGCCCTGCTCATGGGTCCGACCGGCTTCATCAGCCTGCTCGCGGGCTGGATCACCACCGAGGTCGGCCGACAGCCGTGGGTGGTGTACGGCGTCATGCGTACGTCTCACGCGCTTTCACCGATCACGGCACAGCAGGTGGGGATCACGCTCATGGCATTCGTCGTCGTGTATGCGCTGGTTTTCGGCACCGGCATCTACTACCTGCTGCGGCTCGCAACGGGGGGCCCTGCCATGCTGGCTGAAGACGACAAAAGCGCAGCCTTGCCTGCCGAGACCGTGAAGTCCGGCGGGCCCGCACAGCGCGCCGCGGTCGACGTGCTCGACGACCTCCGGATCAATTAACGCAATCGGATTCTGACTATGGACATCACAATCGTTTGGGCGGCAATCATTGCGTTCGGCCTCGCCATGTATGTCGCGCTCGACGGCTTCGACCTCGGCATCGGCATTCTGTTTCCCCTGTTTCCCGACGACGATGAGCGCAGCCGTCTGATGAGTTCTGTCGCGCCCGTGTGGGACGGCAACGAAACATGGATGGTGCTCGGCGGTGCGTCGCTTTACGCGGTTTTCCCGATGGTGTATTCCGTCGTGTTTTCCGCGCTTTATCTCCCGTTGCTGTTCATGGCGATCTGCCTGATTTTCCGGGGCGTCGCGTTCGAACTGCGCGGCAAGGCGAGGCGCACGCGGCACCTGTGGGATCTCGCGTTCATCGGCGGATCGACAGGTGCAACATTCTTTCAGGGCGTGGTAATCGGTAGCTGGCTGTCCGGCATCCGGGTCGTCGATGGGCATTTCGCCGGCGGCGCATTCGATTGGTTCACGCCTTTCAGCCTGTTCACCGGCCTCGCACTCGTCATCACGTACGCACTGCTCGGTTGCTGCTGGCTGATCGCGAAAACGGACGGCGACGTGCAGCGGCGCCTCCATCGGCTCGCCATGCCGCTGACCGTGCTTCAGATGGTGACGATCCTCGCGGTCACGCTCTGGACGCCGATGCTCGCGCCGATGTTCAAGACGCGGTGGTTCGATTCGCCGATGCTGCCGTGGGCATTGCTCGCGCCCCTCATCGTATTCGCGTGCGCCGCCGGCATGTTCAAGGCGACCCGCAGCCGCCATCCCACGCGCCCGTTCGTGCTCACCCTCGGGTTCGTGCTGGCGGGTTACCTCGGTCTGCTCGCGACGATCTACCCGTTCGCGATCCTGCCGGGCGTGACCCTCTGGCAGGCTGCCGCTCCGCATTCGAGCCAGGCCTTCACGCTGGTCGGCGCGGCCGTCATCCTGCCGATCATCCTAGCTTACACCGCGCTCGGCTATCGCGTGTTTCGGGGCAAAACGGATCACGCCGAGTTGCACTACCACTGACAGCGTTTTGACAGGTTCGCCGTGTCGGTCGTATGCGCAGAATGAAGATCTGCATGCTGTCCAGGACATGGCGACCTAACATGGGACAACCAGACCAAGAACATCCCGCCATGAAACGCTACGAGTCGCTTGCAATCTCGCTTGCCGACGGCATCCGATCGGGCCGGATTCCTATCGGCTCCCGGTTGCCGTCGCTTCGGCAAATCATCGCGCAATGGGGCGTCAGCCAGTCCACGGTCTTTCGTGCCTACTACCTGCTCGAAGAGTGGGGGCTGGTTCGCGCGGAGGAGCGCTCGGGCTACTTCGTCACACCCGGCGCCGCGGTGAAACCGGACGCATCTC
The DNA here is from genome assembly GCF_018375725.1 of Burkholderia sp. Classification (GTDB taxonomy): domain Bacteria; phylum Pseudomonadota; class Gammaproteobacteria; order Burkholderiales; family Burkholderiaceae; genus Burkholderia. Next base: position 7,821 of record NZ_JAHACR010000042.1, on the reverse strand, counting down.
AAAGCGCGTCGGTTCCTGCGGAATCCACACGTGTCGACATCAGTGACCTGGTGTTCTCCGTCCTCGACGCGGCGAAACACCCGGATATCGTGCCGCTCGGCTCGGCGTTTCCATCTCCTTTTCTGTTTCCGTCCGCGCGCTTGCTTAAATCGCTGGCCCACGGCACGCGCGCGCTCAGCCCGTGGAGCACCGTCGCCGATTTACCTCCCGGGAATGATCAGTTGCGCCGCCAGATTGGCCTGCGCTATGTGGCTACCGGCATGTCGGTATCGGCGGATGAGGTCATCATCACCAACGGCGCGCTCGAAGCTCTCAATCTCTCCCTGATGGCGGTTACGCGTCCGGGCGATGTGGTCGCAGTCGAATCGCCTGGCTTCTACGCGGCGCTGCAGGCGATCGAGCGACTGGATCTGCGTGCGGTCGAGATTCCAGTCGATCCAGTCACCGGCCTCGACCTCGACACACTCGCCGCGGCGCTCGACAAGCATCCGATCCGCGCGTGCTGGTTCATGACCAATTTCCAGAATCCGACCGGCGCATCGCTCTCGAATGAAAAGAAGAAGGCGCTTGTCGATATGCTCGCCGCGCGCGAGGTGCCGCTCATCGAGGATGACGTCTATCAGGAGTTGCATTTCCGCCGCGACCGGCCGCTTCCGGCGAAGGCGTTTGACGATAAAGGGCTCGTCATGCACTGCAGTTCGTTCTCGAAAACACTTGCGCCCGGATACCGGATCGGTTGGGTGACTGCCGGTCGATTCGCCTCTCGCGTGCAACGGCTCAAGTTGATGACGACGCTATCGGCCAGCAGTCCGGCACAGGCCGGAATAGCCGACTATCTCGAATACGGCGGATACGACCGGCATCTGCGCAAACTGCGCGCGGCCCTGCAGGCGCAACTCGCCTCAATGCAATCCGCGCTGCGTCAGCATCTCCCGCACGAGGTTCGATGGGCGACCCCGGCCGGCGGTTATTTCCTGTGGCTGCAATTGCCGGAAGCGGTCGACGCGATGGCATTCCATCGGCTCGCTATCGCCCGTGGCATCAGCATCGCACCCGGTCCGATCTTTTCAGCCACACACGCGTACCAGAACTGCGTCCGGGTCAACTTCGGGCATCCATGGAGTGTGAAGATCGAGGAAGCAATCCGTGCCCTGGCCGACATTCTCGACGATCCGACAGTGCGCGGCGCCACCTGATTGCATCCGTCATGGCGACCATTGCAAACTGCCGGCATTTCGCTGTGCCCGGTCGACTGTTCGAAAGCCGGATAGGATGGTCGCCTCCCGCCTGAGAAACTGATTTGTCATTCAAAGCGCGTGCCGCGTCAGCGCAACATGAACGACATCGCCGACAGGCTGTTCAGCGTACGCACCGCATGTTCGACCGATGCCGCGGAAAACCGCAGCGTGACCGCGTCCGCCCGTTCGAGCGTCGGCAGCATGCAGAACAGGTCGGCCAGCGCGGCCGTCTGCACGCGCAACGTGCAGGTCACCGGCGTGGGCCGATGCGCGTCGGCGCGCCAGCCTGCCGCCAGCGCGTGCGCAACCGTCTCGCGCGCGGCGGTCGCGATGCACGCGCAGGCGGCCGCGGGCGTCAGCGTATCGCCGGTCGATGCGCCGCCGGCCGTCTTGACCCGTTCGAAGCGCGCGGCGGGAAACAGCGGCTGTGTCTCCTCGGCGAACACGTCGTCGCCCGACGCGAGCGCGACATGCGCGCCGTATTCCTGCGCAAGCGCACCGTACAGCCCCGCTTCGCCCAGCTCGACACCATTCAGCCAGACCTGCGTGAATGCGAAGCTGTTGATGGTGTGCGCGAGAACGCCGCGCGTCTGCGACTTTGCGTGGTAGCCGATCATGAAGACGAGATCCGGCCGCTGCTCGAGGCCCGCCATCATCCCGAGCAGGCGAGGCTTGCCGAGCACGACGCGCGCCCGCGCATCGAGTCCGTCCGGCAGCAGGTTGCGAAAGCCGCCATGTGAATCGTTGACCCATACGGTCTGCGCGCCGCCCGCGAACGCACCTTCGACCGCCGCATTCGCCTCGTCGGTCATCCAGCGGCGCGCACGCTCGTATTCAGGATTGCCGGCGCGTGTCTGTTCGACGGCAAACACGCCGGCGACGCCTTCGATGTCGGTCGAGATCAGAACGTTCATGGTGTGGTCGTCCGTGCTGCGTTGAGCAGGCGCTCGAGGTCGGGCACCGCATCGCGCAACGACTGCCGAACGTGACCATCGCGGCCGGCAACCGTCACCGCCTGCCACAGCGCATCGACGATGGCCTGCTCGATGCTCTCGGCTGCGGCCAGAAACAGCGGATCGAGCGTGGCATCGGCCAGCAGCGCGGGCAATGCGACGTATTGCGCGTCGTGCGCGATCGTATACGCGGTCGAGAACGCCAGCGCGATGTCGCCGCTGCCGTGTCCGTAGACCGATCCCGTGCGCGCGAGTCCCGCCGCCGCGCGGCGGGCGAGCCGGGCAAGCTGCCGCGCATCGAGCGGTGCATCGGTCGCGAGCAGCATGATGATCGAGCCCTGCTCGGGCGGCGCGGGCCGGGCGGCCGCACGCTGCGTCGCGATCTGGCCGACCGGCACGCCGCCGATCGTCAGCATCGGCAATCGCCCGAAATTCGCGAGCACCAGCGCACCGACCGTATAGGGCCGGCCAGCCGCGACCGCAATCCGCGATGCCGACCCGATCCCGCCTTTCAGGTCGAAGCACGACATCCCGCGCCCTGCGCCGGCCGCCCCGCGCACGACGTCGCGCGACGCCGCGCGGCATGCTTCGTCGTAATGCAGCGCCTTGACGGCCAGCGCCTGAATATCGTTCAGGTAACCGTCGTTGCATTCGAACACGAGCGGATTGACGGTCGGCCATTCGCGGCCGATCTGCGGGTTCGACGCGATCGCGGCGCGAAGCTGCGCCTGCGCGACCGCGCCGATGCCGAACGTATTGGTCAACGCAATCGGCGTTTCGAGCACGCCGAGTTCGTCGACCTGAACGAGCCCGATGCTCTTGCCGAAACCGTTGATCACGGCCGCACCGGCCGGCACCTTGCTGCGATACACATCGCCCGGATGCGGATTCACGACGGTGACGCCGGTCTGCACCGGCCCGTCGTCGAGCGTGCAGTGGCCGACCGTCACGCCGGGCACGTCAGCGATCGTGCCGCGCGGCCCGACCGGCAGCGTGCCGCCGCGCCATGCGGCGGCCAGTGACGATCCGGTCACCATCAACGACGCTCCAGCTTCGGATCGAGCGCGTCGCGCAGCCCGTCCCCGAGCAGGTTGAAGGCGAGCACGGTCAGGAAGATCGCGAGACTCGGAAAGATCGCGACGTGCGGCGCGGCCACCATGTCCGCGCGCGCCTCGTTGAGCATCGCGCCCCACTCGGGCGTCGGCGGCTGCGCGCCGAGACCGAGGAACGACAGGCTTGCGGCCGTGATGATCGACGTGCCGATCCGCATCGTGAAGTAGACGACGACCGACGAGACGGTGCCCGGCAGGATATGCCGCATGATGATCGTCCAGTCGGACGCGCCGATGCTGCGCGCCGCCTCGACATAGGTCATGTGCTTGAGCATCAGCGTATTGCCGCGCACGAGCCGCGCGAATGCCGGAATGCTGAAGATCGCCACCGCGCAGATCACGTTGACCATCCCGTTGCCGAGGATCGCGACGATGCCGATCGCCAGCAGCATGCCCGGGAAGGCGAACAGCACGTCGGCGATACGCATCGTGATGCGATCCCACCAGCCTTCGTAGTAGCCGGCGAGCAAGCCGAAGACAGTGCCGACGAGCGCGCCGAGCGCGACCGAGAAGAAGCCGGCCGCAAGCGAGATGCGCGTGCCGGCGACGATCCGGCTGAAGATGTCGCGGCCGAGCGCATCGACGCCGAACCAGTGCGCGGTGGACGGCCCGGCATTGAGCGCCTCGTAGTCGAAATAATTTTCCGGATCGAAAGGCACGATCGACGGGCCGACGAACGCCAGCACGACGAGCAGCAGCACGAAACCGCCGGCGACGAGCGCGACGGTCTGCTTGCGGAACTTGCGCCAGAACTCGCGCCACGGCGTGCGGATCGCGGACGGCGCGGCGGGCGCCGCGGATGGGACAGTCGCGTTCATGCGCGCCTCACTTGAAACGGATAGTCGGGTTGATGACCGCATACAGCACGTCGACGGTCAGGTTGATCAGGATGAATTCGAGCGAGAACAGCAGCACGATTGCCTGAATCACCGGATAGTCGCGCATCGTCACGGCATCGACGAGCAGCCGGCCGAGTCCCGGCCAGTTGAATACCGCTTCGACGACGATCGAGCCGCCGAGCAGGAAGCCGAACTGCAGGCCCATCATCGTGACGACGGGGATCATCGCGTTGCGCAGGCAGTGCTTGAGCACCACCATCGGCTCGTGCACGCCCTTCGCACGTGCGGTGCGCACGAAGTCCTCGTTCAGCACGTCGACGAACGACGCACGCGTGAAGCGCGCCATCACCGCCGCGACCGCCGCGCCGAGCGTGATCGAGGGCAGCACGTAGCTTTTCCACGTGCCGTCCGGCACCACCGGCAGCCAGCCGAGTTTCACGGAGAAAATCTCCATCAGCAGCATGCCGAGCGCGAACGCGGGAAACGAGATGCCGGACACCGCAAGCGTCATGCCGACCCGGTCGGGCCAGCGGTTGCGCCATACCGCCGAGGCGATGCCGATCGCCATCCCGACGAGCGTCGCCCACGCCATGCTGACGAGCGTCAGCATCAGCGTCGGCATGAAGCGCTCGCCGATCTCGGTCGATACGGGGCGCTTGCTGCGCGTCGACGTGCCGAAATCGCCATGCGCAAGCTTCACGAAGAAATTCGCGAATTGCGTCGGTATCGGCTTGTCGAGGCCGAGATCGGCGCGCACGAGCGCGACCGTTCCGGCGTCGGCGTCGGGGCCCGCCGCGAGCCGCGCCGGATCGCCCGGCAGCAGATGCACGAACAGGAACACGATCATCGCGACGATCGCGAGTGTCGGAAGCAGGCCGGTCAGGCGTTTGGCGATGAAATTCAGCATGAGGGCACCGAACTGTGGCAGCGCGCCGGCGGAACCATGTCGCTCCGCCGGCGCGCGGTGATGCGCGAACGCGCTTATTTCAACGAGATCTCGTCGAAGTTGAACGAACCGTCCGGCATCACGTACATGCCCTGCAAGCGCTTGCTGCGCGCGTAGACGATTTTCTCCTGCACGAGGAAGATCCACGGTGCGTCGGCCCAGACCTGTTTCTGCGCATCGGCGTAAAGAGCGGCCTTCTTCGCGCGGTCGGTCGTCTCGAGCGCCTTCGCGAGATCCTCGTCGACGAGGCCGTTCTTGTAGTACGCGGTGTTGTAGAGTTTCGGCGGCAGCGACGCCGACGCGAGCAGCGGCGTCAGCGCCCAGTTCGCCTCGCCGGTCGAAGCCGACCAGCCGCTGTAGTACATCCGCACCGGCGCCGTCGCCGGATCCTGCGCGCTCTCGACCTTCGCGACCCGCTCGCCCGCCTCGAGCGCCTGCACCTGAACCTTCACGCCGACCTGCGCGAGCTGCTGCTGCACGAACTGGATCAGCTTCTGCGCGGTCGTGTGGTTGTAGGCGGACCAGAGCGTCGATTCGAAGCCGTTCGGATAACCGGCCTCCTTCAGCAGCGCGCGCGCCTTCGCCGGATCGTACGGCCACGGGCCGAGCTTCGTCGCGTATTCGACGCCGACCGGCGCGACGCCCGTTTGCGGTGTCGCGTACCCGGCGAACACGACCTTCGCCAGTGCGTCCTTGTTGACCGCGTAGTTCAGCGCTTCACGCACCTTGGGATTGTCGAACGGTTTTTTCTGCGTGTTCAGCGAGATGTAGCGCTGAATGATCGACGGCCGCTCGATCAGGTCGACCTTCGGATTGTTCTTCAGCTCGGTCGCCTGCTCGAACGGAATCGTGAAGGCGAAATCCGCCTCGCCGGTCTTGATCAGCGCGGCACGCGTATTGTTGTCGACCACCGGTTTCCAGTCGATCGCGTCGACCTTCGGATAGCCCTTCTTCCAGTAACCGGCGAACTTCTTCACCTTCATGTCGTCGGTCTGCTTCCATTCGACGAATTCGAACGGCCCCGTGCCGACCGGATGCAGCGACACGTCGCGTCCCCACTTCTTCAGCGCCGCCGGCGAAATCATCACCGCCGACGGGTGCGCGAGCGTGTTGATGAACGCGGAAAATGGCTCGCGCAGCGTGATCTTCACGGTCGTCGGATCGACGGCTTCGGTCTTCTCGATCACGCGGAACAGGCCATAACGCTTCAGCTTGTTCGCAGGATCGGTCACGCGGTCGAAGTTCGCCTTCACGGCCGCGGCGTTGAAGTCGGTGCCGTCGTGGAACTTCACGCCCTCACGCAGCTTGATCGTGTAGACCTTCGCGTCGGGCGATGCCTTGTAGCCCGTCGCGAGGACGTTGACGAGCTTCATGTCCTTGTCGAAGCCGAACAGCCCTTCGTAGAACGACTTGACGACGGCCTGCGACACCGTGTCGTTCGCGTCGTACGGGTCCATCGTCGTGAAAGTCGAATACACCGCCACCACCACGTTCTGTTGCGCGAATGCGGGCGACGCGGCCGACAGCGCGAACGCACTGGCGCCCGCGACAAACAGCGCGCGCGGACGGAACATCGGGAACGAATTCGGCTTCTTCATTTTTCCTGGCTCCTGTGAAGGTTTTCGTAACGCGTGGTGGGATTCACGGGGCGACAGCGCCCGTTCGGGAAAAAATCGCCGCTGCCTGGCGCGTGCGCAACTGCGGTCCATGGTTGCCGCTCGCGCGTCAATACACGCCGCCGACGCGATGCGCGGCGACATAGTGATCGGGCCCGACCGCGACGAGCGGCGGCACGACGGGCTCGTCGCCGGCCGCACGGATCGGGCTCGGGATCTCGTCCGCCGCGAGCTGGCGCAATGCGTGCCGACGCGCGGGATCGGCGATCGGCACCGCGCCCATCAGCTTCTTGGTGTACGGATGCTGCGGCGATTCGAACACCGCGCGGCGGGGCCCGATCTCGACGATCTGGCCGAGATACATCACCGCGACGCGATGGCTGACACGCTCGACCACCGCCATGTCGTGCGAGATGAACAGGTAGGCGACGCCCAGCTCGCGCTGCAGGTCGAGCATCAGGTTGACGATCTGCGCCTGCACCGACACGTCGAGCGCGGAGACGGATTCGTCGGCGATCACGACTTTCGGGTTCAGTGCGAGCGCACGCGCGATCGCGATCCGCTGACGCTGCCCGCCGGAGAATTCGTGCGGATAACGGCGCGCGGCCTCGGCGGGCAGCCCGACCTTGTCGAGCAGCCAGTCGACCCGCGCCTGCGCGGCGCTGCCGGTCGCGACGCCGTGCACGAGCAGCGGCTCCATGATCGAGAAGCCGACCGTGAGCCGCGGGTTCAGCGATGCGAACGGATCCTGGAAGATGAACTGGATATTGCGGCGCAGCGCCTGCAGATCATGGCCCTTCAGCGTGCTGATGTCGCGGCCGTCGAATTCGATCGAACCGCTTTGCGACTCGACGAGCCGCAGCAGTGAACGCCCCGTCGTCGACTTGCCGCAGCCGGATTCGCCGACGAGCGCGAGCGTCTCGCCCGCGCGCAGCTCGAAGCTCACACGCTCGACGGCATGCACGTATTGCGATACGCGTCCGAACAGGCCCGATTTGACCGGAAAGCGCGTCACGAGATCGCGCACACGCAGGATCGGCGGCGCATGCGGATCGACGGGCGGCTGCGCATCCGCGGGCGCGGCCGTTTCGCCGTCCGCCGGCCCCGCTTTCTCTGC
>NZ_JAHACR010000443.1 GCF_018375725.1 Burkholderia sp. | reverse complement strand
ATCGTTTCCATTGGCTCCGACGACGTGATCGAACAGATCCGCGCGCTTGACGGCGACTATGCATTCGAGACGTATTTCTCGCTGTCGTGCCAGAACTGCCCCGAAGTCGTGCAGGCGCTGAACGTGATGGCGCTGATCAACCCGCGCATCCGGCACGTTGCGATCGACGGCGCACTGTTCCAGGACGAAGTCGAGGCCCGCCAGATCATGGCCGTGCCGACGATGTTCCTGAACGGCGAGTCGTTCGGCCAGGGACGCAGCAGCGTCAAGGAAATTCTCGCGAAGCTCGATACCGGTGCGAGCGCGCGCGCCGCAAAGGCACTCGACGACAAGCCGGTGTTCGACACGCTGATCGTCGGCGGCGGCCCGGCCGGCGCGGCTGCGGCCATTTATTCGGCGCGCAAGGGCATCGCAACCGGCGTGGTCGCCGAGCGCTTCGGCGGGCAGGTGCTCGACACGATGGCGATCGAGAACTTCGTGTCGGTGCAGGAAACCGAAGGACCGAAGTTCGCGACGGCACTCGAGCAGCACGTGAAGCAGTACGACGTCGACATCATGGACGTGCAGCGCGCCGATGCGCTGATTCCCGGCGACGTGCACCAGATCCGTCTCGCGAGCGGCGCGGTGCTGAAGGCGAAGACGATCGTGATCGCGACGGGCGCGCGCTGGCGCGAGATCAACGTGCCGGGCGAGCGTGAATACCGCAACCGCGGCGTCGCGTACTGCCCGCACTGCGACGGCCCGCTGTTCAAGGGCAAGCGCGTTGCGGTGGTGGGCGGCGGCAATTCGGGCGTCGAGGCGGCGATCGATCTGGCGGGCCTCGTCCGCGAGGTCACGCTGATCGAATTCGGCGCACAGTTGCGCGCGGACGAAGTGCTGCAACGCAAGCTGCGCAGCCTGCCGAACGTCACGGTGGTCACGCAAGCGCAGACCACCGAACTGACCGGCGACGGCAACAAACTGAACGGCCTCGTCTACAAGGATCTGCAGACGGGCGACGTCAAGCGCGTCGAACTCGAAGGCGTGTTCGTGCAGATCGGTCTTGTGCCGAATACCGAATGGCTGAAGGGCACGCTCGAGCTGTCGAAGCACGGCGAGATCGTCGTCGACGCGCGCGGCGCGACGTCAGTGCCGGGCGTGTTCGCGGCGGGCGACGTGACGACGGTGCCGTTCAAGCAGATCGTGATCGCGGTCGGCGAAGGCGCAAAGGCTTCGCTCGGCGCGTTCGATTACCTGATCCGTCAGGAAGCCACGCCCGCCGACGTGGCGCCGCAGGCTGAAGCCGTCGCGGCATAACGCGAGCGCTCTCTCCTGACCCCGCACGCCACCGATGGCGTGCGGGGTCTTTTTTCGTCATTGCACGACGGCGTGCCGCGCAAACGATAAAGACGGGCAGTACGGCCGAACGCATTCACCTGTCCTCCGGCGGTGGCTCTGACCGGATTCAGGACAGGAAGGAAATTTTCCGCCTCTGAACCCGCGCTTTCGATGAAGCACGCGATTACATTCAGACGAATCGTCCCCGGCAGTGCGCGCCGCCACAGGGTTGTGCGCCCGCCGCAACCGCGCGGGCACGCACGCCCTCATTCCGGGAATGGCAGCGCTGTCTGGCCGTCGGCACGCATGCCGAACGTATTGAGCGTCATCGCAACAAGCGCGTAATAGCCCAGCAACGCGACCAGATTGACGACGACCGCGTGACCGAAATGCTCCTGCGCGCGTGCGAACGTCGCGTCGCTCACACGACGCGTATCGTAGAGTTCGTTCGCGAATGCGTAAATCAGCGCATCGTCGTCCGACTCGAATGCCGGCTCGACGCCCAGCCGGATCGCTTCCGCGGTCGCGGCGGGCAGCCCCGCGTCGAGCGCGATCGGATGATGGATATGCCACTCCGCCTGCGAACGCCAGCGCGCGGCAGTCACGAGGATCGCCAGTTCCGACAGGCGCAGCGGCAAGCCGGTGCGATAGCGGCAAAACGCACCCAGGCGCTGCGCATGCTGAGCCAGCTCGGGGCTCGCGATCCAGCCGAGGAACGGCCCGTTCAGATTGCCGCGCGGGCCGCTGAGAATCTCGTCGAGCACGGCCTTCTGCGCATCGGTCGCCGATGCCGGATCGAACGGGGGAAGTCGAGTGTTCATGATGTTCCGTGCGCTGGCACCGTTATGCGCTGGCTGCCGCGAGCGCCGCGTAGACCGCGCCAGCGAGGCGTTCGACGATCGTGTCGATCTGCTGCGGCATGCAGATGAATGGCGGCGCGAGCAACACGTGATCGCCCTGCCGCCCGTCGATCGTACCGCCCATCGGATACACCATCAAACCACGCTGCATCGCTTCGCGCTTGATCGCGGCATGCAGCTTCAGCGCCGGATCGAAGGCCGCCTTGCTTGCGCGGTCGCGCACGAACTCGATGCCGACGAACAGTCCGCGTCCGCGCACGTCGCCGGTCAGCCGCGTCTCGATCG
>NZ_JAHACR010000442.1 GCF_018375725.1 Burkholderia sp. | reverse complement strand
CGGCCCGCTCGTCTCGCTTACTTTGCCGCGAGCGCCGACGTCGCGCGCTTGTCGATCCACGCGTTGTCGCTGACCGTGAGCTTGTGCGGAATCAGTCTGGCGTCGTAGAACGCGTCCGCGACGCCTTGCTGGGTCGCGACGATCCGGTCGTCGATCGGCACGGCGCCGAACGGCACGCGCTTGAACCACGTTTCGACGAGCGCCTGGCTCAGGCCGACCTTCGGCGCGATCAGCGCAGCGGTTTCGGCCGGATGCCGGTTGACCCATTGGCCGGTCGTGCGCGCCTGTTCCAGGATCGCGGCGACGATCGCCGGGTGACGCTGCGCGAAATCGCGGGTTGCTTCATAGAAATTGTTCGCCGCGGTGAGGCCCGTGTAATCGGACAGCGTGCGAACCTTCAGCGCCTCCTGCGCGGACGCGTAATACGGATCCCAGACGGCCCACGCGTCGACATTGCCGCTTTCGAACGCGGCGCGGGCATCGGCGGGCGGCAGGTAGACCGGACGGATCTCGTCATAGCGCACGCCGGCTTTTTGCAGCGCCTTCAGCAACAGGTAGTTCGCGCTCGAGCCTTTTTGCAGCGCCACCTTCTTGCCGCGCAGGTCGGCGACCGACCTGATCGGTGAATCGGGTTTCACGAACAGAGCCTCGTTGTGCGGCGACGGCGGTTCCGCCCCGACGTAGACGAAGCGCACGCCGGCTGCCTGCGCGAATACGGGCGGCGGCGCGCCGGTGTAGCCGAAGTCGATGCTGTTGGCATTCAGCGCTTCGAGCAGCTGCGGACCGGCCGGGAATTCGAACCACTGCACGCTGTAGCCGAGCGGCTTCAGGCGTGTTTCGAGCGCGCCTTGCGCCTTGACGACCGAGAGCAGCCCGGCCTTTTGATAACCGATGCGTACGACGTTGTCGTCGGCGCCCTGCGCGAAGGCCGAGGCAGCCGACAGCGCGACGAGCGCCGATGCGGCGGTATGCGTGATCCAGCGGGGGAGGCGAAGCATCGGGCGATCTCCATGCGAAGTGTCTTCGGGCGGGCGGCGCGGTGCCGCTCCGTTCGAAGAATCGTCGCATGGGCGATCAGGCACGCCAACGAAGCAATGCCGATATGGATATGACGCCCGCGCGCCTATGCCTTGTCGGCGTCGTCGTGCGGGGACGGCTGGCGCGCGGCTTCGTCGCCGAGCTTCCTGTCGAGAATGGTCGCGACGCGGCCGCCGAGATAGGCGCTCGCGGCGGCTTCGAGCGCGCGGTGCGTTTCGCCTTCGACGAACTCCGTCGCGAGCGGACGCAGGCGCCAGATCGCGTCGACGAGCGCGGGCACGTCGGTGGGCGGCGGCAGCGTGCCGGTGTCGTAGTGGTCGAGCTTGCGGACGACCAGACCGACCAGCAGCCGGGCGATCGCGTCGAAGTGCGGTTGCGCTTGGCTGATCATGTCAAGCAGCTCGCGCACCGGAATGCCTTCCTTCACGATCGCGGCGGCGGCCTCGAGCAACGCCGGGCTCTTCGCGACGAACGAGAGGCCGCGCCGCTCGAGCAGCCCGAGCTCGGTCACGCGCGCGAGCGAGGCGGGCGTCTGCGGCCCGAACATGTGCGCGAGCGTCGCGAGCGAGTAGGTTTTCGGCAGTTCGTTCGACCAGCGGCCGCCGATCGCGTTTTCGAGGCCGAGAATCGAGCGAAGGTCGTGGCCTTCGTCGATCGCCATGATCAGATCCTGGATGTTCGACAGCGTATAGCCGCGCGCCAGCAGGTGGTTGACCAGCTTCAGGCGTGCGACGTGCGTGTCGCCATAGATGCCGACGCGGCCGCGTTTCTCGGGCGGCGCGAGCAGGCCGCGGTCCTGGTACGCGCGGATGTTGCGCACGGTCGTGTCCGAGACGCGCGCGAGCTCGTCGACGGTGTACTCGCTGCGGACGGTTTCCGCGGCGGCCTCGTCGGGAATGGTGTGGGTCGATTTTGCCATGCGGCCATTCTAGCGCGACGCGAACGGCGCGGGATGGACGCTCGCGCCCTCGCCGAGCGGACGTTGCAGCAGCGCGGTGTCGATCCAGCGGCCGTGCTTGAAGCCGACCGATTGCAGCGTGCCGATCGGCTCGAAGCCGAAGGCGCGATGCAGCGACGTCGAGCCGCCCCGGCCGCCGTCGGCGATCACGGCGAGCATCTGCCGCCACGGGCCGGCTTCGCAGCGAGCGATCAGCGCGCCGAGCAAGGCCCGGCCGATCCCGCGACCGCGCTGCGCTTCGTCGATATAGATCGAATCCTCGATCGTGAAGCGGTACGCGCTGCGCGGGCGGTACGGCGTCGCGTATGCGTAGCCGGCGACCGTGCCGCCGCATTCCGCGACGAGGTACGGCAGGCCGTGATCCAGCACCTTGTCGCGGCGCGCGCGCATTTCGGCGATATCGGGCGGCGTCTCCTCGAACGAGGCCACGCCGTGCAGCACGTGGTGCGCGTAGATGGCCTGAATGGCGTCGTCCTCACAGTCGAAC
>NZ_JAHACR010000441.1 GCF_018375725.1 Burkholderia sp. | reverse complement strand
CGGACCAGGTCGTCTGCAGCACGCGCTCCGGCGCGCGCTCCGCCATGCGGCGGAACATCGCGCAGTCGCTGCGGTGGATCGACATCCCCTTGCCGCGCGTCACGAAACCGCTGATCGGATCGGGCGGCGCCGGCCGGCAGCAACGCGCAAGCTGCGTCAGCAGCGCATCGACGCCGACGACCAGCACGCCAGTCGACGCACCATGCGCGACACTCGCACCGCTGCTGCGCTTTTCGAAATCGGCGGGCGCTTCGGGCGCAGGCTCCGGCGGCGGCGCATCCGACAGCGCCAGTTCAATGTTGCGCAGGCTGAATGCCTCTTTGCCGACGGCGGAAAACAGTTCGTCAGTCGACTTGAAACCGAGCTTCGCCGCGAGGTGATCGAGATTCACCGACGTCCTGCCCTCGCGCTGCAGCGTCTTTTCGACGAGCGCGCGCCCGTGGGCGATGTTCTCTTCCAGCTCGATCGCGTTGAACCACGCACGCACCTTCTGGCGCGCACGCGGACTCTTGATGTATCCGAGCTGCGGATTCAGCCAGTCGCGCGACGGACCGCCCTCCTTCACCACGACGATCTCGACCGTCTGGCCGTTCGCGAGCGGGGTATTCAACGGCACCATCGCGCCGTCGACGCGCGCGCCGCGGCAACGATGACCCAGTTCGCTGTGCAGGTGGTAGGCGAAATCCACCGGCGTCGCGCCCTGCGGCAATGCGATCACGCGCGCCTGCGGCGTCAGCACGTAGATGTGGTCGTCGTCGAGCGTCGTCTCGCGCAATTGCGCCCACGCCTTGCCGCCGTCGCCCTCCACTGCGCCGCCGTCCTCGACGTCGTCCTTCCATGCGAGCAACTGACGCAGCCAGGCGATCTTCTCGTCGTACTTGTCGCTCGCCGAGAACTGGCCGCCGTAGCCGCGCGTGCCCGCTTCCTTGTACCGCCAGTGCGCGGCGACGCCGTATTCGGCGAAGCGATGCATCTCGTGCGTGCGGATCTGCACTTCGAATGCCCGCCCGTCGTCGCCGATCACGACCGTGTGCAGCGACTTGTAGCCGTTCGGCTTCGGACGCGAGATGTAGTCGTCGAATTCCTTCGGCACCGGCTGCCACAGGTGATGCACGATGCCGAGCACCGTATAGCAATCCTTGATGTCCGGCACGATCACGCGGAATGCGCGCACGTCGTACAGCTCGGAGAAGTCGAGCTCCTTGCCGCGCATCTTGCGCAAGATACTGTAGATATGCTTCGGGCGGCCGCTCACCTCCGCCTGGATGTGCGCAGCGGCCAGCTCCTGCTGCAGGCGTTCGATCGCCTCCGCGACGTAGGCTTCGCGCTCGATGCGCTTCTCGTCGAGCAGCTTCGCGATCCGCTTGTACGTGACGCCATCCTCGAAGCGGAACGCCAGATCTTCCAGCTCCCATTTCAGCTGCCAGATGCCGAGCCGGTTCGCGAGCGGCGCGTAGATGTCGAGCGTCTCGCGCGCGACATCCGGCGGCGGCGTCACCTTCGCCGCCGCGTAGTAGCGCAGCGACTGGAGCCGCGACGCGAGCCGGATCAGCACGACGCGGATGTCCTGCGCAAATGCGAGCAGCATCTTGCGCAGCGCTTCGATCTGCGCGCGGCGTGCGGCCGCCGCATCGCGCCCGCCCTCCGGCACCGCGTGCTGCGCGGCGCGCAGGCTGACCGTGCCGAGCCGCAACAACTTGCGCACATCGAACACGAGGCCCGCAACCTCGTCGCCGAACCGTTCCGTCAGCTGGCGCTCGGGATCGATCAGGTGCGGCGTCAGCGCAAACAGCGCCGCCGCCCGCACCGCGGGCGGATCGACGTTCAGCGTGCGCATGATCGACGCGGTGCCTGCCGCGTGATCCGCCAGCGGTTCGCCGGAAAGCAGCCGCGCGTCGCCCGCGTGCTCGCGCACGAACGCCAGCACGTCTTCGAACGACGGCGACGCGGCTGCGGATGTGGAAACGGTATCGGCGCTCATCGTGCTGGCTGGCGAGGTGCGGTCATCGCGAAACGGTCAGCTCCGCTGAGCGGCGACGACGACGATCTCGACGAGCAGCGCGGGATCCGCGAGCTTCGCCTCGACAGTGGCACGCGGCGGCGTGTTGCCCTGTGCGACCCAGGCGTCCCACTCCTCGTTCATGCCGGCGAAATTCGCCAGATCCGAAATATAGATCTGCACCGACAGCAGATGCGCCTTGTCGCTGTTCGCTTCGGCGAGCAGGCGGTCGATATGGCCGAGCACTTCACGCGTCTGGCCCTTGATGTCCTGCGTGGTGTCTTCGGCGATCTGGCCGGCGAGGTAGATCGTGCCGTTATGGATGGCGGTTTCGGAGAGGCGCGCGCCGACGTGATGACGAATGACTGCCATGAAGAAATTCCGGTTGATTGACGATGTGATGAGTGTGGCGGCGCGCCCGTCCGGCGCGCCGACCAATCACATATTTTGACGCGTGGACGCCTTCCCCGAGGAAAAACCCGCG
>NZ_JAHACR010000041.1 GCF_018375725.1 Burkholderia sp. | reverse complement strand
CGCGCGTGCCTCTTGTCAGGAGGCCGCGCGGTTTTGTTTTGCGCGTCGCGCGCCGAATACTGGGTCAAGCGGATGTCCGCCACGCAAAAGCGCGCGCTGGCCAGCGGCAAGCGCACGCTCGAATCGGTATTGCCGCCGGCACCCGCCAACGAACTTCCGGCCGAAGCCGGCACGGACGCGCCGGCAAGCGTGCCGGACACCGCCGCCACCGCACGGCGAACCGCACGCGCAAAACAAAACCGCGCGGCCTCCTGACAAGAGGCACGCGCGGTTTCGCGTGGTCCGAACCGGCCATTGCGGCCGGTGCGCCGCTTACTTCTTGAAGTTCGCGACGCCGTCGGTGATTTCCTTGTGCGCGGCTTCGATGCCCGCCCAGCCCTCGACCTTCACCCACTTGCCCTTTTCGAGCGCCTTGTATTGCTCGAAGAAGTGCTTGATCTGGTCCTTCAGGTATTCGGGCACGTCGTCGATCGACTTGATGTTCGCCGTCATCGGGCAAACCTTGTCGTGCGGCACCGCGATCAGCTTCGCGTCGACGCCCGACTCGTCGGTCATCTGCAGCATGCCGAGCGCGCGTGCGCGCACGACCGTGCCGGCCATGATCGGGAACGGCGTGATCACCAGCACGTCGACCGGATCGCCGTCGCCCGACAGCGTCTGCGGGATGTAGCCGTAGTTCACCGGGTAGCGCATGCCCGTGCCGATGAAACGGTCGACGACGAGGAGACCCAGCTCCTTGTCCGCTTCATACTTCACCGGGTCGCTTTGCGCGGAAATCTCGATGATGACGTTGAAATCTTGCGGCAGGTCCTTGCCGGCCGGAACATGGTTGAAGCTCATGAGCGTTCTCTGTGGGTCGAAGGGAATTCGGGCCAGGGCGCACCGCGGCGTGGTTCCCGCCATCGGCATGCCCGGAAAGAATGCGCCATTATAGCGAATCGACCGCTGGCGCCAGGACGAAGAACGGCGCGATAATCGCGCAGACCGCCCGGATATCGAACAACACGCAACGTTGCGTGGAACCGGTGTCAGCGCCGAAGAAGCGCTCACGCCGGCCGACACAGGAGCTGGCATGGAAGAGGCAAGGCATTTCATCGCGGGTGAATGGACATTGCCCGCGCAACTGGAGACCCTCCCCGTCATCGATCCGTCCGACGGACAGCCGTTCGCGTCGATCGCCCGCGGATCCGCCGCCGACATCGAGCGTGCGGTTGCCGCGGCCCGCGACGCGTTCGCAGGCGCATGGGGCGCGGCCAGCGCCGCCGAGCGCGGCCGCGTGCTGTACCGGCTGTCCCAGCGCGTCGCCGCCTGCATCGATGAACTCGCCGGCATCGAGGCGCGCGACACGGGCAAGCCGCTCAGACAGGCGCGCGCCGATGCCGCCGCGCTGGCGCGCTACTTCGAGTTCTACGCGGGCGCCGCCGACAAGCTGCACGGCGAAACCCTCCCCTATCAGGCCGGCTACACGGTGCTGACCGTGCGCGAGCCGCACGGCGTCACCGGCCACATCGTGCCGTGGAACTACCCGATGCAGATTTTCGGGCGCAGTGTCGGCGCAGCGCTCGCGGCCGGCAATGCCTGCGTCGTCAAGCCGGCCGAGGATGCGTGCCTGTCGCTGCTGCGCGTTGCCGAACTGGCCGCCGAAGCCGGCCTGCCGGCCGGCGCGCTCAACATCGTCACCGGCTACGGCCATGAGGCGGGCGCAGCGCTCGCGCGCCATCCCGGCATCGACCACATCTCGTTTACCGGCTCGCCCGCGACCGGCAAGCTGGTCGCGCAGATGGCGGCCGAAAACCATGTCCCCGTCACGCTCGAACTCGGCGGCAAATCACCGCAGATCGTGTTCGCCGACGCCGACCTTGACGCCGCGCTGCCGGCGCTCGTGTCCGCCATCGTGCAGAACGCCGGCCAGACCTGCTCCGCCGGCAGCCGCGTGCTGATCGAGCGCGCGGTCTACGAACCGCTTCTCGAGCGCCTCGCGACCGCGTTCAACGGCATCAGGGTCGGCCCGAGCCGCGCGGATCTCGACTGCGGACCGCTGATCAACGCGAAGCAACAGCAGCGCGTCTGGGATTTCCTGTCCGACGCGCAGCACGACGGCATCCCGATGGCCGCGCACGGCCAGGTCATGCCCGACGCGCCCGAAAGCGGCTTCTACCAGGCGCCCGCGCTGTTGCGCGACGTGCCGCCGTCGCACCGGCTCGCGCAGGAGGAAGTGTTCGGCCCGGTGCTCGCCGCGATGCGCTTTGTCGACGAGGACGAAGCGGTCGCGCTCGCGAACGGCACGCCGTACGGCCTCGTCGCGGGCGTCTGGACGCGCGACGGCGCGCGCCAGTTGCGCCTCGCGCGCCGCCTCCGCGCGGGCCAGGTGTTCATCAACAACTACGGTGCGGGCGGCGGCGTCGAGCTGCCGTTCGGCGGCGTCGGCCATTCGGGCCACGGCCGCGAGAAAGGCTTCGAGGCGCTGTACGGCTTCACGGTACTGAAAACCATCGCGATACGGCACGGCTGACGCGCCGGACCGCATACGACACGACAACACCACGACGAGGAGACACATCATGCGGTTGAGCGGCAAGACGGCGATCGTCACGGGCGGCGGCTCGGGCTTCGGCGAAGGCATCGCGAAGACGTACGCGCGCGAAGGCGCGAACGTCGTCGTCAACGACCTGAACGGCGCGGCGGCCGAGCGCGTCGCGAGCGAGATTGCGCTCGCAGGCGGCAAGGCGATCTCGGTCGCGGGCGACGTGTCCCGCCGCGACGACTGGCGCACGCTCCTCGAAGCCGCGCTCGACGATTTCCATTCCGTCGAGATCATCGTCAACAACGCGGGCACCACGCATCGCAACAAACCGGTGCTCGACGTGACCGAAGCGGAGTTCGACCGCGTCTACGCGGTCAACGTGAAGAGCCTGTTCTGGAGCGTGCAGACGCTCGTGCCGTACTTCCGTTCGCAAGGCGGCGGCGTGTTCGTCAATGTCGCGTCGACGGCAGGCGTCCGGCCGCGCCCCGGCCTCGTCTGGTACAACAGCACCAAGGCGGCGATGATCAATGCGAGCAAGTCGCTCGCCGTCGAGCTCGGCCCGGACCGTATCCGCGTGAACTGCATCAACCCGGTACTCGGCGAAACCGGCCTGATGACGGAATTCATGGGCTGCGAGGACACGCCCGAAAATCGCCGGCGCTTTCTCGCGACCATCCCGCTGGGCCGCTTCTCGACGCCGCAGGATATCGCCAATGCGGCGCTCTACCTCGCCTCCGACGAGGCGGAATTCATCACCGGCGTCTGCCTCGAAGTCGACGGCGGACGGTGTATCTAGCAGCACCTGCAGCAGCACCCGCATCGCGCATCATCCCACCCACCATACCAACAGCTGCGAAACATGCGGCCGGCGCAAGCGCTGAAACGCCCACGCCGATCGACAGGAGACAACATGGCAACATCGACGCAATTCCTGCCGGGCTCGTCCGGCGCATTCGAAGAGGCGACCTACCGCAAGGTTTCGTGGCGGCTCACGCCGCTCCTGCTGCTGTGCTACGTGGTCGCCTATCTCGACCGCGTCAACGTCGGCTTCGCGAAGCTGCAGATGGTCAGCGACCTGAACCTGAGCGACACCGTCTACGGCCTGGGCGCCGGCATCTTCTTCTTCGGCTACTTCCTGTTCGAAGTGCCGAGCAACATCATCCTGCACCGGGTCGGCGCGCGCGTGTGGATCGCGCGCATCATGGTGACCTGGGGCGTGATTTCCGCACTGATGATGTTCGTCACGACACCGGCGATGTTCTACGTGATGCGCTTCCTGCTCGGCGTCGCGGAAGCCGGCTTCTTTCCCGGCGTGATCCTTTACCTGACCTACTGGTATCCGGCACACCGGCGCGGACGGATGACGACGTTCTTCATGACCGCGGTCGCGCTGTCCGGCGTCATCGGCGGACCGGTGTCGGGCTACATCCTGAAGGCATTCAACGGCGTGAACGGCTGGCACGGCTGGCAGTGGCTGTTCCTGCTCGAAGGCATTCCGTCGGTGCTCGTCGGCGTGCTGGTGTTCTTCGCGCTCGACGACCGGATCGCCAAGGCCACGTGGCTGACCGACGACGAAAAGGCGCTGCTCGAACGCAATATCGACGCGGAAGAGGCGACCAAGGAGGACCCGTCTCTCGGAACCGTGATGTCGAGTCCGCGTGTGTGGCTGATGGCGCTGATCTATTTTTCGTTCGTGATGGGACTGTACGGCATCGGCTTCTGGCTGCCGACGATCATCAAGGCGACCGGCGTGACCGATGCGTTCGCGATTGGCCTGTTGTCGGCGATTCCGTATGCGGCCGCGGTCGTGGCCATGATCCTGATCGCGCGCAGCGCGGACAAGCGCCGCGAACGGCGCTGGCACGTCGCGATTCCGGCGGTGTTCGGCGCGCTCGGGCTGGTACTGTCGGTGATCTGGGCGCATGAAACCGCGCTGGCGATGCTCGGCCTCACGCTGGCGACGATGGGCATCCTGACGACGCTGCCGCTGTTCTGGAGCCTGCCGACCGCGTTCCTCGGGGGCGCCGCCGCCGCCGCGGGCATCGCGATGATCAATTCGATCGGCAACCTCGCCGGCTTCCTGAGCCCGTACATGATGGGCTGGCTCAAGCAGGCGACGTCGAGCAACGATGCGGGCATGTACATGCTCGCCGCCTTCCTCGTGCTCGGCGCCCTGCTGGTACTGTCGGTGCCGAAGCGGCTCGTCGACAGGTAATACGCCGCACGCGGCAACAAAAAAACCCGGACGCCTCGCGGCATCCGGGTTTTTTACATGGCGCGGTGCAAACTGCCGCGCGCGTCAGACCACGCTGATCGCGAGCGCGCTCTCGCGGTAGTGCTTCGCCGCCTTGTCGGTTTCGCCGAGATGCTCGAACAGCCGCGCAAGCGCACGATGCGTGCGCACCTTCAGCGTATCGTTGTCGGCCAGCTTGAGCGCCGACTCGAGGAACGACTGCGCCTTGCCCCACAGCTGCTGCTGCTGGCAGAGACGGCCGAGCGCGAACAGCAGGTCGGCGTCTTCCGGGTGATCCTTCTGCCAGCCCTCCGCCTTCTGGATCAGCGGCAGCGCGTCGGCGCCGGCGGTATCCGGATAGCGGCGCAACAGGCGCGCGTCCCAGTTGTGCGCAAGCGCGTCCTCGACGACGCGGCGCGCTTCCGGCCGGCGCTCGAGCGACACAAGCAGGTCGGCCGCGAGATCGGCCAGGCGCGGCGACTGGCGCTCCGTCGCCGACAGTGATTGCCATACCTCGAGCAATGCATCGGGATCGTGACGGCGTTCGCGCAGCAGGTTCTCGGCCGCCTGCTGGCGCAGCCGCACCGCGGCGGCCGGATGCAGCGCTTCGCGCTTTTCGAGCGCCTTCGCGAGCTTCAGCACTTCGGCCCAGTTCTTCAGCTGCTGCTGCGCACGCAGCGCGACCTGTTGCGCATGGATGCGCTTGCCGCCCGACGCCTGCATCTCGGCGAGCGCGGCGAGCGCACCTTCGGCATCGCGCGCATCGGCGCGCATGTCGGCCGACGCGAGCAGGCGCGCTTCCTGCCAATCCGGCAACTCGACTTTCGACAGCCATTCGTCGCGACGCGCATATTCGTGCATCCGGTGCGCGGCGGTGGCCGCGACAAGACTCGCCGCGCCATGGTTCGCATCGACCGCGAGCGCGTCGCGCGCAGCCTTCTCGGCGCGCGAGAAACGGCCTGCATACAGGTTCGCGATCGCGTCGTGCAGCGATGCCTTCGCTTTCTCGTTGCGCGCGCGCGCGCGATAGGCGGCGACGCGCTGCGGCATGCGCCAGATGTTGCGCACGATGCGCAGCAATGCATAGACAACGATGAACAGCACGACGATGCCGACCACGAACAGGTTCAGCGACAGGTCGACGCGGTACGGCGGATAGACGAGCAGCACCTGGCCCGTATCGAAACGGCCGACCGTGGCGAGCGCCGCGGCGATCGCGAACAGGATCGCGAGCCAAACGATTCCACGAAGCGTCATCGTCACCCCCTGCTCTTGAACTGCTGAACGGCGCTCAGGCTGCCGCTCAGGTTCGGCACCGCGACCGTCAGCGATGCGCCGTCGACCTGCCTGAGCAGATCCGCGACGACCTGCGTGTCCTTCGCGGCCGGGTCGAAATACTTCGCGAGCGCCGCCTGCGCGGCGTGCAGATCCGACTTCATCGCCGGCTCGTTGCGTGCGAGCAGCGACAGACGCGCGGTCAACAGGCGCAGCTTGACGTTCTCGCGCACGAAGTAGCCCTGATCGGGCGACGCGAGCATCGCGTCGGCGTTGTCGATCCGGCGCACCTGCACCAGCCCCTTCAGCTGCTGGCCGATGCCGGCCGAAAAGTCGTGCCACCAGACCTTCCAGCGCGGTTCGCCGGCAGCCGCGGCCGTCTTCGCAACGGCGGCGGACGCGTCGGCCTTCGGCGCCGCGTGCGGGACGATCGCCTCGCCGGCGAGCGGCAGCGCGTCGATCTTCGCGATCGCGTCGTCCAGCTTGATCGCGAGGCCCGTCAGATCGGCGGACGGCGCGGCCTTCAGCTTCTCGATGTCCTGCGCCAGCGCCTTGCGCACCGCGACCGCCTGCGCGCTCTGCGACGCCGCGAGGCGTGCGTCGGCATTCTGCAGCGCGATCAGCGCGAGCTGTGTATTGCCCGTCAGCTGCAGCTGCTGGCTCGCGCCCGACAGCATCTGGTCGACTTCCTCGAACATCCATGCGTCGCGGTTGCGCGCGAGATCCTGGTATTGCTGCTGCAGCGCCTGCTGTGCGTTCTGCGCGTCGGCGAGCTTGCCGTCGAGCTGCGCGAGCTGCGTATCGACCTGATGCGCGCTCGCGAGCGCCTGCTCGGTCTTCATGCGCGTCTCGGCCGCCTGCGCGTCGTTCGATTTCTGGCGCGCGACCAGCGTTTCGTCGAGCCGCTCGACCTTGCGGTTCAGCGCATAGCCGCCGGCGCCCGCCGCGCAGCCGAGCACGACGACCACCAGCCACAGGACGGCGTTGCCGCCACGGCGCACGGGCGGTTCAGAGGAGATATACGACGGACTGGCCGGCGTTGCGGATGCAGCGGCCGGCTGGGAAGAGACGTTTTTGGAATCGTTGGTATCTGTCATGCGTATAGGCACCGGTGCGGCTGTCGCCGGTTGGACGGCCTCGTCGGCCATCGATCGAAACGCGCGGACGATACGCTCATCGCCCGCGCCGGTCAGCGTAATCCTATCAAAACCCAATGCGCGCGCGGTCTGCTCGATCCGCGGATGCGGCGTCACGAGCGGCGCATGCTTCAACGCATCGATCTCCGCTTCGGTCAGATGCGCCTGCGCAAGTGCGTGCAGGTTGCGCACGCCTTCCGAACTGGTGACGAGCCACGCGTGCGGCGCGCCGCCGAGCAGCGCGTGCACGCGCTCCCATGCGCCGATCCGCGGCTCCGGCACGATGCGCCGGTAAGCCGCGACGAGCTCGACGTCGGCGCCCGCCTCGCGCAGCCGGTCGGCGAGCCATTCCCGGCCGCCGTCGCCGCGCACGATCAGCACGCGCTCGCCGGCGAGCGCGGCGGCGCCGCCGAACGCGGCCTCGATCGACGCGAACAGGCTTTCGGAGTCGTAATGCGGTGCGCTGCCGTCGGCGGGCGCCTGCGGCACGATCACACGGTAGGCCGGCGCGGCGACACCGTGCCGTTCGAGCGCGGCGACACTGCCCGGCCCGACGACGCCGATCGGCAGCGCCGGCGGCCAGATGGCGCCGTAGTGCGCGAGCGCGCGATCGATCGCGTTCGGCGACACGAAGATCACCAGCGCGTAGTCGGCGAGCGCCGCGAACGCGGCCTCGAGCGGCGCGGGATCGGCGAGCGCCGCAATATCGATCAGCGGAAATTCGAGGACGTCGCAACCGGCATCGGCCAGTTGCCCCGCCAGCCCGGCGGACTGGCCGTCCGGGCGGGTCAGGACAGCGGTGAACGCACGCGCGCCGACCGCCATCAGGCGTCGCCCTTGCCGGCCTGCTGGCCGGCGAGCAGCGCACGGACGATGTCGAGCGCGCCCTGCGCCTCCAGCTCGTCGGCGACCGCGCGGCCGAGCGCGAGCGCATCGGCGACGTTCATCACCGACGCGCATTCCTCGGCCGTCAGCACGCGTGTGCCGTCGATCGTCGACACGCGGCCCGTCAGGTACAGCTCGCCCGCGCGCCATGCCGCGTACGCGGCAAGCGGCACCTCGCAGCTGCCGCCGAGTGCGCGCGACACCATCCGCTCGGCCTCGACCGCGAGCGCCGTCTGCGTATCGTGCAGCGGTGCGAGCCACGCGGCGACGTCGGTGCGGTGCGACGCGATCTCGATGCCGAGCGCGCCCTGGCCCGCCGCGGGCAGGCTGTCCTCGACGTCGATCAGCCCGCGGATGCGCGCCTCGAGACCGAGGCGCTTCAGGCCCGCCGCCGCGAGAATGATCGCCGCGTAGTCGCCGCGATCGAGCTTCGCGAGACGCGTATCGAGGTTGCCCCGCAACGGTTGCACCTGCAGTTGCGGATAGCGCGCGCGCAGCATCGCCTCGCGGCGCAGGCTCGACGTGCCGACCACGGCGCCCGCCGGCAGCGCGTCGAGCGACGCGTAGTCGTTCGAGACGAACGCGTCGCGCGGATCCTCGCGCTTCATGATCGCGGCAAGCGAAAAGCCGTCGGGCAACGCCATCGGCACGTCTTTGAGCGAGTGCACGGCGAGATCGGCACGGCCGTCGGCGAGCGCGTTTTCCAGCTCCTTCACGAACAGGCCCTTGCCGCCGACCTTCGACAGCGCGCGATCGAGAATTTGATCGCCGCGGGTCGTCATCCCGAGGATTTTCACGTCACAAGCTGGATATAATTTGCGCAGCGCATCACGCACATGTTCGGCCTGCCACATCGCCAGGCGGCTCTCGCGCGAAGCAATCGTCAGCGTCGCGGGCGGCTGTACCGAAAGGGTCTCGGAATTCATTGCGGAAGCATCGAAGAACGGGATTGAAGATCGAACAATGGTAGCACGCACGCCCTCGCCCGCCCGGGCGCGGAGCCGGTCCGTACGCCGCCCGGCGCGGATCGTCGCGTGGATGCGCGGATGTGCCGCAGTTGTCGCTACACCGTAGTTCCCGTTCACTCGTGCTTTCGCAAGGAAACCCATCGTGAAGTCTTCCGGATCGGCGCGCACGGCGCGCCGCAATGCTGCCTTGCCTTCCTCAGACGCCCTGACGGGCGCCACCGCCGCCAATACGAACGGCCGTGCAAAACCGGCAACCAAACCGAAAGACAGCATACGTCCGACGAAACGCACGCAGAAGGCGGCCGCCAACGACGCCGCGGCGCAAGCGGCCAAGCCCGGCGCCCGCACGCGGGAAGACAAGGACCGCCCGCTGTTCGAGGACATCCGCTTCCTCGGCCGGCTGCTCGGCGACGTCGTGCGCGAACAGGAAGGCGATGCGGTGTTCGACGTCGTCGAGACGATCCGCCAGACCGCCGTGAAATTCCGCCGCGAGGACGACCGCGAGGCCGCGCTCGCACTCGAGAAGAAACTGCGCAAGCTGACCCCGGAGCAGACGGTCAGCGTCGTGCGCGCGTTCAGCTATTTCTCGCACCTCGCGAACATCGCCGAGGATCGCCACCACAACCGCCGCCGCCGGATTCACGCGCTCGCCGGCTCGACGCCGCGGCCCGGCTCCGTCGCGCATGCGCTCGACCAGCTGAAGGCTGCCGGCGGCGCGTCGAAGGACGTGCTGCAGCGCTTCTTCGACGACGCACTGATCGTGCCGGTGCTGACCGCGCACCCGACCGAAGTGCAGCGCAAGAGCATCCTCGACGCCCAGCACGACATCGCGCGGCTGCTCGCCGAGCGCGACCAGCCGCTGACGGCGCGCGAGCGTGCGCACAACGAAGCGATGCTGCGCGCGCGCGTGACCGCGCTGTGGCAGACGCGGATGCTGCGCGACGCGCGCCTCACCGTCGGCGACGAGATCGAGAATGCGCTGTCGTACTACCGCGCGACCTTCCTCGACGAACTGCCCGCGCTGTATGGCGACATCGAGGCGGCGCTCGCCGAGCACGGCCTGCCCGCGCGCGTGCCCGCGTTCTTCCAGATGGGCAGCTGGATCGGCGGCGACCGCGACGGCAACCCGAACGTGACCGCCACGACGCTCGACGAGGCGATCAACCGCCAGTCCGCGGTGATCATCGAGCACTATCTGGAACAGATCCACAAGCTCGGTGCCGAGCTGTCGGTGTCGAACCTGCTGGTCGGCGCGAGCGATGCGGTGAAGGCGCTCGCCGCGGCGTCGCCGGATCAGTCGCCGCACCGCGTCGACGAACCGTACCGCCGCGCGCTGATCGGCATCTACACGCGCCTTGCCGCCAGTGCACGCGTGCGCCTCGGCGAAGGCACGGTGCCGGTGCGCAGCGCCGGCCGCGGCGCGCCGCCCGTGCGTGCGACGCCGTACGCCGATTCCGACGAATTCGTCCGCGACCTCAAGGTGCTGATGGAATCGCTCGACGAGCATCATGGCGCATCGCTCGCCGCGCCGCGCCTCGCGCCGCTCGTGCGCGCAGCCGAAGTGTTCGGCTTCCATCTCGCGAGCCTCGACCTGCGCCAGAGTTCGGACGTCCACGAGGCCGTGGTCGCCGAGCTGTTCGCGCGCGCGGGCGTCGAGGCGGACTACGCGAAGCTCGCCGAAGAGGACAAGCTGCGCCTGCTGCTCGCTGCGCTCGCCGATCCGCGGCCGCTGCGCTCGCCGTATTTCGACTACTCGGCGCTGGCCCAAAGCGAGCTCGGCGTGTTCGAGAAGGCCCGTGCGGTCCGCGCGCAGTTCGGGCCGCGCGCGGTGCGCAACTACATCATTTCGCACACGGAGACGGTCAGCGACCTCGTCGAGGTGCTGCTGCTGCAAAAGGAAACCGGGCTGCTCGAAGGCCGGTTCGGAGCGGCGCACGGCAGCGCGCGCAACGGCCTGATGGTGATCCCGCTGTTCGAGACGATTCCCGACCTGCGCGACGCGTCGCGCATCATGCGCGACTACTTCGCGCTGCCGGGCGTCGACGCGATCGTCGCCCATCAGGGCGGCGAGCAGGAAGTGATGCTCGGCTACTCGGACAGCAACAAGGACGGCGGCTTCCTGACATCGAACTGGGAGCTGTACCGGGCGGAGCTGGCACTCGTCGACCTGTTCCGCGAGCGCGGCATCACGCTGCGCCTGTTCCACGGCCGCGGCGGCACGGTCGGCCGCGGCGGCGGCCCGACCTACCAGGCGATCCTGTCGCAGCCGCCCGGCACCGTGAACGGCCAGATCCGCCTGACCGAACAGGGCGAGGTAATCGCGAGCAAGTTCGCGAACCCGGCGATCGGCCGGCGCAACCTGGAAACGGTTGTCGCCGCGACGCTGGAGGCGTCGCTGCTGCCGCAGTCGAATGCGCCCGCGCAACTGCCGGCGTTCGAGGCGACGATGCAGACGCTGTCCGACTCGGCGATGGCCGCCTATCGTGCGCTCGTCTACGAGACCCCGGGCTTCACCGATTACTTCTTCTCGTCGACGCCGATCACCGAGATCGCCGAGCTGAACATCGGCAGCCGCCCGGCGTCGCGCAAGCTGCAGGATCCGAAGAACCGCAGGATCGAGGATCTGCGCGCGATTCCGTGGGGATTTTCGTGGGGTCAGTGCCGGTTGCTGCTGACCGGCTGGTACGGCTTCGGCAGTGCGGTCGCCGCGTATCTCGACGACGCGAAGGACGCGGCCGAGCGCGGCAAGCGGCTCGCGCGCCTGAAGAAAATGAACAAGACCTGGCCGTTCTTCGCGAACCTGCTGTCGAACATGGACATGGTGCTCGCGAAGACCGATCTCGCGGTCGCGTCGCGCTACGCGCAGCTCGTCGCCGACAAGAAGCTGCGCAAGCACGTGTTCGAGCGGATCGTCGCCGAGTGGGAGCGGACGGCGCAGGCGCTGGCCGAGATCACCGGCCACGAGACCCGTCTCGCGACGAACCCGCTGCTCGCACGCTCGATCAAGAACCGCTTCCCGTATCTCGATCCGCTCAACCACCTGCAGGTCGAGCTGATCAAGCGGCACCGCGCGGGCGAGACCAACGCACGGCTGCGGCGCGGGATTCACCTGACCATCAACGGCATCGCGGCCGGCCTGCGCAATACGGGCTGACCGCGCTGGCTGCGCCGCAGGCGACGCCCGGCCCGCGCCGGCCACGCCATGCATCCGCCGCGATACGCCTGACCGCGTATCGCGGCTTTTCTCATGCCCGGCGGGACGGGATCGCGCGAACCGCCAATGCCGCGCTGCCGGCTCGGCGCTCCGGCGACCGCGCTCAGCGCGCCGTTATCAGCAACGCATCGTGCTCGAACGAACCGTCCGGCTGCACCGCGTAATGGCGGCGCACTTCGTCGGGCGCATGCGCCCACAGCGCCCGGATTCCGGTCACGCTGTCCGCCGGCGTGCGCATCCGCGCGATCCACGTGTCGAAGTCGATCGGCAACCGCCAGCGGCTGCCGACCTGCGCATCGAATCCCGCGTCGCCGAACATCGCAAGCCATTCGTCGGCGCGGTAGTTCCGCACGTGCGATGCGTCACGCAGCACCTCCACCGCCTGCAAATACGTGTCGAGCAGCGGATGCGCAGGGCCGACGATGTCGATCATCACCACCCGTCCGCCCGGCTTCAACACCCGCCGCATCTCGGCGAGCGCCACCGGCACGTCGTGCCAGTGATGCGCGCTCATCCGGCTCACGACCCAGTCGAACGTCGCCGCGTCGAACGGCAGCCGCTCGGCAGCGCCCTCGCAAGTCCGGATATTCGCCAGGCCCCGTGCGCGAGCCGCCGCGTCGACGGTCGCGAGCATCGGCGGTGCGAGATCGTACGCCACGACCTCGCGAACGTGCGGCGCGGCCGCGAAGCTCGCATGGCCGGCGCCGCAGCCGAGATCCAGCACCGCGGCGTCCGGCGTCGCCCGCACCGCGTCGGCCAGCGCCTGCAGGTCGGCGCCGGTCGCATGGACTGCGCTCGTCAGATAGGCGGCGGCTGTTGAACCGAACGCGTCGGCGACCTGATCGTGATGTTTCATCGCACTCTCCTCGGAATGGCGCGTCGCTCTGTGCACACGCGCGAGCCGCTACAATAGGACCGCGCCTGTACCAGTACAAGTCAAGCAGTTATTCCGGTATTTGAACCACCCGTCTGACGATTTTCCTGGCGGTTTTCCGCACCGATTCGCATGAGCCACCCACCTTCCGCCCCCACGCCGCCCCTCGACGCCACCCCCGCCCGTGCGCTCGGCGACTTCATCCGCGCCCATCGCGAGCGCCTGACGCCGCAAGCCGTCGGCCTGCCGCCCGGCCCGCGCCGGCGCACGCCGGGGCTCAGGCGCGAGGAAGTCGCGCAGTTGTGCGGCGTGAGCCCGACCTGGTACACGTGGATCGAACAGGGACGCCAGGTATCCGCATCGGCCGATGCGCTCGCGCGCATCGCAGTCGCGCTGCAGCTGTCGCGCGCCGAACGCGCGTATCTGTTCGAGCTGGCGGCACAGCGCGATCCGGCGGAACCGGATGTCGCCGCCGGCGATCTGCCGCCGACGCTTGCGGCGACCGTCGCGGCGATCGCGACGCCCGCCTACGTGCTCGACCGGCAATGGAACGCGCTCGCCTGGAATCCGGCCGCCGCCGCCCTCTTCACCGGCTGGCTCGACGGCGATCACGACCGCAACCTGCTGCGCTTCACCTTCATGTCGCCGGTCGCGCGCACGCTGATCGTCGACTGGGACACGCGCGCGCGCAGGCTCGCCGCCGAATTCCGCGCCGATGCGATCCGTCACCTGAACGATGCGCCGACGCGCGCGCTGATCGACGGGCTGATCGCCGGCAGCGACGCGTTCGCGCCATTCTGGGCGTCGCAGGACGTCTTCGAACGCGAAGGCGGCACGCGCGAATTCGATCACCCGGCCGACGGCCGCGTCGTCTACCAGCAGATCACGCTGAAACCCGCGCATCGCGAGGATCTGAAGCTTGTCGTGCTGGTGCGCGGCTGAATCGCGCGCCGCGCCATCCGGGCGCCCTGCGCCCGCGGGCCGTCCGTCCGGCGCGGCGCGCGAGCCCGCGAATGCTAAAATCGCGAAATTCCTGCGCGGCGAACGCCGCCTCACTCCCCTTCTAAGAATCGCCATGACGTCCCAACTGCACAAAAAGGGCGAGGCCTGGTCGGCCCGCTTCTCGGAACCGATGTCGGAGCTGGTCAAGCGCTACACGTCGTCGGTGTTTTTCGACAAGCGTCTCGCGCTCGTCGACATCGCCGGCTCGCTCGCCCATGCGAGCATGCTCGCCGCGCAGAAGATCATCAGCGCCGACGACCTCGCCGCCATCGAACGCGGCATGGCGCAGATCAAGGGCGAGATCGAGCGCGGCGAATTCGAATGGCAGCTCGACCTCGAGGACGTCCACCTGAACATCGAGGCGCGCCTCACCGCCCTGATCGGCGACGCCGGCAAGCGCCTGCACACCGGCCGTTCGCGCAACGACCAGGTCGCGACCGATATCCGCCTGTGGCTACGCGGCGAAATCGACCGCATCGGCGGCCTCCTGAACGACCTGCGCGCGGCGCTGATCAACCTCGCCGAACAGAACGCCGACACGATCATGCCGGGCTTCACGCACCTGCAGGTCGCGCAGCCGGTCACGTTCGGCCATCACCTGCTCGCCTACGTCGAGATGTTCTCGCGCGACGCGGAGCGCATGCGCGACTGCCGCAGCCGCGTGAACCGCCTGCCGCTCGGCGCGGCCGCGCTCGCCGGCACGAGCTACCCGATCGACCGCCACGCTGTGGCGAAGACACTCGGCTTCGACGGCATCTGCGCGAACTCGCTCGACGCCGTGTCCGACCGCGACTTCGCGATCGAATTCACCGCCGCCGCGGCGCTGGTGATGACGCACGTGTCGCGCTTCTCGGAGGAGCTCGTGCTGTGGATGAGCCCGCGCGTCGGCTTCATCGACATCGCCGACCGCTTCTGCACCGGCAGCTCGATCATGCCGCAGAAGAAGAACCCGGACGTGCCGGAGCTGGCACGCGGCAAGACGGGCCGCGTGAACGGCCACCTGATGGCGCTGCTGACGCTGATGAAGGGCCAGCCGCTCGCGTACAACAAGGACAACCAGGAAGACAAGGAGCCGCTGTTCGACACGGTCGACACCATCGCCGACACGCTGCGCATCTTCGCCGAAATGGTCGCCGGCATCACCGTGAAACCGGACGCGATGCGCTCGGCGGCATTGCAGGGCTTTTCGACCGCGACCGACCTCGCCGACTATCTGGTGAAGCGCGGCCTGCCGTTCCGCGACGCGCACGAAGCGGTGGCGCACGCAGTGCGGATCTGCGACGAGCGCGGCTGCGATCTGGCCGACCTGACGCTCGACGAGATGAAGCAGGAACTGCCGAACGTCGCGCACCTGATCGGCGACGACGTGTTCGACTACCTGACGCTCGAAGGCTCGGTCGCGAGCCGCAACCACCCGGGCGGCACCGCGCCGGATCAGGTGCGGGCAGCGGCGAAGGCCGCACGCGCAGCGCTCAAGTAACGCGCGCTTCGCCGGAAAACAAAATGGGCACCGCGAGGTGCCCATTTTTCATTGCTGCCGCCAGCGACGCATGCGATTGCGCTTCGCTCGCCGGCCTACCTGTTGCCGACCGTCTCCGACAGACGCTTCATCGTCGCGACGCGCGCGCCGATCAGGTCGATTCGGCCGTCCTCGCCGACGAGCGGCGTCGTCGCATCGCGGAACGCGACCCACGCGCGCTGCGCACGCACGAGCGTCGCCGCCGAATGCGCCGGCATCTTGCGCCGCAGCTTCTGGTAGTAACGATTCATGTCGAACTGCGCGTGCTCGCACGCGGCGTCCTGCTCGCACGCCCGCACGCGATGCGCCGGGTCGCGCGCACCGGCTTGCGCGGCGGCCGGCTGCACCGCGCGATCCGCCGCCGCACGCAGCGCGAGCGCACGGTCGCGCACCGGCTGCAGCTGCATGTCGGCGCCCGCCATCGCGTACATCGTGCCGCGCGTCGTATCGTAGACCGCCTTCAGCAACTGCGCCTCGTCGTTGCGCCACGCGAGCCAGCGGCGCTGGCTTTCCTGCCAGCCGCGCCTGTCGTCGGCCGGCGCGCCTTCCAGGAGCCGCCGGTACGCGCCGTCCATCACCGTCTGCCATTGCTGCCGCGCCTCGTCCATGCACTGGATCTGCCCGGCCGGCGACGAGCGGTCGCGCCGCGCGAGGCACTGGCGCATGGCCACGTCGACCGGATCGGCCGCCGCAACCTCCGCCTGCGCCGTCGCGCCGGAAAACGCCGCCCAGACGACGAGCGCGGCCGCCGCTGCACGCATCGTCCCGAATCGAATCCGCCTCATCGTCAATCGCGCACGCAGTCGACGAAGTACTCGACGCGTCCGTTCACCTCTTCCGCGACGAGACCGTGGATGTCGGTGTGGAAGCCCGGGAACCGTTCGTTGAAGTCGCGCGCGAACCGCAGGTAGTTGACGATCGTCTTGTTGAAGCGCTCGCCCGGGATCAGCAGCGGAATGCCCGGCGGATACGGCGTCAGCAGGATGCTCGTCACGCGGCCTTCGAGCTCGTCGATCGGCACGCGGTCGATCTTGCGGTGCGCGAGCTTCGCGAACGCGTCCGACGGCTTCATCGCCGGCTCCATGTCCGACAGGTACATCTCGGTCGTCAGGCGCGCGATGTCGTTCGCACGATACACGTCGTGGATCTGCGTGCACAGGTCGCGCAGGCCGAAGCGGTCGTATTGCGGATGCTGCGCGGCGAATTCCGGCATCACGCGCCACAGCGGCTGGTTATTGTCGTAGTCGTCCTTGAACTGCTGCAGCTCGGTCACCATCGAGTTCCAGCGGCCCTTCGTGATGCCGATCGTGAACATGATGAAGAACGAATACAGGCCGGTCTTCTCGACGATGATCCCGTGCTCGGCGAGGTACTTCGTGACGATCGCGGCAGGAATGCCGGTCTCGCCGAACTCGCCGTCGACATCGAGCCCCGGCGTGATGATCGTCGCCTTGATCGGATCGAGCATGTTGAAGCCTTCCGCGAGCGGGCCGAAGCCGTGCCAGCGGTCGTTCGGCTTCAGAATCCAGTCCTCGCGCGAGCCGATGCCTTCTTCCGCCAGCGCCTCCGGGCCCCACACGGTGAAGAACCAGTCGTCGCCGTACTCGGCGCCGACCTTGCGCATCGCGCGGCGGAAGTCGATCGCCTCGGCGATCGATTCCTCGACAAGCGCGGTGCCGCCCGGCGGCTCCATCATCGCCGCGGCGACGTCGCACGACGCGATGATCGCGTACTGCGGGCTCGTCGACGTGTGCATCAGGTACGCCTCGTTGAAACGGTGCTTGTCGAACGTGCGGTTCTCCGAATCCTGCACGACGATCTGCGACGCCTGCGAGATGCCGGCGAGCAGCTTGTGCGTCGAGTGCGTCGCGTACACCGTCGAGCCGGTGCGCGGACGGCCGTCGCCGATCGCGTGCATGTCGCGGTAGAACGGGTGGAACGCCGCGTGCGGCAGCCAGGCTTCGTCGAAGTGCAGCGTGTCGATCAGGTCGCCGAGCAGATCCTTGATCATCTCGACGTTGTAGACGACGCCGTCGTACGTGCTCTGCGTGATCGTCAGGATGCGCGGCTTCATGTCCGGGTTCTGACGCAGCGCCTCGCGCGCGAACGGATTCGCCTCGATCTTCTTGCGGATGTTCTCCAGCTTGAACTCGTCGCGCGGAATCGGACCGATGAGGCCGTAATGGTTGCGCGTCGGCGTCAGGAACACGGGAATCGCACCCGTCATCGTGATCGCGTGCAGGATCGACTTGTGGCAGTTGCGGTCGACCAGCACGATGTCGCCCGGCGCGACGGTCGCATGCCAGACGATCTTGTTCGACGTCGACGTGCCGTTGGTCACGAAGAACAGGTGATCGGCGCTGAAGATCCGCGCCGCGTTGCGCTCCGACGCCGCGATCGGGCCCGTGTGATCGAGCAGCTGGCCGAGTTCATCGACCGCGTTGCAGACGTCCGCGCGCAGCATGTTCTCGCCGAAGAACTGGTGGAACATCTGGCCGAGCGGGTTCTTCAGGAACGCGACGCCGCCGGAGTGGCCCGGGCAGTGCCACGAGTACGAGCCTTCGTCCGCGTACTTGACGAGCTCCTTGAAGAACGGCGGCGCAAGCGAATCCAGATAGACCTTCGCCTCGCGGATGATGTGGCGCGCGACGAACTCCGGCGTGTCCTCGAACATGTGGATGAAGCCGTGCAGCTCGCGCAGGATGTCGTTCGGCAGGTGCCGCGACGTGCGCGTCTCGCCGTACAGGAAGATCGGGATGTCGGCGTTGCGACGACGCACTTCGGCGATGAACGCGCGCAGCTCGATGATGGCGGTCGACAGTTCCGGCAGTTCGCCGTCCGGGCCGGTCTCGCCGAGCATGAGTTCGTCGTCGTCGATCGACAGGATGAAGCACGACGCGCGGCTCGACTGCTGCGCGAACGACGTCAGATCGCCGTAGCTCGTGAGGCCGTTGACTTCGACGCCCTCCTTCTCGATCGCTTCGGCCAACGCCCGGATGCCGGAGCCCGAGATGTTCTCGGAGCGGAAATCTTCGTCGATGATGACGACGGGAAAACGAAACTTCATGGGCGATTCTCCAAAAAGAACGACCGCGGCGTGTCACACGCAGCGGTCACCCGGTAACTGGTGATTCGATATGCAACCAGATCAGGTTTTCGGCAGCGTGACACCGCGCTGTCCCTGATACTTGCCGCCGCGATCCGCGTACGACACGTCGCACACCTCGTCGCTCTCGAAAAAGAGGACTTGGGCCACGCCTTCGTTAGCATAGATCTTCGCCGGCAGTGGCGTCGTGTTCGAGAATTCCAGCGTGACGTAGCCTTCCCATTCGGGCTCGAACGGCGTCACGTTGACGATGATCCCGCAGCGCGCGTAGGTCGACTTGCCGAGGCATACGGTCAACACGGTGCGCGGAATGCGGAAGTATTCGACGGTGCGGGCCAGCGCGAACGAGTTCGGCGGGATGATGCACACGTCGCCCTTGAAATCGACGAACGAACCCTCGTCGAAATTCTTCGGATCGACGATCGTCGAGTTGATGTTCGTGAAGATCTTGAATTCGTCAGCGCAGCGAATATCGTAGCCGTAGCTCGACGTGCCGTAGCTGACGATCCGGCGGCCGTCTTCCGAAGCGCGGACCTGATCGGGCACGAACGGCTCGATCATCTTGTGCTCTTCGGCCATGCGCCGAATCCACTTGTCGGACTTGATGCTCATGCCATCCTCCGCCGGGCCGTCCCGAGAAGGCTGACCGTCCCCTCGGGGGGCAGCGAACGAAGTGAGCGTGGGGGTCGTTTCATATCGGGGCGCGAGAAAACGCTGCGTGACGGTGAACGAAGGCCGCCGGTTCGGGGCAGCGGCCAAGAAAGGCGCACATTTTACGCGATCGCGCGCATGCGCACGCGGGCCGCGTCAACGAATCACACCACACGCGAGCGCAGGCCCCGCGCCGTGCTGTGGAAAGGCCGGATCGATCGCGTCGCGATAGACGAGCGCCGAACGGCCGACCGCCGAACGCACGCCGTCGAGGGCCAGATCTGGAGCGACGATGAAGCCTGCGGCGACGCCGTTCGCATCCGCATGGATGTTGCCGAGATCCCCGGCGACGCGTGCGCCTGCACGCAGCCGGTCGGCGGCCGGCGCGAACACCGGTCCTGCGCTCGAGCCGTCGCCCGCGTTGCAGTCGCCCCGCTCGTGCACCTGCAGCGCGTGGTCGCTGTTGGGCGGCAGGCCCGCCAGGTTATAGGTGACCTGCACGCCGTCGGGACGCTCGACGAGCGTCACCGTGCCGCGCGTCTGCGCGCCGACGGTCGGCCGCAACTGTGCGTCGGCCCGCTTCTCGTGCGACGAAGAAAAGGAAGTGCAGCCGGCCAGGAGGCCCAGCGCGGCGGCCGCCAGCAGCGCGCGCTGCGCGCGGCCGGCGCTCGCGCCGTGATGTCGTCGTTTCATTCGATCCTCGTGCCGGCAGGCGGCCGTCTGACACGGCGCCCCTGCCGGGCGGGCAACGGGGCCCTGGAAAAGTCGCCATGATACCGCGCCACGCGCCGCCGTAAACAGCGGCCGGCCCCGTCCCGCAAGGGTTTTACGAATTTTGAACAACGATCGACGGGAACTTCGACGTCATGTCGCGCGCGCGCTTCGCAATCGTCAGCGCGACACTGCGGGCGATCTCGCGATAGCGCTGCGCGATCTTGCCGTCCGGATCGGCCACGACCGTCGGCGTGCCGCCGTCCGCCTGCTCGCGGATCGACATGTCGAGCGGCAGGTTGCCGAGCACCGTCACGCCGTAATCCTTCGCCATCCGCTCCGCGCCGCCCGCGCCGAAGATGTGCTCCTCGTGACCGCAATTCGAGCAGGTATGCATGCTCATGTTCTCGACGATCCCGATGATCGGAATGCCGACCTTCTCGAACATCTTCAGGCCCTTTTTCGCGTCGAGCAGTGCGATGTCCTGCGGCGTCGTGACGATCACGGCGCCCGTCACCGGCACGCGCTGCGAAAGCGTCAGCTGGATGTCGCCGGTGCCCGGCGGCATGTCGACGATCAGGTAGTCGAGGTCACGCCAGTTCGTCTGGCGCAGGAGCTGCTCGAGCGCCGACGTCGCCATCGGGCCGCGCCAGATCATCGGGTTGTCCTCCTCGATCAGGAAGCCGATCGAGTTGGCCTGCACGCCGTGGCCGACGAGCGGGTTCATCGACTGATCGTCCGGCGATTCGGGGCGGCCGTGGATGCCGAGCATCGTCGGCAGCGACGGGCCGTAGATGTCGGCATCGAGAATGCCGAACGACGCGCCTTCCGCCGCGAGCGCCAGCGCGAGGTTGAC
>NZ_JAHACR010000440.1 GCF_018375725.1 Burkholderia sp. | reverse complement strand
CACAGTCCGTAGCCGAGCAGTGTCGCGACGAACGCGAGATACACGACCGCGAAGATCGACGCGCCCGTCAGCGAGGCGAGCGCGCTCTCGATGCGCTGCGGCCCTTCGAACCACAGCGACAGCAGGAAGAACGGGACCGGCGGCACGAGGCTCGCCCACACGACGAGCGATACGAGATCGGCCTGGCCGACCTTCTTCGTCAGGATATTGCCGAGCGCCCACATCGCGGCCGCACCAATCGTCAGCAGGAAGCCGGCCAGCGTCATCGCGCGCCCGCCTTGCGACGCGATCAACACGAGCCCCGCCGCCGCGACCGCGAGACCGACGAGGTTTTGCACGCGCAGCCGCTCGCCGAGGAACAGCATCGCGAACACGAGCGTGAAGAACGCCTGCGACTGCAGCACGAGCGACGCGAGGCCCGCCGGCATCCCGACATACATCCCGGTAAACAGGAACACGAACTGGCCGAGCTGGATCGTCGCGCCATACAGCACGAGCAGCCGCCACGAGATCTGCGGACGCTTCACGAAGAACACGGCCGGCACCGCCGCGAGCGTGAAGCGCAGCGCGCCGAGCAGCATCGGCGGCATGCCGTGCAGGCCGACTTTGATCACGACGAAGTTCACGCCCCACGCCAGGATCACCACCAGCGCCAGCAACAGGTCCTTCGGGGCCATCGTCGTCTCCTTTCTTTATCGTTCTGAAGCCGGACAGTCTACCGGGGTTTCGCATTCCATCCTGAAACCCGCGCGGCCGACATGGAATCGCCGACCGGCCGGCGCCGCATCGCCCACCCCGCGTTCGCGACCGCATTTCCGCCAACTCCGCACGCGCCGGCGCGCCGTCGCCAGTAGAATGGGCGGCATCCCCGCCGCTGCGACAGGATCCTGCCATGACTGCCCCCATCAAAGCCCTGCTGAAGCCGCACGTGCGCGACATCGGCAATCTGACGGTACGCCGCACGCTGCCCGCGCTGGCAGCCCGCCTCGTCGGCCCGTTTATCTTCTTCGACCACATGGGGCCCGCGACGCTGCCCGCCGGCATCGGCCTCGACGTGCGGCCGCATCCGCACATCGGGCTCGCGACCGTGACCTATCTGTTCGACGGCGCGATCCTGCACCGCGACAGCCTCGGCTCGCTGCAGGAAATCGTCCCGGGCGATGTCAACTGGATGACCGCCGGACGCGGCATCGTCCACTCCGAGCGCACGCCGGACGCGCTGCGCGAGCGCGGCCATACCGTGCACGGCATCCAGACCTGGGTCGCGCTGCCGCTCGCGCACGAGCAGGACGCGCCGTCGTTCGAGCACCATGCGGCCGAGACGCTGCCGAAGCGGACCGAAAACGGCGTATCGCTGACGGTGATTGCCGGCGATGCATTCGGCCTGCGCTCGCCGGTCACGACGTACTCCCGCACGCTGTACGTCGCCGCCGAATTCGCGGCCGGCGCCCGCATCGAGCTCGACGCATCGCACGAAGAGCGCGCGGTCTACCTGGTCGACGGCGATCTGTCGATCGACGGTACGCCGCTTGCTTCCGAGCAGATGGCCGTGCTCGAGCCCGGCGTTCCCGTCACGCTGGCGAGCGGCCATGGCGCGCGCGTGATGCTGCTCGGCGGCGACAAGCTCGACGGCGAACGGTTCATCGACTGGAATTTCGTCGCGAGCAGCCGCGAAGCGATCGAGCGCGCGAAGGACGCGTGGACGCGGCAGGAAATGGGCAAGGTGCCCGGCGAGACCGAATGGATCCCGCTGCCTGAACGCAAGCCGCGTTGAAAAACACGCGATTTCCCTCCATCTGACGCTATTCGAACTCAAGGGAACACCATGGACACCACGCTTGCCACTTTCGAGAAAGACGTCATCGAAGCATCGCTCGACACGCCCGTGCTGGTCGACTTCTGGGCGCCGTGGTGCGGCCCGTGCAAGTCGCTCGGCCCGATGCTGGAAAAGCTCGAAAGCGACTATGCGGGCCGCTGGAAGCTGGTGAAGGTCAATGTCGACGAGAATCAGGAACTGGCCGCGCACTTCGAGACGCGCAGCATTCCGCATGTGATCGCGTTCGCCGACGGGCGCCCGGTCGACCAGTTTGTCGGCGTGCTGCCCGAAGGGCAGCTGCGCGCGTTTCTCGACCGGCTGCTGCCCGCGCCGGAGGAAGCGGAGCGCCGGGCCGCGCAGCTCGCACGGGCGGAATCCCGCCTTGACGACGCGCGCAATCACCTCGAAGCCGCGATCGCGCTCAATCCGAGCTTCGACGATGCGCGCTTCGAGCGCATCGGTCGGCGGCAGGTCGGCGGTCGCCGCAAGCGCGTCGAAACGGGTCTTGATCGCCTGGTAGCGCGGCTCGCTTTGCACGGTCTGCGGCGACAGGCGTTCGGTTTCGGCTCGCGCGTCGTCGATCTGGTTGAGCGCAAGCAGCAGCTCGATCAGGTCGAGGCGCGCATCGTCGAAGCTCGGATTGAGCGCGAGCGCGGCTTCGAGGTGATTGCGCGCGTCGTCAAGGCGGGATTCCGACCGTGCGAGCTGCGCGGC
>NZ_JAHACR010000040.1 GCF_018375725.1 Burkholderia sp. | reverse complement strand
GTCGGCGGCAATCTCGGGATGAACGTCGGCGGCAACTGGGATCTCGGCGCGGTGCAGACGGTCGCCCAGCAGCGCGCCGACGAACTGAACGCCAATTGGGGGCCGAGCGGCACGTATCGACAAGTGCTCACGGCCCTG
This sequence comes from Burkholderia sp., assembly GCF_018375725.1. GTDB lineage: Bacteria > Pseudomonadota > Gammaproteobacteria > Burkholderiales > Burkholderiaceae > Burkholderia. The sequence goes on along the minus strand of NZ_JAHACR010000040.1, from coordinate 21,081 downwards.
TCGGTGGCCGCAGGCGGCAATGTGACAGGTGGCCTGGGCCAGTTCGCGCAGAACGCCACGGTGGCCTATTTGCAAGAGCTCGGTGCGAACCAGGTAAAGCAGATTGCCGACAACCTCGGCAGCGAAGAAGCGCGTGCAGCACTTCATGCGATTGTCGGGTGTGCCGGCGCGGCCGCCGGCAGCCAGAGCTGCGGCGCGGGCGCAATGGGCGCGGCGACCAGCTCCGTGCTCGGTAGTCTGCTCGCGCCGTCGACGAACTTGTCCGCGTCGGAGCGAGAGGCGCGTGACAATTTGGTGACTAGCTTGGTTGCCGGCGTCGCGGCCGTGTCGGGCCAGAATGTGGCCACGGCGACCGGTGCTGGCAAAATCGAGATGGAGAACAATCAGATTTCACCGATGGCGCCTGCTCCAGGCTGGCTCGCTGGATTCAAGCTACCGGGGTACAAGGGCGAGACGTCTGGTAAGGGCGACGGCGTGATCGCTGATCCGGCCACGGCATTTGATCCGACGATCAAGCCGACCGGTTCGTTGATCTATCCGATGCCGGACGTAAAGACGGTCGGCGACTGGATCACGGCGATCATTCCGGATCAGGCGAAGGGGTTGGTAGACTACATCACGACGGCGGTCAAGGGTGGAGATACGCCAGTAATTGACGCTGGCAAGCAGGGCAAGCATCAGCCGGATCACAATAACTTCATTCCCGGCCGAAGCGAGTTGTCATACCCTGATCCTCAAAAGCTTGTGGACGACTATGCGGGAACTGGACAGCCCGCGAACAATGTCGCGCCTGGCCAGCCGGGCTATCGAGAACGCGTGAACTTCGGGAAAGTTATTGGAAACTACGTTGACCCGGTAACAGGCGAAAAGATGCCAACAACGAACGGTATTATTCACTACAGTAAGGACGGGGTTCATATTGTTCCTGGGAGGCCCTAATGACTAACGAGTTTCGAATTCGCCTGTTGCTGGCGATGCAATCAGTTCTACTCGGATACGTCAGCGCAAATATCCGAGCTGTAAGCTGTGCCGTTGAAGGTGAAGATATAACGGTCCAAGTAGTGTTTGATGGGCCGATAGCCGACAGCGATCAGGATGCGATGAATGAGGTTGGATCTGAATTGGCATCGCACTTTGAGCATGGATTGGTCGATATGCAATGCATTCGGATCGATGTACCGCAGCCGTTTCGTGATAGTTCGTTAGAGCTACGTGTCTATCAACGAAAGGAATGATTCATAGGCGAGAACGATCAGCTTGCGCTGCAAAAAATGTAACGATTCCTCCTGGGCTAGGTTGGCGAGATTGGGGCGTCGACCACCGTCCTCCCGGGGGGCGCGACATCTTTCGGGTATGACGACAGACCAGGGCGTTGAAGAGTACTGACCTTTCCCCTCCGAAGTATCCCACTGTAAAGTTAGTGGCAATGGGAGCAACTCAGACGAGCCATTCAATACGGTGAGAGCCGAGATGTTAAGGTTGTTGTGACAACGGTAAAGGGGGCAGTAAATTGAGCGATGTCCAGCCATGGAGTGGCGCAGGAATCTATCGCAATCAGGATTTAATTTTCATTGGAACGCAGTCTGGATGTAGCGTTTCAATCGCAGATCCGGATGGCGGTGCATATTTTCTCGACACTGATGCTGATGACGAAACACTCGGTCGTTGTCTCAACGATGCGTTGTTGAAAAGTCGTTTCATTACCCCACAGCAACGTGCGGAAAATCTGCTTTTCTTCGACTTTCGGCTGGTTGGAGAGAACTATAAGAAGTGGGTCGATGGCCTTCTTACACGGTTTGGGTACAAAATCAAGCAAGCCCTGTTCAAGAAAATGATCTTGTGTCACGCAAAAGTCGTTGACGGTGTTTTAACGCTTGATCCAAACCGTCATGACAAGCTCGAAGCGTGGGAAGGGTTGGGCGACGACGCCAAAGTCATCCTTCCATTCGATTCGCCAGAAGTAGAAATCGGCGCTGCTCTGCGAGTCGCGTTGGATCGATGCATTCCATAAATCGACGAACCCGATTGATAAGAACAACATCCATGAGCATCGTCCGACTGGGTAGTTGCATTGCGGCCTCGCTGCTGTCCGTGACAGTAGGCGTAGCTGCACAGGAAATCCCGCAACATACGATCATTCCGGGCAACGATCAGCAATCCCGACAGCAGGAAGAGGCGCGTGAGCGTGAACGGGCGGTCTCCGCGCCCGGGGTGCGATCGGACGTGGTGGCGAGCGTTGGGTTTCCCACGCTACCGTCGGAAACGCCCTGCTTTCGGATCGAGCGTTTCGCGCTCGATGTACCCGATGCGCTATCCACGGCCCTGAAATCGCAAGGCGCCTCGGCGTTGCCGATGGATCGTTTCGCCTTCGCGCGCGAATGGCTCGAGCACTACGCCGTTATGGCGGTGCTACGGCGATCGAGGTTGGTATTGGGAGTCCGGGGGGATTTGGCTTTGGCGTGACACCTTGGAGTCGCGGTGGGGTGGTAATCAATGGTAGTGGTAAGCAGTGAGGTGTGAGATGGTACGCGGACCGACTGAGGAAGAATATAAAAAATTTACGCTGCGGCACAAGGTCGTCTATTGGATTTGCGTTTCTATTGTCTTTGCAATATTGGGTGGATTGGCGATAAAGAAGTTCTTCTTTAGCTGAACACCGAGCCCGGCTGTTGCCGAGCTCGATGTTTATGAACGCTTGGAACGAGGACGACGGCGAGGCCGTCGTTTGGCGGCGGATTGTTCGTTGTCGCGGATGCGTTCCGCCGGGTTTGCCGTCGGCCTTCGGCCGCCGTCAAACCCGGTGGGCCGAAGGGAATCGAGATAGGGGGCATGGCGCATCTGGCAAACTGGCGTCTTGAAGGCGAAAGTCGCATCTGGGCGCAAAAAATGATTAGAGAACTGAATATCTGGGGAGGGCGGGGTGCGAAGCCTTGCCGTGTCTGGGGAAAAAGGGAATCGACAACGGCGGGTGCGTCGGGATGTGCAGACAGGTTCATGGGCGCGATCACCGGCAACGGCGAGGTGACGGTCAGCGCGACGTCGATCAGCAACACACAGAGCGGTCAGCTCAGCGGCGCATCGCTGCATGTTCAAGGCAACACCTTGGACAACAGCGGCGGCACGATCGGCAATGTCACGAATTCGAACGGCGACGTGGAAGTTACGACGACCGGTGCGATCACCAACACGAACGGTCAGATCAGCTCGACGCACGACCTGTCGGTCACGGCGGCCACGCTGCAGGGTGGCGGCACCTACAGCGCAACGCACGACGCGAACGTGAATCTGCAGGGCGACTACACGGCAGCGGTCGACACCCAGTTCAACGTCGGTCACGATTTTGCCTTCACGCTGCCCGGCACTTTCACGAACAACGCGAACCTGCAATCAGTCAACAACCTGAGCGTCAACGCGGGCAGGCCCGTGAATATGTGGCGAACAACTACTTCGTGCGCAACGGCTTTACTCCACTGGATGGTAAGTGTGGCGTCAATTGCTTTGACGGCGTCTACATCAAGGGTGACACGGTATATGTCAACGAAGTCAAGCCATTGAACGCGAACGGATCGGTCCAGCTTAATGGCCCATCCGGTAGCTTGCCAACGCAAATGACTGATGGATGGATTGATAGCGCAGTTGCCCGTCTTCGAAGTGGAGATGCAAATCAAAGGGCAACTGCCGACGTGATCCAGAAGGCAATTGATAGTGGCAAACTTGTAAAGGTCGTTACGGGTGTTAATTCTAATGGTGCAACACTTGTGAAGATAAAATAAGGTGTCGAAATGGATGCAGAGGCGATTAAGCGGAAATCTTTTGGATTTGATGCGGCCATGCGGCATATTCCGGAGATTTCAGGAAAGATCCGCAATCGGATCAAGCCTATTGATTTGAAGCGCTGTTATGATGGACTTTCGAGAGATCACTCCGTGGTCGGACTTTATGATTATTTTGTCAATGGCGATATATCATCGCTCAAAAATAATTTATACGTCTCGTGTGTTCTCAAGTTGACTTCCCTCGCCATAAGCGAGGATCGCTTCGAGCTGCAAACACCAGATTACTTATTGCACTCGATGATGTCCGACTCCAATGCGATGGTCCAGGCGTTCTCGGTCGCCTCACCTCAGGGGTTCGTGAGTGCAAGAGAAGATCCATTAAATAACCAGTTCTATGTTCACATGCTTCAGTTGGCTATGATGGGCGACGATGTTTCTCTAGCTGACAAGATTCGCCGAATGGCGAAGAACGGTCGGAAGCCGCTGAGAACTGAATGCGAGCGTGGTGAGGATTTTTTCTCGACGTTGATTCGTGGCGATAAAGAAGGGCTTGAGCAAATCATTCGCACTGACGCTTCACGCAAGTCGGAGCACGTGTATACAGAGGATTATTTTTCATTCTTGGCCGTACTGGAGGCGAAACTGTGCTGGCGCCGAGGTGTTTTTGTCGAAATCGATCATCCGCTGATACCAATGGAGCTGATGCCGGTGAAGCCCCTCGATCACTACGATGACGTCTACGACTTTCTGAAGCCGGGGTGGGTGCCGCCTTCGCAGGGACTGATTGGCCGCGTTTCCCGGTGGTTTAAGACGTGATCGGCGCACATCGCACTCGCTTTGAGGCAACGATGAAGAAATCCAAATGGCCCATGGCCCTAGCGTTTGTCATGTCGACGCTTCTCGCGGCATGCGAGACCGTGCCACCTGATGCACCTCCGCGTCCTCCGCCGAAACCGGAAATGGAGCCCGTGTTGCCGTCGTGGTCGAGCACGATCTGGGTCATGGGCTTCTGGAAATGGAGCGGTACCGAATGGGTTTGGATTCCGGGACATTTAGCACCCAAACCATAAAGTCGAGCTAACAACACCACATTTATGACAATCCGTATCCCGGTCGTGCTGCTGTCGGCCGCATGGCTGATTCCAATGGCCGTGTCGGCGCAAGAAGCTCCTCGCCCGATCATTTCGGGCAACGACCAGCAAATCCGACAGCAGGAAGAAGCGCGCGAGCGCGAACGGACCGTCACAGCGCCCGGGGTGCGTTCGAGCGTAACGGCGAGCGCAGGGTATCCCGCGCTGCCGTCGGAGATGCCCTGCTTTCGGATCGAGCGTTTCGCACTCGACGTACCCGACGCGCTGCCCGCTTCCGTCAAATCGCAAGGCGCGTCGGCGTTGCCGATGGATCGATTCGCCTTCGCGCGCGAATGGCTCGAGCACTACGCCGGCCAGTGCGTCGGCAAACAAGGCCTCGACGTGCTCGTCAAGGGCCTGTCGCAGGCGATTCTGGCGCACGGGTATGTCACGACGCGCGTGCTGTTGCCCGAACAAGATCTGTCGACCGGCACGCTGAAGCTCTCGCTGATCCCCGGTGTCATCCGCCATGTGCGCTTCGCCGACGAAAAGCTCCGCGGCACCTGGAAGACCGCCTTCCCGAACGGCGACGGCGAACTGCTGAACCTGCGCGACCTTGAGCAAGGTCTGGAGCAGATGAAGCGCGTGTCGAGCCAGGACGTGTCGATGCAACTCGTTCCGGGCGAGCTGCCCGGCGAAAGCGACGTCGTGCTCGACGTGAAGCGAGGCAAACCGTGGACTGTCGTCGCGTCGATCGACAACTCCGGTACGCGTGCGACTGGCAAGCTGCAAGGCAATCTGTCGCTCGGCATCGACAATCCGCTCGGCCTGAACGACATTTTCAACGTCGGCGTGAGCCAGGATCTGGAATTTGGTGACAAGCGCCTCGGCTCGCACGGCTGGAACGGCTTCTACTCGATCCCGTGGGGCTACTGGACGGCCACGCTGTCCGCTTACACGAACACGTACTACCAGCAGATTGCTGGCGTGAATCAGACATTCGTCGCGAGCGGCAATTCGAAGACGGTCGACCTCAAGCTGAACCGCGTGCTGTCGCGTAGTCAGAACGATGTGTTCGGCGCGTACGTTCGCCTGTCGCGCCGTTTTGGACAAAGTTTTATCGAAGACACCGAGATCCCACAGCAGCGCCGCAACAACACGTTCGTCGAGTTCGGCCTGACCGATCGCCACTATTTCGGCAATGCTCAGTTCGACGGCACGCTCGCGTACCGGCAGGGCATCGGCGCATTCGGCGCGCAGGACGACATGCTGGCAGTCGACGGCGGCCCGACCTATCGTTACAAGATGGCCGTGCTCGACGCGAACCTGTCGGTGCCGTTCGCGATCGCGCGGCAGCCGTTCCGCTACGTGACGACATTCCACGGCCAATACACGGGCAATACGCTGTACTACATCGATGACTTGACAATCGGCAGCCGTTACACCGTACGCGGATTCGACGGGGAGACAATGCTGGCCGCCTCCCGTGGCTTCTACTGGCGCAACGAACTGCAGGCACCGATTGGTCGAACCGGGCAGGCGGTGTACGCCGGTATCGACTACGGTCGCGTGTGGGGCCCGCAGCCAGTCGCTCTCGCCGACACGCAACTGGCGGGCGCCGTGATCGGCGTCAAGGGCAGCGTCGCGACGCGCTTTGGCAGCTACGGCTACGACCTGTTTACTGGTGCGCCCGTCTATAAGCCGTCCGAGTTCCCCGCGGTACGGATGACGTTCGGGTTTCAACTCACGGCGCAATTGTGATGTCTTGGGGCGGATCGCAGAAGGAAATGGATCGCGTGGCCGCGATGGTCGGCACGATCGTCCGGTAGCAGCCGGTCTTCGTTTTATCGCGGACAAGGCGCTTGTCCGTACACCGGGCATCGTGCTGCGGTCCGGCGGCATCGGTGGAGCACTGTCCCGATCGGCGCCGCGGATCCATGCGAGACGGGTGCGCATCACGCCGAATGCCGGCGCAGCCGCTCCAGCGGGGACACCGCTCGCGACCCGCGCCGGAAATACCGGTCGGGTTGAAAACTGGGAAAATGCTTCGAATCTCCCGCGCCACCGCGACGACAAGATGAGCGACCTGAAAGCCGAAGTTCCCCGCCAGACCACACGTTCCAACGACGCCGCCGTGCGTCGCCGGTCATTGGTCGCGGCCTGCGGCGCCCACGCGGTACACGATGGCCTGACCGACGTCGTCTACGTCTTGCTGCCGATCTGGCAGGCCCAGTTCGGAATCAACTATGTGCAGGTCGGTTTGCTGCGCGGTTCCTATTCAGGAATCATGGCCGGCTTCCAGCTGCTGGCGAGCCGTGCCGCGAAGCGCTGGGGGCGCGAACGCATGCTGCTCGGCGGGACGGCGCTTGCCGGCGTCGCGTACCTGATCGCCGGGCATGCCGGCGGTCTCGCGGTCTTGCTGTGTGCATTGATGCTCGGCGGACTCGGGGCGAGCACGCAACATCCGCTGGCTTCGTCCATGGTCACCGACGCCTACGAAGGAGGTGGCGGCGTCAAGGAGGCGCTGTCGCAGTACAACTTCGCGGGCGATATCGGCAAGACGCTGATCCCTGGCCTGGTCGGCTTGCTGCTGACCGTCGTGAGCTGGCGCACCAGCGCCACGCTGATCGGGTTGCTCGGCCTCGCTGCCGCCGTCCTGCTGTGGTGGCTGATCCCGGCGCAAACGGCCGCGCGTCCGCAGCATGACAAAGCGCGAAGCGCCGTGGCCGGGCCGGGCTCGGCAAGCGGGCTGCGGGCGCTGCTCGCGACCGGCACGCTGGACAGCGCGGTGCGGATGGGGTTTCTCACTTTCCTGCCGTTTCTGCTGAAGAGCAAAGGCGCGGGCACGGCGGGCATCGGTCTGGCCCTGACGTTGCTGTTCATCGGCGGCGCGTTCGGCAAGCTGTTCTGCGGTTATCTGGGGGCGCGCATCGGCATGATGAAGACCGTGTGGCTGACCGAGTCCGCGACATCGTTGCTGATCCTGCTGGCGGTGTTTTCGCCGCTGGTCGCGATGATGGCGATGCTGCCGTTGCTCGGGCTCGCGCTGAACGGAACGTCGTCGGTGCTGTACGGCGTCGTCCCGGAACTGGCGGGCGTGGGCAAGCGCGAGCAGGCATTCGCGCTGTTCTATACCTGCACGATCGGCAGCGGTGCGCTGTCTCCCGTCGTGTTCGGTCGTCTCGGCGACGTCGCGGGCGTCCCGGTGGCATTGACCGCGCTGGCGGCGATTCTCCTGTTGACGTTGCCGCTGTCCTGGTATGTGCAGAAGGGGCTGGATGCCTGACGACGGCGGAGCCGGTTCCGGCCCGTCATGCGGGTACGGGCACGCGCCCGGCCCTCAGCGCTCGCGCGCCCCGGCTGACCGCCGACGCAGCGTCGGAGTCGTGGCCGCCACCTGTCGGCGGAGTACGCGCACCCGTCCGTTCGGGGCGGATCGAGCTGGACTGTGCTTGTCCTGTACACCTTGTAATACTTCGGATCGTGACGTGTCCCTTTATTATTGCGATACTTGCGCACGAGGTGACAATCGTTCCACTTTCCGGAGACTCGGACAGCATCCGTCCGACCGACAATGCAACTCGCATCGCGTCACAATTTCACCTTTCCACGGAGCCGGCAGCGGCTCGCGGGCGCCGGACAATGACGGTCGCAGGTACCGGTTCCGCTCGCCTTCAGGATGCGCTTTCCACGCAAACGCGTAGTACGCGTCCCAACTACAGTTGTCAAAATAATGAAAACGTAAGTAAACTGTGCTCTATTATTCCGTCTGAATGTGTGCGCTCAGCGAACTGCGGGTCACTTTTATACTCGCTCGACCAAACGCACACGTGCGGTACGCCGCGCGACAAGCCCCACGCAGCATGGGCCGGTTCCCGGCGGCGGAGGCTTGCGACGCATATTCAACTGGAGCGCAGGTGATGGGCATGGTGAGAGCGAAGGGGAGCGTCGGCATGTGTCGGCGTCCGGCTGCGGGCCGGCAGATCCTCGAAACCATCGCGCCCGATCCGATCAAGGAATGGGGCGCCGCCAGCGTCCGCCGAGTGTCGTTCAAACAAAACCAACTGAGTGAGTTCGGCAGCGGCAGTTGCGCGTTGCCGGCCGGCGATGCACCGAGGGAGCGCGCGCGATGAAACTCTACGAAAAGCTTGCGGACGACATCGAACGGCTGATCCGTCAGGGCGTGTACCGGCACGGCGACCGCATCCCGTCGGTGCGGCAGGCCAGCCAGCAGCACCGGATCAGCATCACCACCGTGCTCCACGCGTATCTGCTGCTCGAAAGCCGCGGCCTGCTGGAGAGCCGGCCGCAGTCGGGTTATTTCGTCAGCCTGCGCCGCAACGACGCCAAACGGCAGTTGCCCGAACTTCAGGCGTCGAAGCCGATCGCCATGTCGGCGTCGGTGGATGTCAGCCGGCTGGTGCTGTCGACACTGCGCTCGATCGGCACCGACGATGCCGTGCCGCTCGGCTCGCCCTATCCGGACGCGAGCCTGTTCCCTTTCGAAAAGCTGAATCGCTACGCGTATGCGGCCGGCCGCGACCGGGCGCTGTGGGGCGTGACGGAAGCGCTCCCGCCCGGCAATCCGAGACTCGTGCGCCAGATCGCGCGCCGCTATCTCGAGAACGGCATGTCGGTCGATCCGAACGAGATCATCATCACGATCGGCGCGACGGAGGCCATCAATCTTTGTCTGCAGGCGGTGGCGAAGCCGGGCGACGTGATCGCCGTCGAGTCGCCGACGTTCTACGCGATGCTGCATGCGATCGAACGCATGGGCATGAAGGCGATCGAGGTGTCGACGCATCCGGAATACGGCATCGATATCGCGGCGCTCGCGGCGATCGTGAAATCGCAGCCGGTGGCGGCGTGCATGGTCATGCCGAACTTTCAGAATCCGCTCGGCTTCCAGATGCCGGAAGAGCGCAAGCGCGAGCTGGTCGATTTCGCGACGAAGGCCGACCTGCCGATCATCGAGAACGGCGTCTATAACGAGCTGTATTTCGGCAACACCCACCCGAGCACGCTAAAGTCCTATGACAAGAAGGGGCTGGTGCTGCACTGCTCGTCGTTCTCGAAGAGCCTGACGGCCGCCTACCGGGTCGGCTGGGCACTGCCGGGCCGCTATCGCGATCAGGTCGAGAAGCTCAAGTTCCTGAATACGTTGTCGACGCCTTCCATCTCGCAACTCGCGATCGCGGAATTCCTCGAACGTGACGGCTACGAGCATCACCTGCGGCGGATCCGCAAGGCCTATGCGCAGCAGGCGAACCTGATGCGGGCGATGGTGTCGCGGTTCTTTCCCGAGGGGACGCGGATGTCCAGCCCGGCCGGCGGTTACGTGCTGTGGATCGAACTGCCGCAGAAGATCGACGCGATGCGGCTGTATCAGCTCGCGCTCGAGCAGGGCATCACCATCGGGCCGGGTTATATGTTCTCGATCTCGGACAACTTCAGGAATTTCATCCGGCTCAACTACAGCAGCCCGTGGTCGAGCGAAGTCGAGCAGGCGGTGATCACCGTCGGCAAGATCGCCGCGTCTTGCGCGCGCTGAGGGGGCGCGGTCCGGGCGGATGCCCGGTGTCCGGGTAAGCGACGACGCGGCGCGGCGTGGCGTCGGCCGCTGTGTCGCGTGTGCCGGCGGTTGACGCCGGCGTACTTGCCGTCGTGATGCGATTCGCGCATCGCGCGCGCATCCGGCGACGCTCGTCAGCCGCCCGTGACGGGCGGGAAAAAGGCAACCTCGCTGTCTTCGCGCACGACGAACATTTCGTCGACCATCTCGAAGTTGACGGCCATCCGGATCGGCCGGCTCGCGTGCAACGCTTCGCCATTGCGCTCGTCGCGCGATGCCAGCCTGGCGCGCAGCGCGTCCATGGTCAACGCGGGCTCGTCGATTTCCACGATCTCGTGATCGATGCCGAGCTGTTCGCGAATGCTCGCGAAATACTTGATGGTCAGTTTCATGAGTGTCTATCCGTTGCCGGTGTCGATGCGGGCGGCCGGCACGTCAGCCCCACCGCGTCATCGCCTGTTCATCGCGCGTCTTGGCTTCGACCCATTCGGACGCACCGTCACGCCGGATCTCCTTCTTCCAGAACGGCGCGTGGGTCTTGAGAAAATCCATCAGGAATTCGCAGGCGTCGAACGCCGCCCCGCGATGCGACGAGGCCACCACGACGAGCACCACCGGGTGGCCGAGCGTAATGCGGCCGACGCGGTGCACGATCTTGACTGCGTCGACCTGCCATCGTGCGGTCGCTTCCTCGACGATGCTCCAGAGCGACTGCTCGGTCATCCCCGGATAATGCTCGATCTCGAGCGCGGTGACATCGTCGACGTCGCCGCAGTTTCGCACGATGCCGAGAAAGTTCACGACCGCCCCCACCTTGGGATTACGCATGATCGGCGTAATTTCCGATTCGACATCGATCGGCTGGCGCTGGACGCGCACCTCGCAGCCTGCCGCAATGGCCGGCGGCGAATGGGCGGGCGCGCCCGACTCCGCGTCGGCGAGGCGGGCATCGTCAGGCGGTGTGGCGTGATGATCGAGAGGTGACGTCATTGCCGTTCTCCATTGGACTGTGCGCTTTGCATGAGCTGCGCGGGCGTCAGCCGCCGACCAGCGACATGCGAACCGTGGGGTAGGCCTTTCCGGACGCGCGCGTACGCTTGGTCGCGCGAAGCTCGGAGTAGCGATCGTCGCGGCGGATCCAGCGGCTGCGAACCGTGTCGGCGAGTTGTTCGACGGATGCGGCCTCGGCCAGCCAGGGCTTGAGGTCCGTGCCCTGTGTCGCGAAAAGGCACGTGTAGAGCTGACCGTCGGCCGACACGCGCGCGCGGGAGCACGATCCGCAAAACGGATGCGACACGCTCGCGATGAATCCGATCTCGCCGGTGCCATCCGCATGGCGATAGTTGATCGCCGTGCCTGCATGGTTCTGTTCGGCGGCGGGAACGAGCGGAAAAACGGATTCGACGATGTCGCGCGTCTGCTGCGCCGTGAGCACCTTCGCGCTCGACCAGAAGCTCGCGCCGCCGACATCCATGTATTCGATGAAACGCACCGCGACGCCGGTGCCCTTGAACTGGCGGACGAGCGGCAGGATCTGGCTGTCGTTCACACCGCGCTCGATGACCGCGTTGACCTTGACCGGCGAGAGTCCGGCCGCGCGCGCGGCTTCGATCCCGTCGAGAATGCGCGACACAGGCACATCCACGTCGCTCATGCGCCGGAACAACGCATCGTCGACTGCATCGAGACTGACCGTCACGCGATCGAGGCCGGCGTCGCGCAGCGTGCGCGCTTTCGCAGCGAGCAGCGAACCGTTCGTCGTCAGCGCAATCTCCAGCGGCTTGCCGTTCGCGCTGGTCAGCTTCGCGAGCCGTTCGATCAATGTTTCGAGCCCGCGCCGCAAGAGCGGCTCACCGCCGGTGATGCGGATCTTCTCGACGCCGAGCGACGCGAACGCGCTCGCGATCTTGACCATCTGATCGAACGACAGGCGATCGGACGACGGCATGAATGCGTAGTCCGTATCGAAGACCTCGCGCGGCATGCAGTACGTGCAGCGGAAGTTGCACCGGTCGATGACGGACAGGCGCAGGTCGAGCAGCGGACGGTCGAGGGTGTCGACGATGTTCGCGACGGCACCGACCGGCCCGCGTAGGCGGGCTGCTGCATCTGCGGAAGCTGGGTCGATGGCGTTCACGATCTTGTCTGGTGGTCTGCGGGTGGGGAGTGGATCGGTCCGTCGGACATCCGCCGCTCACGGTGGCGGCGCGATCGCGCGGGACGGCTTGCGAAACGATCCGTAATGAGGATACTGCGACGCTTGCGCGCATCGGATATACAGTCCGCGCCGGGCCGCCTGGGTACAGTTCTGTGCTTCAAGTGCGGCATTCGGCGTGCCGGGCGCGATCCGGTGCGGCGTTGCCGGGGTGGCCGGCTGCCGCGGATATCGGCGCGCGCGATTACGCGAGCCAGTGTGCAAGGTCGTAGTAAGGCACGGCGCTGCCGGGTGTGATAGGCCGGCCCGCCGCAAGGCGGACGAAGCCGCTGGCCTGCACGAGTGCGTGCATGGCGCCCGAGCCTTGATGCGACAGCGTGGCCAGAAGGGGGAGGCCCTGAGCTGTTGCATCGCAACGTACACGCAGGAACCGGTCGCGTGCGTCATCCGGTGCGGCGTCGAGGTCGACCGGCAGCGACGGCGTGGCCGGCAAGCGCTCGGCGCGTCCTTGCAGGCAGCGGATCAGCGGGCTGACGAGAAGCGTAAACGTTGTCAGCGCCGCCCCCGGATTGCCCGGCAGCAAGACGACCGGCATGCCGTCGAGTTGCCCGAGCGCGACCGGTTTGCCGGGTCTCATGTTCACGCCGGCGATCTCGAACGACGCGCCCAGCGACGTCAACGTCGGGCGGACGAGATCCTTCTCGCCGACCGATGCGCCGCCGACGCTGATGATCAGGTCGCAGCGGCTGCGCAATTCGCGCAGCGCATGTTCGATCGCGCGGCGGTTGTCGCCGGCATGTTCGACGTGCGCGACGGTGGCGCCCATGCCGCTGACAAGCGCGGCCAGCATCGGCGCGTTGCTGTTGTAGATCTGCTGCGGCTCACGATGCTGCCCGGGCGGCACGAGTTCGTCGCCGGTCGTCAGGATGCCGACGCGGGGCACCGGAAATACGTCGACCGCCTGAATGCCCTGCGCGGCCACCAGGCCGACATGTGCGGGCTGCAGTCGCACGCCGGCGGGAATCAGCGTCTGCCCCGCGCGCGCATCCTCGCCGCGGCGGCGGATATGCGTGCCGAGCCGGCCGGGCGCGTCGAATGCGACGTTGCCCTCCGCCTCGCGTGCGTGCTCCTGGATGATCACCGTATCGGCGCCTTCGGGAATGAGGCTGCCGGTGAAGATCCGCGTCGCGCAGCCCGGCGCGAGGGCGAGCGGGACGTCGCCCGCGTAGCATCGCTGCTGAATGCGGAGCGTGGCAGCGGGCGCGACCTCGGCATGACGCACGGCATAGCCGTCCATCGCGCTCTGGTCGGCGGGCGGCTGGTCGAGCGTGGCGGCGACCGGCGCTGCCAGCACGCGGCCCACGGCCTGGGCCAGCGGGATGCGCATCGATGCGTCCGGTGCGGCGAAAGTGTGGGCGAAGCGGTGCTGCGCGTCGTCGAAGTCGATCATCGAAGGCATGGTCGCGTTACCGGGGAATGTCGGTGTCTGTTGTTTCTACTGTGTTCTGTGGCAGTGCGTCGTCATTCGGCGACACATACTCGACATAGCCTTCGCCGCGACAGAAGCCGAGCAGCCGGATGCCGGCCTGACGCGCGACATCGATCGCGAGCGACGTCGGCGCCGAAATCGTCGCAATCATCGGGATGTGCATGCGCGCGGCCTTGCGTACCAGTTCGTAGCTCGCACGACTGGACAGGAACACGAAGCCCGAGCGCGTGTCGGCCTTCCGGCGGGCCAGTTGACCGATCAGCTTGTCGAGCGCGTTGTGGCGACCGACATCCTCGAACACGTCGAGGACCTCGCCGTCGCGGCTGCACCACGCGGCCGCATGGATGCCGCCGGTTTCGCGCATCAGCACCTGGCGTGCGGGCAGCTCGCGCGCGGCGCGCTCGACGGCGTCGGCGCCGATGTCGGACGCGGCGCCCGCATGGTCGATGCGCGCGGGACTCAGATCGAGCAGCGCAATGCTCTCGATGCCGCATACGCCGCAGCCCGAGCGCCCGGCGAGCGCGCGCCGCTTGCCTTTCAGTTCCATGAAGGCCTGCTGTGAGACCGTCAGCTGCACCTGTGCACTGTCGGCCGCGCAAAACGTCTCGATGTCGAACACGTCGGACGCGCGCTCGACGATCCCTTCGCTCAATGCAAAACCCAGTGCGAATACATCGAGATCGATTGGCGTCGCCATCATGACGGCATGCGAGATGCCATTGAAGACCAGTGCGACCGGCAGTTCCTCGACGACGCGATCGTCGGTCCGGAAGGTATCGGCGTGACGGCGGCGCGTCACTGTACGCGAGACGCTGCCGGTGTGATCGGCAGCGGTGGGGCATTGCAGCATGAGGGTTCCTCTCGACGGACTCGAGTCGATCGATCGCGCGGACCGTTGGTGCGATGGAGCGGTCTTGCCGCATGTGCCGACGCCGGCGCGAACGAGCACTTCAATGCAGCGTAGAGGGGTAAGGGGAAACGCGATATGTACACATCGCCATACTCAAATAGAGCACAGTTCATATCGTCGCTGTTGGTCGCGCGCTGTTTAGATACACACCTAGCCGGGGGGCGATCAGAGCACAGTTCAAGCGGGACGGCTATTGATTGCGTGCAACATCGTGTTACGTTATTGTCGAATCGCGCAACGATGACTACGCTTAATGCGTGTGTCGTGCCGCCTAGCTCAGTACACCAGATTCACCTGTGTTACTTCGCTCGATCCGGTGCGTCATTGCCAGGCCGTTGCATGCAATACCCCTGGCTTTATGCAGATCCCCCCCACCACCAAGAGCAAGCGGAATAGTTATGGAAATCCTCGATGCAATCCATCTTGCCAGGTTGCAGTTTGCGTTCACGGTTTCTATTCATATCGTCTTTCCGGCGATAAGTATCGGGATGGCAAGCTTCCTTGCCGTCCTCGAGTGGCGTTGGCTAGCAACCGGCAACGTCGCCTACAAATCCATGTACCAGTTCTGGTCGAAGGTCTTCGCCGTCGGCTTCGGGATGGGCGTGGTTTCCGGTGTTGTGATGGCGTATGAATTCGGTACCAACTGGTCCGGGTTCTCGCGCGTTGCCGGCAACATCACCGGGCCATTGCTGACCTACGAAGTGTTGACCGCGTTCTTCCTGGAAGCGGGCTTCCTCGGCGTCATGCTGTTCGGTTGGAACCGTGTGAGTCCGAGGGCCCACTTCTTCTCGACGCTGATGGTTGCAGTCGGCACGCTGATCTCGACGTTCTGGATTCTCGCGTCGAACAGCTTCATGCAGACGCCGCAAGGTTTCGCCATTGAAAACGGCGTCGTCGTGCCGGTCGACTGGTTGAAGATCATTTTCAACCCGTCCTTCCCGTTCCGTCTCATGCACATGACGATCGCGGCATTCATTGTCGCTGGCTTCATCGTCGCTGCATGCGGTGCGTTCCATCTGCTGCGCGGCCGCCGCGACGAGCCGGTCAAGCGCAGCTTCTCGATGGCGCTCTGGATGCTGCTGCTGCTGGCACCGATCCAGATCTTCGTTGGCGACGCGCACGGCCTGAACACGCGTGAATACCAGCCGGCGAAGATCGCGGCAATCGAAGGTCTGTGGGAAACCGAGAAGGGCGGCACGTCGCTCAACCTGATCGGCCTGCCCGACATGAAGGACGAAGTGACGCGTTACGCAGTGAAGGTGCCGCACCTGGGCAGCCTGATTCTCACGCACAGCTGGGATGGCGAGATCCGTGGCCTGAAGGAGTTCGCGCCGGAAGACCGCCCGTTCTCGCCGCTCATCTTCTGGACGTTCCGCGTCATGGCGGGCCTCGGCATGCTGATGCTGCTGTGCGCGCTGCTCGGCCTCGCGCTGCGCAAGGGCGGCCGTCTGTATGAAGCGCGCTGGTTCCAGTGGCTGATGCTGTGCATGGGGCCGTCGGGCATCGTGGCGCTGCTCGCAGGCTGGTTCACGACCGAAGTCGGTCGTCAGCCGTGGACGGTCTACGGCGTGCTGCGCACCGTCAACTCCGCCGCACCGCTGGACGCCCAGCAACTCGGCGTGTCGCTGCTGATCTTCGTGGTGGTGTACTTCCTCGTGTTCGGCGTGGGCGTGTACTACATGCTGAAGCTGATGAATCACGGTCCGGCACCGACGTCCGAAGTTACCGAAACGCTCCAGCACCCGGGCCTGCGCAAGAGCGCACTGTCCACGCCGCTGGATATCAAAGAGGCGGAGTAAACACCATGCAAATTGATCTTCCTGTCGTTTGGGCTGCCATCATCTCGCTTGGCGTCTTCATCTACGTGCTGCTGGACGGCTTCGACCTCGGCATCGGCCTGCTGTTTCCGTTCTTCGATACGAAGAGCGAGCGCGATGTGATGCTCGACTCCGTCGCACCGGTGTGGGACGGTAACGAGACGTTCCTGGTGCTCGGTGGCGCAGGGCTGTTCGGCGCGTTCCCGGTCGTGTACTCGACGCTGCTGCCGGCAAACTACCTGCCGCTGGTTCTGATGCTCGTCGGCCTGATCTTCCGTGGCGCGGCATTCGAACTGCGCGCCAAGGCCAAGCGCACCCAGCATCTGTGGGATCTGGCGTTCATCGGCGGCTCCGCGCTGGCGGCACTCTGCCAGGGCATCACGCTCGGTTCGCTGCTGCAAGGCATCAAGATCGTCGACGGCCACTTCGCTGGCGGCGCGTTCGACTGGTTGTCGCCGTTCAGCCTGTTCTGCGGTCTGGGCGTGCTCGTGACCTACGCAACGCTGGGTTGCGGCTGGCTGATCCTGAAGACCGAGGGCGACCTGCAGCGCAAGATGCGCGAACTGATGAAGCCGCTGGCGATCGTGCTGCTCGGCATGATTGCGGTGGTCAGCGTGTGGACCGTGGTCGGTCTGCCGGCAGTGGCGAATCGCTGGTTCGGTAGCGGCAACCTGGTGTACTTCCTGCCGGTGCCGGTCCTGGTGCTCGCATGCGTGATCGGTATCTTCCGCTCGGTGAACAGCAAGCATGAGTCGATGCCGTTCATCCTGACCCTGGGCCTGGTCTTCCTGGGCTTCACCGGTCTCGTCATCAGCATCTGGCCGAACATCATCCCGCCGTCGCTGACGATCTGGCAAGCATCGTCGAGCCATTCGAGCCAGCTGTTCGCGCTCATCGGCACGCTGATCATTCTGCCGATCGTGCTGGTCTACAACGGGATGCAGTACCACGTGTTCCGCGGCAAGGTGCATGAAGGTGAGGGTTACCATTAAAGCGGACGCGGGCGGCCTGCGCCGCCTCGTTCCCGGAGCTTAAGGCTCCGTCGCCAGCCCGCCCCGGCGGCAGGGCATGACGAAGAAAACGCCCCGAATTCGCATCGCGAGTTCGGGGCGTTTTCATTGGGGCGATCGTCCGCCGGCCGTTACGCTGCTCCGGCGCGCGTCACCCGAACGGGCACGGACTTGTAGGAGGGCGTGCCGCTTTCCGGATCGATGTAGTCGAGCGGCACCAGCACGTTGGCTTCCGGATAATATGCGCCGACCGATCCCCGCGCGATCTCGTATTCGACGGCGGTGACCTTTTCCAGGCGCATCGTTCTGCCCGACGAGGTCATGGTTTCCACGTCGACCAGGTCGCCATGCTCCAGCCCTCGCGCGGCAAGATCTTCCGCGTTCATGAACAGCACGTCGCGCCGCCCGGACACGCCGCGATACCGGTCGTCCATCGCGTAGATCGTCGTGTTGTACTGGTCGTGGCTGCGCAGCGTGATCAGGCGCAGCACCTGCTCGCCGCCGAGCACGTCGGCGTCTTCCTTCACGCCCGTATACACCGAGAACATCGCCTTGCCAGTCGGTGTCGGCCAGATGCGCCCGGTGGGCGGCAGCGGCAGACGAAAACCGCCCGGCGTGCGGATGCGCCGGTTGAACGCGTCGAATCCCGGAATCGTCTTTTCGATCAGGTCGCGAATTCTGTCGTAGTCCGCAATCAGGTCGCGCCACGGCACCTTGCTATTCGGGAGTGTCGCCTGCGCGATGCCGGCGACGATCGCCGGTTCGGCGCGCAGCTGGCCGGACGCCGGCGGGAGCTTGCCGGCCGATGCGTGCACCATCGACATCGAGTCCTCGACCGTTACCGACTGCGGGCCGGTCGCCTGCACGTCCAGCTCGGTCCGGCCGAGACAAGGCAGCAGGTAGGTTTCCTTCGCGACCAACAGATGCGAGCGATTGAGCTTGGTGCCGACGTGGACGCTCAGGTCGAGCCGCCCCATCGCGGGAAACGACTGCGCGGGATCGGGCAACGCCACCGCGAAATTTCCGCCGAGGCAGATCAGCGCTCTGGCGCGTCCGTCGATCATGGCCTGCATAGCGCTGACGGCATCGTGGCCGTGCGCCTGTGGCGGCGCGAACCCGAACACCGCCTCGAGTTTCTTCAGAAATGCGGCGGACGGCTTTTCCGTGATGCCGACCGTGCGATTGCCCTGCACGTTGGAATGCCCGCGCAACGGACAGATGCCGGCGCCGGGCTTGCCGATATTGCCGCGCAGGAGCAGCAGGTCGGCAATCAGGCGGACGTTCGCGGTGCCTCTGTTGTGCTGGGTGATACCCATGCCGTACGTGACGATCGTCGCATTCGATCTGGCATAGGTGCTCGCGACCTGCTCGAGCTGGGTCAGGCTGAGTCCGCTCGCCTTTTCGATATCGGCCCAAAGCGTGGCGTGCAAGTCGGCGGCGAGCGCATCGAAGCCTTCGGTATGCGCCGCGATGAACGCGCGGTCCAGCACGTTGCCCTGTTGCGCGTCCATTTCCAGCAGCGCCTTCATGATGCCCTTGAGCGCGGCTGCGTCGCCGCCGGCGTCGACCTGAAAGTACGTCGATGCGATGCGTGTCGATCCGCGCGTGGACATTTCGAGCCAGTTCTGCGGATCGGCGAAGCGTTCGAGCGCCCGCTCGCGCAGCGGATTGAACACGATGATCGGAACGCCGCGCCGTGCGCATTCATGCAGCGTGCCCATCATGCGCGGGTGGTTGGTGCCGGGATTGTGGCCGATCGAGATGATCAGGTCGCACGCGTCGAAGTCGTCCAGCGACACTGTGCCCTTGCCGATGCCGATCGACTGCGGCAGGCCGACACTGGTCGGCTCGTGGCACATGTTCGAGCAGTCGGGGAAATTGTTCGAACCGTACTCGCGGGCGAACAGCTGATAGAGGAAGGCGGCCTCGTTCGACGCGCGGCCGGACGTATAGAACTCGACCTGTTCCGGCGACAGGCCGCGCAGCACGTCGCCGATCCGGGCGAACGCGTCGTCCCATGCGACTGCGCGAAACGTGTCGGTGTCGCGATCGTAGACGAGCGGGTGCGTGAGCCGTCCCATGTCCTCCAACTCGTAGTCGGACATGCGCAGCATGGATGAGACGGTGTGGCTTGCGAAGAACGCGGGCGTGACGCGCTTGGTCGTCGCTTCCCACGTGACGGCCTTCGCGCCGTTTTCGCAGAACTGGAAAGTGGAGCGATGCGCCTTGTCGGGCCACGCGCAGCCGGGGCAGTCGAACCCGTCCGGCTGGTTGGTCCGCATCAACATGATCGGTGCCTCGGCGGCGTCCATCTGTCTCCGGACCGCAGCGGCAGTGGCACGAACCGCCCCCCAGCCGCCGGCGGGGCCTTCGTACTTGCTGATTCCTGGCACTTCACGTCGGTCAGACATGGGGCGACTCCTCGAGCCGCCGCCGGACGTGCGAATGGCGGCTCGCACAGTTTGCGCCGCATTTCAGCTTCGGTGCCGGCCCCGGCTGCCAGTGAGCCGCCAGGGCCGGCACCGGATTCCTGAGCGCATCAAGCGTCCAGGAACCGGGTCACACCATTACTCGACGCTTTTTTCCGCGGGGGCGGCTGCCTTGGTGGCGCGCTTGCTGCTCTTCGTTTCGGCAGGGGCCGCGACCTTGTTGAACTTCACGTCGCCGGTTTCCTTGTCGTAGTCGATCTCGACGGTGTCGCCCGACTTCAGCGCGTCGCCGAGAATCTCCTTCGCGAGTCGCGTTTCGATGGTCTGGCGGACCTGACGCTTCAACTCGCGTGCGCCGAACTCCGGTTGATAGCCGACCTCGGACAGATGGGCGAGCAGCGAATCGCCGATCTTGAGCGTGATGTCCTGCGCGGCCGCAGTGCGTATCACGCGCTCGAGCTGGATCTGCACGATCGAGCGGATGTTCTCCTGCGACAGCGAATTGAACACCACGATCTCGTCGATCCGGTTCAGGAACTCGGGGCGGAAATGTCCCTTGAGCACCTGCATCAGTTCTTCCTTGATCGCCTTGTCGGTCTTGCGCGCGGCTTCCGGCTGCGTGACGTTGTCCATGATGATCGCGGCGCCGAGGTTGCTGGTCGCGATCAGGATCGTGTTGCTGAAATCGACCACGCGGCCCTTGCCGTCGGTGAGCCGGCCATCGTCGAACACCTGCAGCAGCACGTTGTAGACGTCCTGGTGCGCCTTCTCGATTTCATCGAGCAGGATCACGCTGTACTGACGCCGGCGCACGCGCTCGGTCAGCTGGCCGCCTTCGTCGTAGCCGACG
>NZ_JAHACR010000439.1 GCF_018375725.1 Burkholderia sp. | reverse complement strand
GGAGCACGAGCGGGAGCACCAGCGGCTCGACGAGCGGGACGACAAGCGGCACGTCGCCGAACGCGGTCGGCAAAGTGCTCTCGAGCGGCAGCGGCCCGGTAAGCCATGTCGGCGACACCGTGTCGGGTCTCGGCGCAACAATTGGCAGCCAGACGCTGCCGGGCGTCGATCCTGCGACGACCGAGGCCGCGGGCGGCATCGTGCAACACATCGGCGGCGCCGTGTCCGCGCTCGGCGATGGCCTGCAAAACGGGCTTGGCCAACTGGGCGCGACGAGCAATCCTGTCGGCACGACGCTCGCCAGCTCGGGCAATGCGGTCAATCAGCTGGGCGGCGCGGTCACGCAGACCGGCAATCTCGTTTCAAGCCTTGGCAGCGGCCCCCTGTCGCCCCTCGCACCCGTGACCGGTACGGTTGGCAGCCTCGTCGCGACGGTCGGCAACGCGGTCTCGAACGGCGGCACGACGCTCAATGGCGCACTGTCGACCGGCCCGGTCCAGCAGATCACGCAAACCGTCAGCGCGGCGATCACACCGATCACGACGATGGTCGGCACGACGACGCAGACGATCGGCACCGCGACCGGCCTCGGCGCACCGGTCAACACACTGCTCGGCAAGATCGGCAACGGCCTGAACCAGGCCGGCGCGCTGATCGCCTCGACGGGCGGCAATCCGATCACAACCGGCCTCGGCAATACCGTGTCCTCGACGGGCAATACCGTGAAGACCGTCGGCGGGTTGCTGACAGGCAGCACCGCGGGTGCCGGCAATCCGCTCGCCCCGCTTAGCGGGATCGTGTCGACCGTGACGGGCGGACTCGGCGGCGCGACGGGCGGCACGGGCAGCAGCCCGCTTGCACCCGTCACCGGCCTCGTCTCCACCGTGACCGGCGCACTCGGCGGCGCGACCGCAGGCACGGGCAGCAGCCCGCTCGCCCCCGTTACCGGCCTTGTCTCCACCGTGACCGGCGCACTCGGCGGTGCGACCGCAGGCACGGGCAGCAGCCCGCTTGCACCGGTCACGGGCGTGCTCTCGACGGTAACCAGCACGCCGACCAGTTCGACATCCGGCACCGCTGGACTGGCCGGCGCGACGGGCACCGTGACGGGCTCATCGACGAATCTGCTCGCTCCGGTGACGTCGTTGGTCGGCGGCCTGCTCGGCGGCCGAATCAAGTAAATCCGGTCACACCATTCACTGACAAGACGGCGAGGAGTCAATCATGTCCCAGCAACGTTCCTTCACATCGGCCGCGCTCCGCCAATGGCGCGCTCCGCTCACGGCTTTCGCGGCAGCCTGCATGCTGGCCGCATGCGGCGGCAACGGCGGCGGCAACCCGCCCGCTGCCAACAACAGCGGCGGCTCGAGCGGCACCAGCGGTTCAAGCGGCACCAGCGGCACGAGCGGTACGTCGGCCGGCACGACCGGCGTCATCAGCACGACCGGCCAGACGGCCACCAATCTCGGCAGCACGATCGGCGGCATCAGCCTGCCGATCGTCGGCGACGGCGTGACGCAAGGACTCGGCAGCACCGTGTCGAGCACCGGCACGATCATCGGCGCAACGGCCGACGCGGTCAGCAACGGCCTCGGACAGATCGGCTCCACGCCCAACCCGGTCGGCACGACGGTCGCCGGCCTCGGCAACGTGGTCGGCGCGACGAGCAACACAGTCGCGGGCCTGAGCGCGACGGTCAAGGCACTCGGCACCGGTCCGCTGTCGCCGCTCGCGCCGGTAACGTCACAGGTCGGCACGACGCTCGACACGGTCGCCAACGCCCTCGGCGCGGCCGGCACGACGGTCGGCTCGACGCTGTCGTCCGGGCCGGTACAGCAGATCACGCAACCGCTCAGCTCGGCGATTACCCCGCTCGTGATCACCGTCGGCCAGGCAACGCAGACGGTCGGCACGACGACGGGACTCGGCCAGCCGGTGTCCGGCCTGCTCGGCCAGATCGGCGGCGCGATCAGCTCGGCCGGGCAGAAAGTCGGCGGCAGCGCGCAGCAGCCGCTCGTCGGCAACGTGGGGCAGATCGTCACCGCAGTCGGCAACACGGTGACCAACGCGGGCGGCCTCGTCAACCCGGACGGCCCGAACGGCGCAGCGCCGATCCCCGGCCTGATCACAAGCCTCGTCGGCGGCTCGACGGCCACAGTCCAGAACGGCACGGGATCGGGCTCCGGTTCGGGTGTGGCCAGCCCGCTCGGCGGCAGCGCTGTGTCCGGCGGCGCGAGCAGCCCGCTGGGTTCGACGACGGGCCTCCTGGGCGGGGCGAGCGGCAGCAGTCCGCTCGCGTCGGTTACCGGCCTCGTGTCGACGGTCACGGGCGCGTTGGGCGGCGCCGGCAGCACGAGCCCTCTCGCGCCGGTCACCGGAGTACTGAATAATGTCACCGGATCGGTGGGAGGCGCGGCAGGCACCGGAGGCACGTCGAATCCGCTCGCGTCGGTCACGTCGCTCGTCGGCGGCGCAACCGGGTCGGCGTCGGGCGGCTCGACAGGCCTGCTGGCACCGGTCACGGGCCTGCTCGTCACG
>NZ_JAHACR010000039.1 GCF_018375725.1 Burkholderia sp. | reverse complement strand
GCCTTCCCGGACAGCGGCCTCGAGCGCCTCGGCAACCGGCCGCGCCAGCGTCTGCGCGAACAGCGGCGACAATTCGGGCGCGGTGACGAAGTCGCTGCCGTCCTCGGCCCGGCGGCCGAACTTGCGCGCGCCGCCGCTGTAATAGCCGAGCCCGGGCGCATAGAGCGCCCGTTCCATGAAGCGGGAAAACGGCAGCCAGCCGCCGGCCGCCACGACCTCGGCGCGCAGTTGCGCGGCAAGGGTTTCGGACTGCGCGAGCGCGTCGGGGCCGGGAGCAGGTAAACTAGCGGGTTCGTGAGCTTTCGGGTTCATCCCGGCATTGTAAATGACCGCTTCAGCCGATACGTCGACCGCACGCGCCTCGCGCGTGGTGCTCGTCGCGGGCGCGACGGGCAGCGCCGCCGACGCCGCGTCGATCGGGCGCGCACTCGCGACGGCCTTTGCCCGGCGCGGCTGGGACGTCGCGCTGCAGTCCGGCCGCGACGCGCCGCGCGCCGCGCTCGAGGCGATCGTCGCCGAAGTCGAGGCGCTCGGCCGCCGCGCGACCGTGCTCGACGCCGACCTGTCCCTTGAAACCGAAGCGGCAGGACTCGTCGCCGCGTGCGGCGCGGCGCTGGGCCGCCCGGCGTGCGTCGTGTTCCAGAGTGCGCCGGCCGGCGCCGACGACGCGCATGCCGTGAGCGACGCGTCGCTCGCCGCCGCGCTGGCGCGCAATGTCACCGCGCCGCTCGTGCTGGCGCGCGCGCTTGCCGACGCGACACCGGACGCCGCGCGCACCGACGAGTCGCTGCGCGCGTGCGCGATTCACGTGCTGGATTCGGCGCTGTTTCATCCGGCGCCCGAACCGTTGTCGCATGCGTTGATGCAGGCGGCGCTGAACCGCGCGACCTCGGCGCTCGCGCTCGCGCTTGCGCCGAAGGTGCGCGTCGCGGGCCTGGTGCGCGGACGCGCGCCGCACGCCGACGACATCGCGGCGGCGGCCTGCTATCTGGCGGACGCGCCCGGCATCACCGGCGCGACGCTGACCGTCGACGGCGGCGAGCATCTGGTGCCGCCGGCCGCCGGACCGAATTAACCGCGCGGGCGCGCGCCTTCGCCGCCGCCCGCGCCGCTTTGCGTGCGAGCACGCCAATTTGACTGGAACGACCATGTTTTCCGCTCTCCTGCACCCCCGCCTCGCGGACTGCCGCAGGCTATACCTGCGCGACTACGAGGTGTACATCAACATCGGGGCATACGAACACGAGAAGCGCGGCGAGCAGCGCGTCGTCATCAATGTCGACCTGTTCGTCCCGTTCACGCTGAGCACCCCCGTCGACGACCGGCTGCACGAGGTCGTCGACTACGATCTGATGAAGCAGAGCGTCGCGCAATGCGTGGCGCGCGGCCACATCCACCTGCAGGAAACGCTGTGCGACGCGATCGCCGCGCACCTGCTGGCGCACGATGCCGTGCGCGCGGTGCGCGTCTGCACCGAGAAACCGGACGCCTACCCGGACTGCGACGCCGTCGGCGTCGAAGTCTTCCGAATCAAGGACGAGGAGCGAGCATGAATGCGCCCCATACCCCACAACTGAATGAAGCGGCGGTCGATACCGCGGCGGTCGATACCGCCACGACCGACACCGCGACAGGCCGCCCCGCGCTGACGCGCCGCGAGCAGAAAGAGGCCTACGAGAACAACAAGCTGTTCAAGCGCATCATGCGCCAGGTCGGCCAGGCGATCGGCGACTACAACATGATCGAGGAAGGCGACAAGGTGATGGTCTGCCTGTCCGGTGGCAAGGACAGCTATGCGATGCTCGACGTGCTGCTGCGGCTGCGCGAGCGCGCGCCGATCGACTTCGACATCGTCGCGGTGAATCTCGACCAGAAGCAGCCGGGCTTCCCGGAGCACGTTCTGCCGGCATACCTGACGCAGATCGGCGTGCCGTTCCACATCGAGAACCAGGACACCTACAGCATCGTCAAGCGCCTCGTGCCCGAGGGCAAGACGACCTGCTCGCTGTGCTCGCGGCTGCGCCGCGGCATCCTGTACCGGGTCGCGGGCGAGCTCGGCGCGACCAAGATCGCGCTCGGCCATCACCGCGACGACATCCTGCAGACGCTGCTGCTCAACATGTTCTACGGTGGCAAGCTGAAGGGGATGCCGCCGAAGCTGCAGTCCGACGACGGCAAGAACGTCGTGATCCGCCCGCTCGCATACGTGAAGGAAACCGATCTGGAGAAGTACGCGGAACTGCGCGAATTCCCGATCATCCCGTGCAACCTGTGCGGCAGCCAGCCGAACCTGAAGCGCGCGGAAATGAAGGCGCTGATCCGCGAATGGGACAAGCGCTTCCCGGGGCGCGTCGACAACATGTTCAGCGCGCTCGCGAACGTCGTGCCGTCGCACCTGATGGACACGGCGCTGTTCCCGTTCGCCGGGCTGCGCGCGACCGGCCAGGCCGATCCGCAGGGCGACATCGCATTCGACGAGGAACCGTGCGCGACCGGCGGCAGCGACGCCCCCGCGGGCGCGGGCCGGCCGATTTCGATCGTCCAGTTCGACGATCTGTGACCCGCGCGGCGGGAGGGCGGCGAAACACCCTCTCCCGCGCCGCCCGCATGCCGGACCGGGCCTCGGCGGCCCCGGCGCGCATGCTAAAATGGCCAGCTTCAAACTCATCAGACAAGCTGGCGCCATGAATATCGTGATTTTGGCGGCAGGCACCGGCAAGCGCATGCGTTCCGCGCTGCCGAAAGTGCTTCATCCTCTGGCCGGCAGGCCGCTTCTTTCCCACGTCATCGCCACCGCGCGCGCGCTGCAGCCGTCCCGGCTCGTCGTCGTCGTCGGGCATGGCGCGGAACAGGTTCAGGCCGCCGTCGGCGCGCCCGACGTGCAGTTCGCGGTGCAGGCGGAGCAGCTCGGCACGGGCCACGCGGTGCGCCAGGCGCTGCCGCTCCTCGATCCCGCGCAGCCGACGCTCGTGCTGTACGGCGACGTGCCGCTCACGCGCGTGTCCACGCTCGAGCGGCTCGTCGATGCGGCGCGCGACGGCCGCTACGGCATCCTGACCGTGACGCTCGACGATCCGACCGGATACGGCCGCATCGTGCGCGATCCGGCCGGCTTCGTCACGCGCATCGTCGAACAGAAGGACGCGTCGCCGGAAGAACTGAAGATCGCCGAGATCAACACCGGCATCATCGTCACGCCGACCGCCCAGCTGTCGATGTGGCTCGGCGCGCTGAACAACGACAATGCGCAGGGCGAGTACTACCTGACCGATGTCGTCGAACTCGCGATCGAGGCCGGCTTCGAGGTCGTCACCGCGCAGCCGGACGCCGAATGGGAAACGCTCGGCGTGAACAGCAAGGCGCAGCTCGCGGAACTCGAGCGCATCGACCAGCGCAACATCGCCGACGCACTGCTCGCCGACGGCGTGACGCTCGCCGATCCGGCCCGGCTCGACGTGCGCGGCACGCTCGCCTGCGGCCGCGACGTGTCGATCGACGTCAACTGCGTGTTCGAAGGCAACGTGGCGCTCGCCGACAACGTGACGATCGGCCCGAACTGCGTGATCCGCAACGCGTCGATCGGCGCGGGCACGCGCGTCGACGCGTTCACGCACATCGACGGCGCCGAACTCGGCGCGAACACCGTGATCGGCCCGTACGCGCGGCTGCGTCCGGGCGCCCAGCTCGCAGACGAGGCGCACGTCGGCAACTTCGTCGAGGTGAAGAACGCCGTGATCGGCCACGGGTCGAAAGCGAATCACCTGACCTATATCGGCGACGCGGACATCGGCGCGCGCGTCAACATCGGCGCGGGCACGATCACCTGCAACTACGACGGCGCGAACAAGTTCCGCACCGTCATCGAGGACGACGTGTTCGTCGGGTCCGACACGCAGCTCGTCGCACCGGTACGCGTCGGACGCGGCGTGACGATCGCCGCCGGCACGACGGTCTGGAAAGACGTGGCTGAGGGTCTCCTGGTTCTGAACGACAAGACGCAGACCGCAAAAAGCGGCTACGTCCGTCCGGTCAAGAAGAAAAGCTGAATATTCTGCGGGCGCCGGCAAGGCGCCCGCTTCGATATCGAGGATTGAAATCCATGTGCGGCATTGTCGGCGCAGTTGCGCAACGTAATATTGTTCCGGTGCTGATCGAAGGTCTGCGCCGCCTCGAATACCGCGGCTACGATTCGTGCGGCGTCGCCGTGCTCGAGCCGACCGGGCCGGTTCGCGCCCGCAGCGTCACGCGGGTCGCCGACCTCGAAGCGCAAGTGCGCGAGTCGCATCTCGAAGGCGTCACGGGCATCGCGCACACGCGCTGGGCGACGCACGGCGCGCCCGTCACCCACAACGCGCACCCGATCTTCTCATCGAACGCGCTGGCCATCGTGCATAACGGCATCATCGAGAACTTCGAGCCGCTGCGCGACGATCTGCGCGCGAAGGGCTACGAATTCGTGTCGCAGACCGACACCGAAGTGATCGCGCACCTCGTGCACAGCCTGTATCGCGGCGACCTGTTCGCCGCTGTCCGCGAGGCCGTGCAGCACCTGCACGGCGCGTATGCGATCGCCGTGATCCACAAGGATCAGCCGCACACGGTCGTCGGCGCCCGCGAGGGCTCGCCGCTCGTCGTCGGGTATGGCGAAGGCGAGAACTTCCTGGCGTCCGACGCGCTCGCGCTCGCCGGCAGCACCGACCGCTTCACGTTCCTCGAGGAAGGCGACGTCTGCGAGCTGACGCTCGACGGCGTGAAGATCGTCGACCGCGCCGGCAACCTGGCCGAGCGTGAAATGCGCGTCGTCAACGCGTATGGCGGCGCGGTCGAACTCGGGCCGTACCGTCACTTCATGCAGAAGGAAATCTTCGAGCAGCCGCGCGCGATCAGCGACACGATTCCGCAAACCGACGCCTTCGACGCAGCGCTTTTCGGCGACGCCGCGGCCGCTGCGTTCGCGGAGATCGACAGCGTGCTGATCCTCGCATGCGGCACCAGCTACTACTCGGGCATGACCGCGAAATACTGGCTCGAGTCGATCGCGAAGATCCCGACCAATGTCGAGATCGCAAGCGAATACCGCTACCGCGAATCGGTGCCGAATCCGCGCCAGCTCGTCGTGGTCATCTCGCAGTCGGGCGAAACCGCCGACACGCTCGCGGCGCTCAAACATGCCCAGTCGCTCGGCCACACGCACACGCTCGCGGTCTGCAACGTCGCGACGAGCGCCATGGTGCGCCTGACCGAGATGCAGTTCCTCACCCACGCGGGCACCGAGATCGGCGTCGCCTCGACGAAGGCGTTCACGACGCAGCTCGTCGGGCTGTTCGTGCTGGCCGTGACGCTCGGCAAGCTGCGCGGGTACGTCGACGCCGCCCAGGAAGCCGAATACCTGAAACAGCTGCGCCATCTGCCGGCCGCACTGAACAGCGTGCTCGCGCTCGAGCCGCAGATCATCGCGTGGGCGGAAGAGTTCGCGCGCAAGGAAAACGCGCTGTTTCTCGGCCGCGGCCTGCATTACCCGATCGCACTCGAAGGCGCGCTGAAGCTGAAGGAAATTTCGTACATCCACGCCGAGGCCTATCCGGCAGGCGAGCTGAAGCACGGGCCGCTCGCGCTCGTGACGGAAGCGATGCCGGTCGTCACGGTCGCACCGAACGATGCGCTGCTCGAGAAGCTGAAGTCGAACATGCAGGAAGTGCGTGCGCGCGGCGGCGAACTGTACGTGTTCGCGGACGCCGATACGCATATCGTCAACGCGGAAGGCCTGCACGTGATCCGGATGCCGGAGCACTACGGCCCGCTGTCGCCGATCCTGCACGTCGTGCCGCTGCAGATGCTCGCGTATCACACGGCCTGCGCACGCGGCACCGACGTCGACAAGCCGCGCAACCTCGCGAAGTCGGTGACGGTCGAGTAAGCGGCGCGCGGCAGGCGGACACGGCATTCCCATTCGGGAATGCCGCCGGCGAATTAGACGGAGAAAAGATAGTGAGACTGATTGGATGCGCCGTGCTGGCATTGACGTTCGCAACGTCGGGCTGGGCCGCCGAACATTACGTCGAGGTCTGGAACCCGCCGGAAGCCCACAAGCCGGATGTTCGCACGCCCGAGCCACACGCGCGCGCCAACCACGCGCCGGCGATCCGGGCAGCCGCCAGCGCGGCGGCGGCGCATACGCCGGATGCTCATACCGCGCCGCCACGCCGCACTGCGTCGGCCAAGCCCGCCGCGAAGCACAAGCCGCCGCACCGCGTCGCGCAGGCAGTCAGAACCCGCACGCACAATCCTGCAGCCGGCACACCGGCCGGCCACCCCGTCGCACCGGCGTCCGGCAAACTGACGGTCATGCAGCCGTCCGCGCCGGAAGCAGTGGATGCGGCACAATATACCGATATCCCGCGACAGTTCACGCCGGAGGGCAACGTGCTGCGCGTCGGCACGCGCAACGGCTCCGCGAAGGTGACGCAATAATGGAAGCAGAAAACTACCGCGGCTACCAGATCTGGGGCCATGCGATCCTGCAGCAGCAGGACGAGATCATGCAGCCGGACCGCTATGCAGCCAGCGGAACGATCACGCAGAACAACAAGCTTGTCGAGGCCTCGGGTGTGCTCGGCGTATTCGACACCGAGGACGAGGCCCGCGTTGCCGGGCTCGAATGGGCGCGCGCGTGGATCGACAACCACAGCTGATCGGGCTGCGCGGCAGTGTCGGGCGACGCGTGACCGCGCTCCATGTCATGCCGCTTCCAGCGCGACAAGGCCGCCATCAATGAAAAAGGGACGTCCCGCGACGTCCCTTTTTGATGCTCCGGCTCAGGCAACCGATCGAGGCGGCTGAACCGCGCGCTGCGGACGGCCGATATACCGCGCGAGCCCGACGATCGCCACCAGCGTCACGAGATACGCGGCGATCTGGATGCCCGCCGGACGCGCCGTATAGCCGATCAGCGTATGCAGCATCTTGCCGACGACGCTGCTTTCCCTGAGCAGCCACGACGTATCCCATATCGTGTCGCCCCACGCGGGCACGAGGCCGGCGGCCAGCAGGAACCCGACGCACTGGCTCGCCATCCCCGCGGCAAGCAGCACCAGCAGGCCGTTCGTGACGGAGAAAAGCCGCTTCAACGGAATCTGCAGCAGGCCCGCGTACATCGCCGCGCCGAGACCGGCGCCGCCAAGGACGCCGAGCAGGCCGCCGATCGCCATCTGTGCCGTCTGCCCCGGATCGGCCGCCGCGATGCCATAGAGGAACAGCACGGCCTCCGAGCCTTCGCGCAGCACCGCCACGCCAACGACGATCGCGAGACCGGTCAGCGGCTTGCTGCCGGCTGCGACGGCGCGTCCGACCGCGCTCATGTGCTGCGCCATCTCGCGACCGTGCTTGCTCATCCAGATGCTGTGCCAGGCGAGCATCAGCACGGCGACGAACATCACGCCCGCGTTGAACACTTCCTGTCCCATGCCCGATGCCCACGACGAGATCACGTCCGCGAAGGCCGCGATCATGCCCGCACCGATCACGCCGCCCGCAAGCCCGCCGCCGACCCACCAGCCGCGTCCCGGCACGCCTTTGGTGGCGGCCATGACGATCGAAACGACGAGGGCGGCCTCGAGAACTTCGCGGAAGACGATCAGTGCAGTGGACAACATGGCGACGGATGCTTACTTGACGGTCAGGCGCGTCTTCGACTGCGCTTCGTGGTACTCGTCGTGGAACTCGTAGGTGCCGGCCTTCAGCGGCCCGACGAGGATTTCCACTTCCTTGCCGGCCGGGATCACCTTCTCGGCCTTGAAGTCGTCGCTCTCGAATTCCGCGGGCGTCGCATCGAGGTTCTTCACGACGAACTTCACCTTCTTGCCGGCGGGAATCGTCACGCCTTCAGGCGCGAACTTGTGATCCTTGAGGGTCAGGTGGACGGCATCGTCGGCGGCGAAGGCGGACGTTGCCGAAACAGCCAGCAGAGCGGCGGTGAGGCCGAAGGCGAAACGGTTCATGGTCGGTAGGCAAGAAAAGAGTAAGAGAAATTGATAGTAGGAGCGATTCGCATTTCCGAATCGAAAAACCTTATCGCAATAATGGGGATCACACTACATCCGCCTGCACAACACCTTGTTCCCGCTGGATTTTTCCCTGTCTCGCCCGTACTTTCGGCGCGTCAATCCGGCAAAGCACCGACCGGCGCGACGCCCTCCGCCGCCAGCCGTCCGATGCATTCCGATGCGCCCGGCCGTCACCGGCGCATATCGGGCGCGACCCGACACGCCCCGATGCACGCTCGCGCGCTTGACCTTTCCACTGTGGCAAGCTTCATCCTGTACGCACTCATCCACCCTTATGGAGGCACACATGGAATTCGATGTTCAGGACATGACCTGCGGCGGTTGCGCAAACGCGATCACGCGCGCGGTGACGGCGGCCGATCCGGGCGCGAAGCTCGATATCGACGTCGCCACGAAACGCGTCACGGTTGAATCGACACAACCCGCCGAACGCGTGCAGGCAATCATCGAAGCCGCCGGCTTCCACCCCGCACTGCGCGCCGCGTGATACCTGCGCGGCGTCAGCGCAGCCTCACGAGCGTCGACTTCAGCTCGGTGTACTTCTCGAGCGCGTGCAGCGACTTGTCGCGGCCGTTGCCCGACTGCCTGTAGCCGCCGAACGGGAAGTTCATGTCGCCGCCCTCGTCATAGCAGTTCACCCACACGGTGCCGGCGCGCAAGCGCCGCGACACCTCGTGTGCGGTCGTCAGGTCCGATGTCCAGACCGCAGCCGCGAGACCGTATTCGCTGTCGTTGGCGATGCGCACCGCTTCGTCGACATCGTCGAACACGATCACCGACAGCACCGGGCCGAAAATCTCCTCGCGCGCGATCCGCGCGTCCGGTCGCACTTCGAATACCGTCGGCTCGACGTAGCAGCCGCCCGTCTCCGCCTTCACGCGCGCCCCGCCCGTCACCAGCCGGCCCTCGCGGCGCCCCGCATCGATATAGCCGAGCACGCGTTCGAGCTGGATGCCGTCGACGATCGCGCCCATCGACACCGACGGATCGAGCGGATTGCCCGGCACGTAGGCGCGGGCCGCCGCCACGAGCTTTTCGATGAACGCGTCCTTGATCGCGCGATGCACGAGCAGGCGCGAGCCCGCGGTACACATCTCGCCCATGTTGTAGAAGATCGCCCCGGCCGCGGTCTGTGCCGCCCGGTCGAGATCGGGACAGTCCGGCAACACGATATTCGGCGACTTGCCGCCGAGTTCGAGCCACACGCGCTTCAGGTTCGATTGCCCGGCGTACTGCATGATCAGCTTGCCGACGTGAGTCGAACCGGTGAACGCGATGCAGTCGACGTCGCAATGCAGCGCGAGCAGCCTGCCCGGTTCGCCCCCGCCCGGCACGACGTTGAACACGCCCGCCGGCACGCCGGCTTCGACCGCGAGCTGCGCGACCCTGATCGCGGTCAGCGGCGATTTCTCCGACGGTTTCAGCACGACGCTGTTGCCGGCCGCGAGCGCCGGGCCGAACTTCCAGGCCGCCATCAGGATCGGGAAATTCCACGGCACGACCGCGGCAACGACACCGACCGGCTCTCGCGTGACGAGACCGACCAGATGATGATCGGCAGGCACGACCTCGCCGCCGACCTTGTCGATCGCCTCGGCGAACCACTCGACGCAATAGGCCGCGCCCGGCACGTCGACAGTCGTCGTGTCGCCGATCGGCTTGCCGGCATCGAGCGTTTCGAGCAGCGCAAGCTCGTCGAGATGCGCCCGCATCAGCGCCGCCCAGCGCAGCAGCACCGCCTTGCGCGTGCGCGGATTCAATCCGGCCCATGCCTGCGCATCGAACGCGCGGCGCGCGGCAGCGACGGCCGCATCGACGTCGGCCTCGCCGCAATCGGCGACCTTCGCGAGCACGCGTCCGTCGATCGGGCTCACGCAGTCGAACGTCCGGCCCGAATGCGCATCGCGCAATGCACCATCGATGAATGCGCGCCCTTCGATCACGAGTGCTGCTGCCTCGCGTTGCCAATCCTCCAAAGTCCGTCTGTTCATCCGGATACCTCAATGTCGTCGCATTCACTGCGCGTTCAGAAGGAGAAACCCTGCGCGGCATGACCGCCGGATATTCCAATCACGTCGTGCCGAACATGACCGGGTCGCAGTCCGGAATCCGGGCGACATAATGAACACTGCGCACGTTATTCAATTTACGCATATTTTATTCACCGCGCCACGGACAAGCCGACGATACCGAACTTTTTAAAAAACGATTGACGCCCTATTCAGCTCGTATATGCTGGCTAACAGGTCAGCGTCCGGTACAGTTCAACGCGATATGGCGACGCGATAAACGCCATCGCCGACAGTCGCGATGCGCGGCCACCGCCTCGATTGTTTAAATGCCGCGTGCATTCAGGCAATCAGGGGTTCGACATTTTCAACGAACCAGTCGAGTGTAATCGTGAGAGTCCGTAGCCCTCTGGTGAGGTGGGATCGAGGCGCTGCACGAAGTTCGCGCAGCACGCCGTCCGCCGCCGACGGCAGTTGCGGCTGGCAAAGTCCTCGCCTGCAGTTGTCGATCTGCACCATCCTGTCCCGTCGTTGCGTCCGGCGACATAACGCCGTCTCCGCACGCGCGTTCGTCGCGATTCACACCGACGACGCCGCATCGCTGCTCCCGTAGCGCCTCTTTCCGCTTCCCGTCATTCGTTTCGCCTGCATCGCGTTCGCCGTGTCGCACGACCGGCGATGCATGTCGTGCATGCGTGTGCCGCGACCTGTTGCATCGCATTGCAAAACGAATGCCGGCCCGATCGTGGCGCACAGCGCATTCCGCTGCGCGCTTTCGTCGTCGGCCGTGCGTACCCTGCACGGCTGCGGGCCGTGTCGCGTCCGCGATCCACGCATGCCGCACTTTTTCATGCAACGTGCATCGCAGCCGGACCGGCACGCCCCATTCAGGCAATGGACACCATGGACAGTAAACCGCTCGTCGGCATCACGGCCGACCACCAGCCGATCGGTGCGCATCCGTCGCATGTCGTCGGCCACAAGTACGTCGCCGCGATCGTCGATGGCGCACATGCGTTCGCGATGCTGCTGCCCGCGCTCGGCGATCGGCAACCACCCGAAGACGTGCTCGATGCAGTCGACGGCCTGCTGTTTACCGGCAGTCACTCGAACATCGAACCGCATCGCTACGGTGGCGCGCCGAGTATGCCGGGCACCGCGCACGACGCGGCGCGCGATGCGACGACGCTGCCCTTGATCCGCGCGGCGATTGCCGCAGGCGTGCCGGTGCTCGCCATCTGCCGCGGCTTTCAGGAACTGAATGTCGCGTTCGGCGGCACGCTGCATCAGCGTGTGCACGACGTGTCGGGGCTTGCCGATCACCGCGAAGACGATGCCGCGCCGCTCGACGTGCAGTATGCGGCCGCGCATTCGGTCCGGCTGACGCCCGGCGGACTGCTGCATCGGCTTGCCGACGGACGCGACGAAGTCCGCGTGAATTCGCTGCACGAACAGGGCATCGACCGGCTCGGCAACCGCCTGGCGGTCGAGGCAACCGCACCCGACGGCCTGATCGAGGCAGTGCGCGTCACCGACGCGCCCGCGTTCGCGCTCGGCGTGCAGTGGCATCCGGAATGGCGCTACGCACACGACCCGCTCTCCAGCGCGATATTCCGCGCGTTCGGCTCGGCATGCCGTGCACGCCGCCACGCACGCATCCGTCACGCGCCTGACCGAATGCCCCGCTAACGACTGCGAGAACCGACATGCAAGATATCGACGATTTTCTGAAGCAGCATCGGATTACCGAGATCGAAGCGATCATTCCCGACATGGCCGGCATCGCACGCGGCAAGATCACGCCGCGCAACAAGTTCATGTCCGGCGAATCGATGCGCCTGCCGCAGGCCGTGATGGTGCAGACCGTCACCGGCGAGTATCCGGCGGACGGCACGCTGACCGGCGTGACCGATCCCGACATGGTGTGCGTGCCCGACATGTCGACGATTCGCCTGATTCCATGGGCGGTCGATCCAACCGCACAGGTGATCCACGACTGCGTGCATTTCGACGGCTCGCCCGTCGAGATCTCGCCACGCCACGTGCTGCGCCGCGTGCTCGACCTGTACCGGGCGAAAGGATGGAAGCCGGTCGTCGCGCCGGAGCTGGAGTTTTACCTCGTCGACATGAACAAGGATCCGGATCTGCCGCTGCGGCCGCCGATCGGCCGCACCGGCCGCCCTGAGACGGGTCGCCAGTCGTATTCGATCGAGGCGGTCAACGAGTTCGATCCGCTGTTCGAGGATATCTACGCCTACTGCGAGACGCAAAATCTCGACATCGACACGCTGATCCACGAAGTCGGCGCCGCGCAGATGGAGATCAACTTCATGCACGGCGACGCGCTATCGCTCGCCGACCAGGTGTTCCTCTTCAAGCGCACGGTGCGCGAGGCGGCGCTGCGGCACAACATGTACGCGACCTTCATGGCAAAGCCGATGGAGGGCGAGCCCGGCTCCGCGATGCACGTGCATCAGAGCATCGTCGACGAAGAAACCGGCCGCAACCTCTTCACCGGCGACGACGGCGGCCCGACCTCGACGTTCCACCACTTTCTCGCGGGCCTGCAAAAGTACACGCCCGCGCTGATGCCGATCTTCGCGCCGTACATCAACTCGTATCGCCGCCTGTCGCGCTTCATGGCCGCACCGATCAACGTGCAGTGGGGTTACGACAACCGCACCGTCGGCTTTCGCATTCCGCATTCGGATCCGGCCGCGCGGCGCATCGAGAACCGCATCCCCGGCGTCGACTGCAATCCGTACCTCGCGCTCGCCGCGACCCTTGCCGCGGGTTATCTCGGCATCACGCAGCGACTCGACCCGAGCGAGCCGCTCGTCAGCGACGGCTATTCGCTGCCGTACCAGTTGCCACGCAATCTCGAGGAAGGCCTGACACTGATGGCTGCGTGCGAGCCGATCGGCGAGATTCTCGGCCAGCCGTTCCTGAAGGCGTACTTCGCGCTGAAGGAAACCGAATACGAAGCGTTCTTCCGCGTGATCAGCTCGTGGGAACGCAAGCATCTGCTGCTGCACGTCTGAGCGTGCACGACCGCCATACGGAGGAAACATGACTGACCGCAACGAATCCGCCTCGCTTCAACCCGCCGCGCCCGCCACCCGCGCGACGCAGGCGCGCACGACGGCCGAATATCGCGCGCTCGACGCCGCGCACCATCTCCATCCGTTCTCGGACATGGGCGCGCTCAATCGCGCCGGCAGCCGCGTGATCGTCAAGGCGGAAGGCGTCTATCTGTGGGACTCGGACGGCAACCGGATCATCGACGGCATGGCCGGCCTGTGGTGCGTGAACGTCGGTTACGGCTGCGATGCGCTGATCGACGCCGCACAGCGGCAGATGCACGAGCTGCCGTTCTACAACACGTTCTTCAAGACCACGCATCCGCCGGTGATCGAACTGTCGGCGCTGCTCGCCGACGTGACGCCCGACGGCTTCGATCACTTCTTCTATTGCAACAGCGGATCGGAAGGCAACGACACGGTGCTGCGCATCGTCCATCAATACTGGCGCACGCAGGGCGAGCCGCAGAAGAAGTACGTGATCTCGCGCAGGAACGGTTACCACGGCTCGACGATCGCGGGCGCGACGCT
Organism: Burkholderia sp.; assembly: GCF_018375725.1. GTDB lineage: Bacteria > Pseudomonadota > Gammaproteobacteria > Burkholderiales > Burkholderiaceae > Burkholderia. Next base: position 7,693 of record NZ_JAHACR010000039.1, on the reverse strand, counting down.
CGGCGGGATGGACTACATGCACGAGCAGATGCCGTCGAAGGTCGAGCACATCGTGCATATCGACCAGCCTTACTGGTTCGGGGAGGCGCCCGACGGCGAATCGCCGGACGCGTTCGGCCTCGCCCGCGCGCGGCAGCTCGAAGCGAAGATCCTCGAACTGGGCGCGGAGAATGTCGCGGCGTTTATCGGTGAACCGTTTCAGGGCGCGGGCGGCGTGATCTTTCCGCCGTCGACGTATTGGCCGGAGATCCAGCGCATCTGCCGCAAGTACGACATCCTGCTCGTCGCCGACGAAGTGATCGGCGGTTTCGGACGTACGGGCGAATGGTTCGCGCATCAGCACTTCGGCTTCGAGCCGGACCTGATGACGCTGGCGAAGGGATTGACGAGCGGCTACGTGCCGATGGGTGCGGTCGCGCTGCACGACCGGATCGCGCAGGTGCTGATCGATCACGGCGAATTCAATCACGGGATGACGTATTCGGGGCATCCGGTCGCGGCGGCGGTCGCGGTCGCGAACCTGAAGCTGTTGCGCGACGAAGGGATCGTCGCACGTGTGAAAAACGATATCGGACCGTATTTCCAGCAGCGGCTGCGCGAGACCTTCGCGGATCATCCGCTCGTCGGCGAAGTGCAAGGCACAGGCCTCGTCGCCGGTCTGCAGCTCGCGCGCGATCCGGCGAACCGCCTGCGTTTCGAAAACGGCGGCGACGTCGGCACGCTCTGCCGCGACTTCTGCTTCAACGGCAACCTGATCATGCGTGCGAGCGGCGACCGGATGCTGCTGTCGCCGCCGCTCGTGATCACGGCGGCCGAAGTCGATGAAATCGTTGACAAGGCAAAGCGGGCCGTCGACGCGACCGCCCGGCAACCGGGGCTTTCCTGACCGGCCTGCCGGCGCGCGCATCGCGAGGCATGCGATGTGCGCGCCGGTTACAGCCGGATCAGTCGGCCACCCGCTGCCGCATCGTCACGAATTCCTCCGCCGCAGTCGGATGAATGCCGATCGTGTCGTCGAACTGCGCCTTCGTCGCCCCCGCACGGATCGCGATCGCCATACCCTGGATGATCTCGCTCGCATCGCGGCCGACCATGTGCGCACCGACCACACGCTGGCTGTCGCGCGCCACGACGAGTTTCATCAGCGTGCGCGCGTCGCGTCCCGTCAGCGCATGACGCAGCGCCTTGAACGAAGTCCGGTAGATATCCACCGCGCCATACACGTCACGCGCGCGCGCCTCGGTGAACCCGACCGTCCCGACCTCGGGCTGGCTGAACACGGCGGACGGCACCCATTCGTGATCGGTCGCGACGCGACGGCCGCCGAACAGCATCGCCGCGAGCAGGCTGGCATCGCGCGTCGCGACCGGCGTGAGCTGCGGGCGCGACGTCACATCGCCGATCGCATAGACCGACGCGACCGAGGTCGCCGAATAGGCATCGACCGCAATCGCACCCCGCGCATCGAGCGCGACACCCGCCCGCTCGAGACCGAGCCCGCTGATGTTCGGCGCGCGCCCGGTCGCATAGAGCACGGCGTCGTAGGGCCCGCTGTACGATGCCCCGGTGCGCACGCGCAGCGTGCCGTCGCCCGCACGCTCGATCGCGTCGACCGATGTGCGCGTATGGATCGCCACCCCCTGCTTGGCCATCTCGCCGGCCAGAAAATGCCGGACGTCGTCATCGAAGCCGCGCAGGATCTGCTCGCCGCGATAGAACAGATCGACGTGGCGGCGGAATCCGTTGAAGATGCCCGCGAACTCGACCGCGATATAGCCGCCGCCGACCACGGCGATCCGCGCCGGCAGCGCCGCGAGCGACAGCGCTTCGCGCGACGTGATCGCATAGTCGATGCCGGGCAGCGGCGGAAGCGTCGGGCGCGAGCCGGTCGCGATCGCCACGTAACGCGCTGTGAAGCGCCGTTCGCCAACCGCGACCGTATGTGGATCGACCAGCGTTGCGCGGCCGGTATGCAGTGCGACGCCCGATTGCAGCAGCAGGTTGACGTAGATATCGCTCAGCCGGTTGATCTCACGATCCTTCGCGGCCATCAGCGCAGGCCAGTCGAGCGTGCCTTCGCCGAACGTCCAGCCGTAACCCTTCGCGTCTTCGATTTCATGTGGAAAGTGCGACGCATAGACGAGCAGTTTTTTCGGAATGCAGCCGCGCAGCACGCAGGTGCCGCCGATCTGCTCTTCCTCCGCAATGCCGACGCGTGCGCCGTACGAGGCCGATTGCCGAGCCAGCCTGACGCCGCCCGATCCCGCGCCGATCACGAACAGGTCGTAGTCGAATTCCATCGCATGCCCTCATCGCAGTCCGGATGACGGCACGATAGCAAGATTTCGGCTCGATTGCGGCGCGCGACGCCGCGCATAAGAAAACGGCGAGACGCGTCGCGCTCGCCGTTCGATCCAGATATCCGGGCGGGTCATGCGTCACCGATCAGCCGCATGCCCGAGTCGCCAGCCGTCATGCTCGCGCCTGCGGCGTGTCGCCACCGTTGGCCGCCGCTGTATCGTCTGCGGCCTGCGCCTGCCCGTCGTCCTTCTTCTCCAGCACGCCTTCGAGCGCCTCGGCCCCCTTGAAGCCGGCGACAGCCGCGGCCGCCTTGGTCAGCAGGCCCGCATCCGGATCGATTTTCTCGGCTGCCTCGACCGCTGCAACGGCACCCGCGATTTCGCCAATGGTATTCAGAATACCCATCGCCATCTCCTTTCAAGTGAACCGTAAGGCGCGTTGTCACGCGCAAGAACGCGGCGGACGGCGCATGTCGTCACCGGATACACGATCGACGGCCGGTTTGGGCATCGGCATCCATGCTGGCTGCGCATCCGTGCGATACGGGCAGATTAGCGCATCACGTTTTCGGTCATTGTAAAAACTTGTTCCGGAATACAGACGAACAGCTTACGATCCGGGGGGCGCATTATGTCGCGCGCACTTCAATATGCGCATTCGGATATGGAGCGTGCCGTGCATCGTCGGACGAACATCCGGCACGGCGCACAAAAAATAAAGGCGCCATGAAGGCGCCTCCCGGTCGCATGCCGGGCGTCAGCCCGGCGAATGCCATTCGTCAGAAATATGCGAGCGGTGTCACGCTCAGACTTTCTTCAGATAACAGGCCTTGAGCATCACACTCATGCCGTCGACCTTGCAGTCGACTTCGTGATCGCCGCCGACCAGGCGGATGCTCTTGACCTTCGTGCCCATCTTCAGCGTGATCGACGAACCTTTCAGCTTCAGGTCCTTGACCAGCACGACCGCGTCGCCGTCGGCGAGCACGTTGCCGTTCGCGTCCTTGACGATGCGGTCCGCGTCATCGTCGGATGCCGCTGGGGCGGCGCTCGACCATTCGTATCCGCAATCGGCGCAAATATAATGGTCGCCGTCGGGGTAGGTATTCTCCATCGCGCATTGCGGGCAAGCGGGAATCGTCGACATGATGCAAAAGTCCTGCTGATTGATAAGACGGCAGTATACCGCCCGATTCCGCCGCACCACCCCACGGCATCCTCTTAGAGCAATCGAATGACACCCGCGAAGTTTTTTTTGCGCTACACCGCTATACCGTTCGTCGCGATCGTGCTGGTGGTCGCCTGGGCCATCAGCCGCGAATCCGGCGAGATCGACGCGCGCCAGTATGCGGCGCTCGCCGCTGCCTATCCGTCGTTCACGCCCGGCCTCCGGCAGGAGGTCGGCGCCGCGCTGCACGACGGCAAACTCAGCAAGTCCGCTTACGGGACGATCATGCGCGACGCGCTCGAACGCGGCTACGTACTCGACTGGCCGCCTACGACCGGCGATGTCGACCGCGAGCGCGGCCGGCTGATCGGACTCGTCAACAGCGGCGCGCACGCGCCGCTGTAAGCGGGTTCGCGCAACCGCACCGCGTCGCGCACGCACAGTGGTTGTGCGCGCAACTTACTGGCCGAATCCCGTCAAGCCGATCAGCGCGCCTGCGGCAAGCAGCCAGAGCGGGTGGATGCGCGTGCGATATGCGAGCACCGCGCATGCGGCGGTGATGCCCCATTGCACTGCGGTGCGATTCGACGCTTCGGCAATCAGCACCGCGCTCGCCGCGACGAGGCCTGCCGTCACCGGCATCATCCCCTGCTGCACATAGCGCCGCCATGGACGGTTACGGAAACGTTCCCACGCGTGCAGCGCGAGCACGGTAACAAGCGACGACGGCCCGAACTTCGCGAGCGTCGCCACGAGCAGGCCGGACCAGCCGGCCACATGCCAGCCGACGAGCGACACGACCATCATGTTCGGTCCCGGCGCGGCCTGCGCGAGCGCAAACAGCGACGTGAATTCGGACGCGCTCATCCAGTGGTGGACGTCGACGACCTGTCGCTGCATCTCCGGCAGGATCGTGTTGCCGCCGCCGAATGCAAGCAGCGACAGCTGGCTGAAGATGGCGGCCAGCGCGATCAGCGTATCCGTCATCGTGCATCTCCGCGGTCCGCGTCGCGCGGCGTGCATCCGGACGAAACCGGTGGCTGGGGCCGCCCGCGTGCCGCAAGCCAGATCGAGAACGGCGTCAGCACGAGCATCGTCGTCAGCAGCGGCACGCGCAATACCGCGATCGCGACCAGCGCGAGCGCCGCGACGCATGCTGCGGCAGGCGCCTGTCGCAGCGGCTTCGCGACCTTCACCGCCATCGCCACGAGCAGCCCGGCCACCGCCGCCGACAAGCCGGCAAACATATGTCGGACGTGCGGATCGTGCTGGGTTTGCGCGTACAGCACGCCGAGCCCGACGACCACGAGCGTCGGCCCGGCGATCAACCCGAGAATGCCGGCCAGCGCGCCCGGCACGCCGCGAAAGCGCATGCCGACCGCGACCGACAGATTGATCACGTTGCCGCCCGGCAGGAACTGGCACAGGCCGAGCAGATCGGTGAATTCGTCGGCGGACAGCCAGCGGCGCTCGTCGACGATGGTGCGCCGTGCGAACGGCAACGCGCCACCGAACGACATGAAGCCGAGACTCAGGAAACCGAAAAAAAGCTCGCCGACCCCGACATTGCGGGGACGGGCGGGCGGCGTAGCAGCGGATTGCATGGGCGTCCTCGTCAAACGGTCAGTGTCGAGGTTACCGCCGTTCATGCGACACGCATAACGATTTTATCGGCGCTCTTTTGTGATTTAAAATCACAAGCATGCGCCCCGAACTTCCGCCCTTTTCCGCACTTCGTGCCTTTGAATCTGCTGCACGGCACGAAAGTTTCAGTGTCGCAGGCGATGAGTTGCATGTGACTCATGGTGCCATCAGCCGGCAGGTCGCCGCGCTCGAATCCTGGCTCGGCAAGCCGGTGTTTCACCGGATCGGCAAGCGCGTGAAACTCAGCGACGAAGGCCGCCAGTATCTCGACACGGTGCAGGCGGCCTTCGACAGCATCGCGCTTGCGACCGAGCGTCTGCGGCGCACCGGCACCGCGCGCGTGCTGCGCATCAATGCGTTGCCGACCTTTGCGATGAAATGGCTGCTGCCGCGCCTGTCGCGCTTCCAGCGCGACGTGCCGAACGTCGAACTGAAACTGTCGACGTCGAACGCACCGCTCGAGACGCTCGGCGGCTTCGATGTCGCGATCCGCCGCGGCCCGGGCCACTGGCCGAACTGCGCGAGCGGACGCTTTCTCGACGAGAGCGTGATTCCGGTATGCAGTCCGGCGCTGTTGAAGCGGCTGCCGATCGCGCGCGCCGACGACCTGTCGCGGCATGTGCTGCTGCACTCGGATACGCGCCCGGAAGCGTGGCGCGACTGGTTCGCGGCGGCCGGCGCGCCGATGAAAAACCGCAAGAAGCAGTCGTTCGACCACTTCTATCTGGCGTTGCAGGCGGCGGTCGATGGGCTCGGCGTCGCGCTGGGCCCGCTGCCGCTAATCGATGACGAGCTGACCGGCGGCCGGCTCGTGATGCCGCTGGCCGGCCCGCGCATCGCCACGCGCAGTTACTGGTGGGTCACGCCGCGCGAGCGTGCGGACGAGCCGCTCGTCGCGCAATTCTGTACGTGGCTGGAAGCGCAGGCGAATACCTGCGCATGATGCGGCGGCCGGGCGCAACCCGCGGCCGGCAAGCGGCAGACGCGGCGTAGCGGGCGCGCGCACCTTGCGCGCCGCGACCCGCCCGCACCGGGCTTACACCACCGGCCCCGGCTCCTTCTCCTTGCGCAGGATCGCGTAAAGGATGATCGCGCCGAACGTCGCGGTGCCGATCCCGCCGAGCGCAAAGCCGCCGAACTTCAGCGAGAAGTCGCCTGCGCCGAGCACGAGCGTGACGGCAGCGACGATCAGGTTGCGGTTGTCGGAGAAATCGACCTTGTTGACGACCCAGATCCGCGCGCCCGTCACCGCGATCAGACCGAACACGACGATCGAGACGCCGCCGAGCACCGGGCCGGGAATCGTCTGGATCACCGCCCCGAACTTCGGCGAGAAGCCGAGCCCGATCGCGATCAGCGCGGCAACGACGAACACCAGCGTCGAATAGATCCGCGTGACGGCCATCACGCCGATGTTCTCCGCGTAGGTCGTCACGCCCGTGCCGCCGACACTGCCCGATACGATCGTCGCCAGCCCGTCGCCGATGAACGCGCGGCCGATGTAGCGATCGAGGTTTTGCCCGGTCATCGCGCTCACGGCCTTGATGTGGCCGAGGTTCTCGGCGACCAGGATCACCGCGATCGGCGCGAGCATCAGCATCGCGTGCGGATCGAACACGGGTGCGTGGAACGACGGGACGCCGAACCATGCGGCATGCCCGACGATCGAGAAGTCGATCGGCTTGCCGAAGCCCATGCCGTTGGTCACGACCGCGTAGATCGCATACGCGATGACGAGCCCGATGAGGATCAGCAGACGCTGCAGCATCCCGCGCGCGAACACCGCTACACCGCCGACGCACAGCACCGTGACGAGCGCCATCGCCGAATCGAACGTCGATCCCGACACGCCCTTGACCGCGATCGGCGCAAGATTGAGCCCGATCACCGCGACGATCGCGCCGGTGACGACGGGCGGCATCAGCGCCTCGATCCAGCGCGTGCCGACCGCCGACACGATCGCACCGAGCGCGACATACACGACGCCGCACGCGACGATGCCGCCGAGCGCGACGGGAATGTTCGGGTTCGGGCCGCTGCCGCTGTAGCCGGTCACCGCGATCACGAGGCCGATGAATGCGAAGCTCGAACCGAGGTAGCTCGGCACGCGGCCGCCGACCAGCGCGAAAAACAGCAGCGTGCCGACGCCGGACATAAAGATGCACAGGTTCGGATCGAAGCCCATCAGCAGCGGCGCGAGCACCGTCGCGCCGAACATCGCGACGACGTGCTGCACGCCCATCGCGATCATCTGCGGCCACGACAGCCGCTCGTCGAGGCCGACGACGCGCGCCGCCGCGCCCGGCTGTTGCACCCGCCAGCGCGGGAAATAGGAATCGGACATCGGGGGGATTCTCCTGTCGATCGGCGTGAGCGCCCGGGCGCCGACGCCGATCCCATACCAAGTTGTCTTGTCGGACGGCCCGGCGGCCAGATCAGATGGGCGCGCCGGTCCGGAAACTGGCGGGAGTGTACGGAGCGGGAATGGTGCTGGCAAGCGGCATGCCGCCGATATTCGCGGCGGGCGGTCTGGACCGCCGCAATCGGGGTCGGACGATGTGAGCGCGCGCTCACATCACGT
>NZ_JAHACR010000438.1 GCF_018375725.1 Burkholderia sp. | reverse complement strand
CCGCGCCTGCCCGACAGCCACGGCGAATGCGTGCGCCGCCGCTATGGTGTCGGCGGCGCACGCCGCGAAGCGGCGGACGGCTTTCCGGCGGTCTACCGCATCGGTCTGCCTGCGCTGCGCCGCGCGGCGCGCGACGTGCCGGGCGATCCGGAGGCGGCGCGCGTCGATGCCTGCTTCGCGCTGATCGCGATGCTCGACGATACGAACCTGCTGCATCGGGGTGGACAGGCCGGTCTCGATTTTGCGCAGGCCGCGGCGCGCGCATTCATGGCGCGCGGCGGCGTACGGGCGAACGGCTGGCGCGAGCGTGCGGCGAGCGTGCATCGTGGGTTCGTTGCGCGGCGGCTGAGCCCGGGCGGCGCGGCCGACCTGCTGGCGATGAGCGTGTTTGTCGATGCGCTGGAACGCGGGGAGACGGCGTCATGACACTCGCGATCCTGTGTTCCGGTCAGGGCGGACAGCACGCGGACATGTTCGATCTGACCGGCGCCGCCCCGCAGGCCGACGCGCTGTTCGTGCAGGCAAGCCGGTTGCTGGGCGCTGATCCTCGTGTATGGGTGCGTGAGGCCGATCCCGATGCACGGCGGGAGAATCGTACGGCGCAACTGTTGTGCACGCTGCAGGCGCTTGCCGCCGCGGCGATGCTGGATGCGGTGCTGCCGCGCCGGCGCTGTGTCGCCGGTTACAGCGTTGGCGAGCTGGCGTCGTGGAGCATCGCCGGATTGATCGGCGCGGGCGAGACGCTCGATCTGGCCGACGCGCGCGCGCGTGCGATGGACGCCGCGAGCAGCGGCGACGAGGGCATGGCTTTCGTGCGGGGACTGCCGCGCGAGCGTGTGGCGGCGCTATGCGCGGATCGCGACGCCGCGATCGCGATCGCCAATCCCGGCGACGCATGCGTGATCGCCGGACGGCGTGTCGATATCGATGCGATCGCCGCCGAGGCGGCCCGCGACGGCGCACGGCTGGTGACGCCTATTTGCGTGCGGGTCGCGTCGCATACACGGCGTCTCGCGACGGCGGTGCCGGCGTTTCGGGCGGAGCTTGCGTCGGTCTGCGTGCGTCGTGCGCCGCTGCCGGGTACCCGGCTCTTTTCGGGGATCGACGGCGCGGTCGTGCTCGATGTCGGGGACGGGCTCGACAAGCTCGCGCGCCAGATCGCCGAGCCGGTCGAGTGGGCCGCGACGCTCGCCGGCTGTGTGGAGGCGGGCGCGACGGCGTTCCTCGAGCTGGGTCCCGGCCGTGCACTCGCGGAGATGGCCGCGAGCGCCTATCCCGCGCTGCCGGCACGCAGCCTGGCCGATTTCCGGTCGGTCGACGGTTTGACGAGCTGGCTCGCGCGCGTCGCGGCCGGCTGAACGCGTCTGAATCGATGCGTATCGGGCGCGTGTGTTGCGCCCGCGCGCCAGCCTTGCATGGGGCGCTTGCAACGCATGACGGCATCGCTACAATGGCGCCCGCCATGAGACCCGCCGCTTGCCTCGTCGTCGCGCTATGCTGCGCGACGGCTGCCCACGCCACGCCGATACCGTCCGACGCCGCGTCGGTCGGCGCCTATTTTTCCTACGACAATGCGGCCGCCGATGCGACCGTCGACCTGATCCGGCAAGCGCAACACCGGGTATGGCTGGCCGGGTACACGCAGGTGCCGCCCGCCGTCGCCGGCGCGTTGCGTGCGGCGCACGGGCGCGGGGTCGAAGTACGTGTGGTGCTGAACCGGGCATCGCGGTCCGGCCGATACAGCGGCGCTGCTTACCTGACCGGGGCGGGCATCGATGTCGCGATCGACACGCGGCATGCGGATCCCGCGCCGCGCTTCGTGATCGTCGACGACAGCGTCGCGCTGACGACATTGTCCGAGGGGGCGCCCGCGCAGGCGGAAACTGTGAATGTGTTCCCATGCGCGCCGGAACTGGCGCAGACCTACGCGCAGGCATTCTGGCGGTTGTACCGGCAGGCCGCCGGGCTCTGACGCCGTTTTTCGCCGAAAAAGACCGGCATGCATGGCGGGCGTGCGCACCGTCCGCCGCCGAACTTGAATTGCCGGATCGCATGCGCCATGCTCAAGACAGTCGCGGTGCGGTGGGCGCATGCGGCCACCGCCATCGCCCATCACGGCACCGAGGAGCGGAAAGGGCGGATCGTCATGGATCGTTTCGTCGATCGCGCCGACGCGGGCAATCAGCTCGCCAGCGCGCTGCGGGACTATGCGGGTCGCACCGACATCGTCGTACTGGCCTTGCCGCGCGGCGGCGTGCCGGTCGCGTATCCGGTGGCGCGCGCGCTTCATGCGCCGCTCGATGTGCTGGTCGTGCGCAAGCTCGGCGTGCCGTTCGATCCCGAACTGGCAATGGGGGCGATCGCGAGCGGCGGCGCCCTGTATCTGCAACGGTCGGTGATTGCGTCGATGGGCGTCTCCGACGCACAGTTCAACGAAGTGATGGCGCGGGAGACCGACGAACTGCGTCGTCGCGAGGCGCTGTACCGGGGCGCATGGCCGCCGGAACCGGTCGAAGGGCGCACGGCGATCGTCGTCGACGACGTCATCGCGACCGGCGCATCGATGCGCGTCGC
>NZ_JAHACR010000437.1 GCF_018375725.1 Burkholderia sp. | reverse complement strand
TAGACGCGCGCACGCACTGCGCCGCCCGTCAATGCGCCGAAGCCGGTCGCATTGCCGAGCGCCGAGCCGGCGATCGCACCGATCCAGAGCGCCGCGCGCGGCACCTTCGCCCCGACGTAGCGCAGGCCGACCGCGTCGCGGGCGACGAGCGCGAGATAACTCAGGAGCGTCGCGCCCAGCGATGCGCCCCACTCGACGAGCGACATCCGCCGCAGCTCGCGGATCACGGACCGGTAGTCGAGGCTCTCGGACACGTGCTGGAGAACCACGATCAACAGCAGGCCGATGCCGAGCGCAAGCAGCGGCGACAGGACACGCTCATGGCGGAGCAGGGTCGAGACGCGGCCGAACATCGCCGCAGCACGGCTGGTTGAGCCAGGGTGGCGGGAAGACATAGATTATTCGTGGTGTTGCATAGCGTGTCGCCGCGCCGGACAGTCGTGCGGTGGGGCGGCAAATCGGGTTGTTCTGTGTTGGCGGCCTGTCGACGCGTGGGCCGGCGGCGCCGGGGTCAGAATTTACAAGTATACGAAATCAACATTACAAATTTATTCGCCGCCGGCAGCGACGCCGCCGGCATCCGCATCGCGCGGCGACGGCGGATAACTCAATGGTTCCTACATGCGCGAGACCGGCATGATACCGGGAACCCGGTGCAATTTTTCGTCAGATGAATGGCGGCGGACGTTTTTGGGGAAATTCTTTCGTACGGGCGCCCGCGGCGAGCAGAAACCCGCGTGACGCGCCTGCCCGCGCCGGGCCGGGAGGGCCGCCGGAACGTCAAAAGATCAGTAGACGTCGCGCACGTAGCGGCGTTCCTTCGCGAGCCGGGCAACGTATTCGCTCGCCTTGCCGTCCGACATCCCGCCGTGCGTGGCGATCACGGCCTTCAGCGCGGCATCGACGTCCTTCGCCATCCGCGACGCATCGCCGCACACATAGAAGTGCGCGCCCTCCTCCAGCCACGCATACAGCTCGCCGCCACGCTCGCGCATCCGGTCCTGCACGTAGACCTTCTCGGCCTGATCGCGCGAGAACGCGAGGTCGAGACGGGTCAGGAAGCCGCTTTCGTGCATCGCGGTCAGTTCGTCCCGGTAATAGAAATCGGTTCGGGCGTGCTGCTCGCCGAAAAACAGCCAGTTGCGTCCGCGTGCGCCGCGCGTCCGGCGTTCATGCAGGAAGCCGCGAAATGGTGCAATGCCCGTGCCGGGGCCGACCATCACGACCGGCACGTCGCCGCTCGCCGGCGGCCGGAAATGCGCGGACTTCTGCACGAACACCGGCACGCGGCCATCGCCCGCCCGATCCGCGAGAAAGGTCGACGCGACGCCTTTGCGCGCCCGGCGGCCATTGTGATAGCGGACCGCCGACACGGTCAGATGGATTTCGTCGCGATGCGCGTGAGGGCTCGACGCAATCGAATAGAGACGCGGCTGCATGCGTTTGAGCATGCCGACGAGTTCCGCACCGGACAGTTCGACCGGGAATTCGTACAGCACGTCGGCGAGCTGCTGGCCCCAGAGCCAGTTTTTCAGATCCGCCTTGCGCGCGTCGCCGAGCAGCGCCTTCAGTGCGCCGTTCGTGCTGCGCGCAGCGATGAATGCGAGCGTATCGGGATGCGCGCGCGTAATGTCGAAGTGGTGCGTGAGCGCGTCGCCGAGGCGCACTTCGCCAACGCCGACGACCGTCACCGGCGTGTCGGCCTTCAGCGCGGTGACGTCGAGCAGTTCGTCGACCAGCTCCGGACAGTTGGCCGGCCAGACGCCGAGCGCATCGCCGACCTCGTATTCGAGGTTCGCGCCCTCGGTCGACAGCGATACGTAGCGCGTGTCCTTCGACGCGCCCGGCTGGTTCAGCCGCAGGTTGGCGACGAGCTTCGACGGCGCCGGATGCGCCTTGGTCGGCAACGCGCCGGACGGCATCATCCCGTCGGCCGGCACGGCATGCAGCGCCGCATCCTCCTCCTTGATCCGCGCGACGACGCGGTCGAGCCAGTGATTCGCATCGTCCTGGAACTCGACGTCGCAATCGACGCGTGTGTGAAGCCGGAGCGCGCCGAGTTCGGAGAGCCGCGCATCGAGCCGGCGGCCGTGGCCGCAGAACTGATCGTAGTTGCGGTCGCCGAATGCAAGCACCGCGAAGCGCACGCCATCGAGACGCGCCACGCCGCCACCCTGCAGCGCGTCCCAGAATTCGCGGCCGTTGTCCGGCGGATCACCGTCGCCGAACGTGCTCGTCATCAGCAGCACGTACTGCGCCTTCGCCAGCGATGCGGCCGGGTAGTCGGACATGCAGGCCACGCGGATTTCGAAGCCCGCGTTCATCAGCTGTGTCGCGTAGTCGTCGGTCAGCGATTCGATGTTGCCGGTCTGGGATGCCCACAGCAGCACCACCTTCGGTCGCGTGCGCACGATCCGCACGCCGCCCGGCGCGGCTTCGTCATGCGCGGCGTGCAATGCCGCGGCCGGCTCGCGCGCGGGCTGCGCACGGCTGAACAGGCCGGCCAGCATGCCGTCGAGCCACAGACGCGTCGGCCCGGCAAGCGGCGCGCCGGACGGCAGCACCGGCACACCGCC
>NZ_JAHACR010000436.1 GCF_018375725.1 Burkholderia sp. | reverse complement strand
ATCTGTTGTACGGCACACGGCACACGGCACACGGCACACGGCACACGGCACACGGCACACGGCACACGGCACACGGCAGGCGCGGCGCCCCTGCGGTAAAATCGCCGCTTCCACCAGCGCCGCATGCGGCGCGTCATTCGAAGGTCGAAAGCCGATGCAGATTCACAAGGAAGTGGACGCGCGCGGGCTCAATTGCCCGCTGCCGATCCTGCGTGCAAAGAAGGCGCTCGCCGACATGGAAAGCGGGCAGATCCTCAAGGTGCTCGCGACCGATCCCGGTTCGCAGCGCGATTTTGCCGCGTTCGCGAAACAGACGGGTAATGAAATCGTCGAGTCGTCGACGCAGGACAAAACGTTCGTCTTCCTGATGCGCCGCCGCTGACGGCCGCAAAATACCGCATTCGGCGTCTCGCATTCCGCATTCCGCCTGGATGCCTGCGACGCCAGGCCAGCGAAGCCGGGCGCATGCGGCGACGGTTGCGCGAGCGCGTTGCCCGGCCTGCCGCACGGATCGTCGGGGTCTCCGGCAATCTGACAATCCTTAAACCTCACCCGATCAACCGCTGCGTATACTGGCCGCGCCGAACGTCCGCGCACAATGCGGGCGGCTGGCCGCGGTACGTCGAATGGGCGGGCACGGGGGCCATGCCCGACGATACCGTCGAGACACGAGGATAGACCATGTCCTTCAGATCGGGGACCATTCGAATTCCGCCGGAAGCGGAACTCGCAGCGGATGTGCGCGCACCGGGGTTGGGCCGTATCGAGCTCGATCCGCAGCAGGACCGCCACGCTCGCGCGGCACTGGAGGCCTATGCGGACTCGGTCGCGGCCGATATGCCATGGCTGGCGGAGTGGCTGCGCGAAGTGTTGCCGGACACGGCGTCGAGCGTCACGCGTTGCGGGCCGACCGTCGAACGCGTATTCGATCTGGCCCATGCCGTGGCGGCAAGTCAGCCCGATTATGCGGCGGCGGCATGGGAAAAAGTACGTGTCCAGCTGCTGCAAATATTGCACCCGCACACGCCGTCCGGCGGAACCGTCGTGCGCCGCGAATAGATACTCAATCGTTCCGGCAGGCGGATTATTAGAAGAAGGGATCATAGCCGGCGCAATTCATGGGCGATTTTCATACTAATATGGTGAAATCGCTGGTTTGTCCGTGCCCCGTTTTTGAGATATTTGCGGATTTCATCCGATCATGCGCGTCATATCTACGCGCATGATCGGATTGTGCCGGCTCGCCGGCCGGCAGAGATCGATTCGGCGCGCCTGCCGCAGGCGATGCGATGAAGCGCGGGGCTGAACTGGACGAATGGATTTCGTTTTGCGGGGTGCTATGAGAATTGCTGTACTGGATGACGATCCGGCCCAAACCGACTTTGTCGGTCAGACACTGACGGCTGCGGGCCATACGTGTTACGCCTTTACGGAAGGCAAGGCACTGAAGAAGCGTCTGCAGCGCGAAACCTTCGATTTGCTGGTGCTCGACTGGAACGTGCCCGACATGTCCGGCGAAGAAGTGCTGAAGTGGGTGCGCGTCAATCAGGCCGGGCATAGTCTGCCGATCATCTTCATGACGAGCCGCGACGACGAAGCGGGGATCACGCAGATTCTCAATGCCGGGGCGGACGATTACGTCGTCAAGCCGGTGTCCGGCCCGATCCTGCTCGCACGCATCGGCTCGCTGCTGCGCCGCGCCTATCCGGTGGCTGCCGAGGCCGCGGTGCGCGAATTCGAGCAGTTCCGCTTCGACGTGAATCTGAAGCAGGCCTACGTCGGCGACAAGCCGGTCAGCCTCACGCAAAAGGAATTCGAGCTCGCGTTGCTGCTGTTCCAGCACCTGGATCGGCCGCTGTCGCGCGCGCACATTCTCGATCTGGTCTGGAAGCAGGCGACCGACATTCCGTCGCGCACGATGGACACGCATATCTCGATGCTGCGCACGAAGCTCGGCCTGCGTCCGGAGAATGGTTACCGGCTCGCGCCGATCTACGGCTACGGCTACCGTCTCGAACGGATTGCTCAAGGGGAACCGGAGTGATCGACAGGATGCCCTCACGCACACTGCGAGCGGCGTGCCTGCTCGCCGCCCTGGCCGCTTTTCAGCACGCGGCCGCGCAGCCGCCGGGTCGCGCGACCGGCAAGACGGTCGTGTACACGACTCGCGCGGGCGACACGCTGTACGACGTTGCCATGCGCTACATGCAAGGCCCGGATGACTGGAAGGTGCTCGCGCAACTGAACGGCGTGCCGGCGCCCCGGCGTCTGCAGCCCGGCCTCGCGATCCGGCTGCCGGTCGAGCGGCTGCGCAAGGAGCGCCTGTCCGCTCGCGTCGTCGCAGTGCAGGGTTCGGCCGAACGGGCGTCGGGCGACGCAGTCGCGCCGCTTGCGGTCGATGCGACGCTGACCGAGGGCGATCGCGTGCGGACCGGCGCAAACGGGTTCGTGACGCTCGAACTGGCCGACGGCATGCACATAAGCATGCCGCCCGACAGCCAGCTCGACCTGACGACGCTGCGCCGCACGGTGCTGACCGGCACGCTCTATCGCGTGTTCGAACTGCGCCGCGGCGAGATCGAAAG
>NZ_JAHACR010000435.1 GCF_018375725.1 Burkholderia sp. | reverse complement strand
GCCCTGCCCGCTGCCGAAACGCTGCGCGTGCTGCGCGCGCTGAAGCCCGTCGATCCGCACGACATCGGCAAGGTCGCGGTGCGCGGCCAGTATCACGCGGGCGTGATCCGGGGCGCGCAGGTGCCCGCCTATGCGACCGAGCCGGGCGTGAAGGACGGCAGCGCAACCGAGACATTCGTCGCACTGAAGGTCGAGATCGAGAACTGGCGCTGGGCCGGCGTGCCGTTCTTCCTGCGCACCGGCAAGCGGCTTGCCGATCGCGTCGCGGAAATCGTCGTGAACTTCCGTCCGGTGCCGCACTCGGCGCTCGGGCCGGCCGCGCTGCGGCCCGGCTCGAACCGCCTCGTGATCCGCCTGCAGCCGAACGAGTCGATCCGGCTGTACTGCCTCGCGAAGCAGCCCGGCGAAGGGATGAATCTCGCGAGCGTGCACCTCGACCTCGCGTTCGACCAGTTCTTCAAGGAAGGCCAGATGGAGGCGTACCAGCGCCTGCTGCTCGACGTGATCAACGGCCGTCTCGCGCTGTTCGTGCGTCGCGACGAGCAGGAAGCCGCGTGGCGCTGGGTCGAGCCGATCCTGAACGAATGGGCGCGTTCGCTGAAGCCGCCGAAGCCGTATGCGGCGGGCACGTGGGGGCCGGCGGCGGCGAGCGCGATGCTCGCGCAGCACGGCACCTGCTGGCTCGAGGAAGAGAACTGATGCCCGGCATCGGACGCATCGCGCCCGATGCCGCGGCCCCACGACATTCACAACAAACAACGACGGTCCGGAGGAGATGTGATCGAGATCCACGCTTTCGACACGCAGGAAGCCCAAAGCGAGGCGCTTGCGCTGGCGGTCGGCCACGCGCTGCGCGAGGCGCTCGCGCGCCCGGGGCGCCCGACGCTCGCGGTGTCGGGCGGCACCAGTCCGCGCCCGTTCCTGCAGACGCTGTCGCACACGGCGCTCGCCTGGGCGGACCTCGATGTCACGCTGGTCGACGACCGCTGGGTACCGGAAGACGACCCCGCCAGCAACGCGCGCCTCGTGCACGACACGCTGCTGCAGCATGCGGCCGCGGCTGCGCCGTTCCTGCCGCTCGTCGATACGCGCTCGACGCTCGACGCGCACGTCGCCGCGCTCAACGCGAATCCCGCACACCGCGTGCCGACCGTCGCCGTGCTCGGCATGGGCGAGGACGGCCATACCGCATCGATTTTCGCGGATGCGCCCGAGTGGGAGCACGCGATCACGACGCCGGAGCGCTTCGTCGCGGTGCATCCCGGCGCGGCGCCGCACGCGCGCGTGAGCTTCTCGCTCGACGCGCTCACGCACATCGACCGGCTGTTCCTGCTGATCGCGGGCAGCCGCAAACGCGAGGTGCTCGAGGCCGCCGCCTCGGCACCGCAAAAGAACGCCATTTCAAAACTGGCCAATGACAAGGGGACAAAGCTCGATGTCTACTGGTGCGCAAAGTAAAGCTGCCGCCGCGAGCCAACATGCCGACGGCCCGCGCCTGCTCGCGGACGTCGGCGGCACCAACGCGCGCTTCGCGCTGGAGACCGGGCCGGGCGAGATCACGCAGATTCGCGTCTACCCGGGCGCCGACTATCCGACGCTCACCGACGCGATCCGCAAATACCTGAAGGACGTGAAGATCAGCCGCGTCAACCACGCGGCGATCGCGATCGCGAATCCGGTCGACGGCGACCAGGTCACGATGACCAACCACGACTGGACCTTCTCGATCGAGGCGACGCGCCGCGCGCTCGGCTTCGACACGCTGCTCGTCGTCAACGATTTCACCGCCCTCGCGATGGCGCTGCCCGGCCTCACCGATGCGCAGCGCGTGCAGATCGGCGGCGGCACGCGCCGCCAGAACAGCGTGATCGGCCTGCTCGGGCCGGGCATGGGCCTTGGCGTATCCGGGCTGATTCCGGCCGACGAC
The DNA here is from genome assembly GCF_018375725.1 of Burkholderia sp. Taxonomy (GTDB): domain Bacteria; phylum Pseudomonadota; class Gammaproteobacteria; order Burkholderiales; family Burkholderiaceae; genus Burkholderia. Next base: position 680 of record NZ_JAHACR010000435.1, on the reverse strand, counting down.
CGCTGGATCGCTCTCGGCAGCGAAGGCGGCCACGCGTCGTTCGCGCCGCAGGACGAGCGCGAGGATCTCGTGCTGCAGTACGCGCGCAAGAAGTTTCCGCACGTGTCGTTCGAGCGCATCTGCGCGGGGCCGGGCATCGAGCTGATCTACCGCGCGCTCGCCGCGCGCGACAAGAAGCGCGTGGCCGCCAGCGTCGACACGCCGCACGTCGTCGAACGCGCGCATGCGGGCGATCCGCTCGCGCTCGAAGCCATCGAATGCTTCTGCGGCATCCTCGGCGCGTTCGCGGGCAGCCTCGCGCTGACGCTCGGCGCGCTCGGCGGCGTCTATATCGGCGGCGGCGTCGCGCTGAAGCTCGGCGAGCTGTTCACGCGCTCGTCGTTCCGCGAGCGCTTCGAGGCGAAGGGCCGCTTCGCGCACTATCTGTCGAACGTGCCGACCTACCTGATCACCGCCGAGTATCCGGCGTTCCTCGGCGTGTCGGCGATTCTCGCCGAGCAGCTGTCGAACCACAGCGGCGGCGCATCGTCGGCCGTGTTCGAGCGGATCCGCCAGATGCGCGACGCGCTGACGCCGGCCGAGCGCCGCGTCGCCGATCTCGCGCTGAATCATCCCCGCTCGATCATCAACGATCCGATCGTCGACATCGCACGCAAGGCCGACGTCAGCCAGCCGACGGT
>NZ_JAHACR010000434.1 GCF_018375725.1 Burkholderia sp. | reverse complement strand
TCGCCGCACCAGACCTGATTCGGCGCATCAACCTCAAACTGACGGTTGAGATGGTTCGGAATGTCGATCCGCTCAACCGTCGCCTGCTTGTACGCATGGCTGCCGGGTTGCTTGCAAATCAACCCCAGCTCTTCCATCAAGCGACTGACCTTGAAGCGGCCAATCGTCGTGCCCTCCTCACGCATCATACCCATGATGCTGCGGCTGCCGGCTGAGCTTCGGCTTTCGACGAACAGCTCGTGAACTCGGCTGCGCAATGCCATACGCTCGGCATCGATACGCGTGGCCCGCTCCCGATGCGCATACAGACAGGACCGTGAAACGTTGAATACCGAGCAGATCAACTCGACCGATTCGCTCCCGCAGATTCGATCAATTACTTCGTCCGTTCGATGCCTTCCGACATCAAGAGCGCGGTAGCCTTTTTTAAAATGGCCTTCTCACGCTCGAGGCGTTCGATGCGCGCCTCGAGTTCCTGAATACGTTGCTGATCCGGCGTGGGCGTGACGCCCTGGCGCTCCATCTGAAGCTGCAAAACCCACCGCCGCAGCACCGACTCACCGATGCCGACCGAACGGCTCGCCTCTGAAAAGTTATAACCCTGGTCAAGCACCAGGCTGGCTGCTTGCTGTTTGAACTCGGGGGAAAACGAACGACGTTGCTTCGGCATCAGACACCTCTCCATGGCGAGCATTCTCGCCTAAATCAGTGTCCGGGTTCATTAGGCCACTACAGTCGCCTCCCATTGGTTATGAAGGAACCAAGTTCTCACCAAAAGCCAGCCATCTTGGAATACGACGATCCTGCGGTCGCCGAGACGGGCGAGGACGTTCGTAAACTCGTCAACGGACAACCCCATTTCGGCTGCGGCAATGCGCGGCACGATCGGATAGCAGCCAATCGTGTTGGTGAATGGGCTAGTAAGTGCGTAGTACTCACCAAACCTCTCGCTGATTGTCAGATCGCACGATATTGATGATCGCCAAGCCTGCGCCGGCGAAATCGGGCGGTACTTGGCCATCAGTAGATCTCTCCTGACAACGGGAGGCGCGGCCGGCCGACGCGACGTTTTGCTTCGGTGTCGTTCGATTGCGTGCTCGACACATGCGCCTTCGCGGCCACATCGTCGAGCCACGCCCGTATATCCGACACAAACCAACATGCGCGCCGCTTTCCGGGAAAAGCAGTGGGCGGCAGCTCACCTCGGTAAGCCATCTGCGTTACCGCGCCCGCTGTCGTCGCGAGCAATGACGCCAGTTCCTCGCGATTGATAATGGCTTGAGGCGCCATCCTGGCAAATGCCTGCCGAAAATTCATGTCTGCTTTCGCCATTCGTGATCACCAGTTACTTGTGGTTTAGCTAATGGCAATCGTAGAATTTCAAGCAGCGGGCCGCATGGGCCAGTTTTTCGTGAGGAGGTCGATGTTATGGCGAACATCGGACCAAACAAAGGAAGAAAGCTCCGACTTGCTCTGTCGCGATTCGCGGCAATGTTGATTGAAGAGGCCCGTGACGTTTCCGGTCTGAGCTATCCAAAACTCGATCAAGCTCTCGGGCTTCCCGATGGGCAGGCGTTTCGCTATTCACAATATCCGATCGTCGCGAAGACGCGTGCGCCACAAGCTGGTTCGGTCCAGCAGCTGGAAGTCAGGGTGGCGAGGTTTTTGAAAAGGCCTGCCCATGTAGTTGTGGTCGAGAACAATTCCCTGCTCGGCGGCCCAGGCTCTCATCGACTAGACCTCGTGGTTGGCACGCCGGCAGATGAGCTCGATTTGGGCGAGAGCAATTCGACGGACCTTCAACTCGGCTACGAGGGCGATTGGCCGACATACCGCAGGCTCAAATATGCCGAATGGTCCGATAGCCTCGAATCGATCTGCTCACTGGTAAACCGCAAGGCCAGCCCCGAGGATTGGCCGGAGATGCTCGCCCTATACAGTTGGCAATGGGGGGTTCTGTGGGACCGAGGTATTCCTTGGTTATCTCGCCCCGATTATGGATTTCCAGCGGGAACCCCTGCATGCGTAGTCATCCGCAGCGTGTTTCAGGCTGCGAAACAAGAACGTGCACGTCTGCGACTGCGCTCATGACTCCGCGTCCTATCGATATAGCAGAGCCTAGTTATTTTTTTCTGAGGGGAGCGAACTTGCGCCAAGGTCAGCAGCAAGTTCCGCTGCACAACTGTTAGTTAGCTGACACTTGTTAGCAGGAATCCAAGGCCCGGCAGGCGGGTCGCGATTTAATGTCGTGACCACTACATCACCGTAGGAATAGCTGCCTTTAACACCGGGAAACGGAAGCTGCACCCATTCCTTTGCGAGTCCATCATATACGGTCATGGCAGCCCCATCGCGCGGTACCAATGTAACGATTACTCGACCCGAAGCGCGGCAAGTCACATGAACGAAAGCATGCGTATAGGCGTTGGAATCGTGATCATTGAAAATCCTAGTTAATTCATAGCCTCCCGACTGTCGACATTGCTTCGGGCCGATGGTGATGCTCAGACTGGAGTTGCCCCTGTAATACCGGACACGGCATCACACTAAGGTTGCTGAATCCATCGAGCGCCGGAACTCGCGAGGCGAGCGGTATTTCAGCGCGCTAT
>NZ_JAHACR010000433.1 GCF_018375725.1 Burkholderia sp. | reverse complement strand
CAAGCCGGCAACACGAGTCACGGACGACGAATCGACCGATCAGGCTGGAAACGGACCAGCTACCGATAGAAAGCGGTTTGAGTATAGCACTGACTTCCTGATAGGAATACGAACCTACGGTGGACTCTCCCCGATCAGGACGTGCCAGCTATTGCGCTCTGGCGCTCGCGAGTTCTCGTGCTTTGGAAACCTCATCATCCCTCAGCGGGCGCCGCCCGGCGTCGGCGATCAGCGTCTCGATCTGGCGCGAGTGGGCTGCTGCGGCCGTGCTGGCCAAAGGTGGTGCTTCGATACCCGCCAACACGCCCCGCGCGGTGTCGCGCAGCAGGCCTTAAAAAAAAATGCCCGCCGAAGCACCCCCCTCGAAAGGGGACTGCAGACGGCGGGGCGGGTTCCAGCTTGATAGATCACATACCAGGTGCCGGCGAGCGATCCTGCTGCTCGTTGCGGTGGTTTTGCATGCGCTCACACATTTCAACCTGGAAGGCCTTCGGGTCCATGAGGCCGTACCGCACCATCAATTTCGTGATGTCCTCCAGTTGCATGTCGCCGCTTTCGATACGATCCGTCAGAAAATCACGGATCTCGTCTTCGTCGAGATCACGCTCAGCGTCCGGCAGTTTCAGGCCAGCATCTGCCTCAGCTTGAGCCGCCCGAGATTCGTTGCGCCACGTAATCACTTCGATGCCGATGTCCATCGGTGCCGGACTGGCGTTCGAGGCGACAAGCACTTCATACAATTGTTCACCGACGGAGAACTCATGGTCAGGTTCACCCCAACAACGACGATACTCCTCGCCAGCTTCGTCTGCCAACTTCTCGGCATCGGTCACTTGAACTCGAACCATCAACGAATAAGTGCTGCCATTGATGTGGCTCACCCGAGCTTCGACGATTCGATAGCCAGCATTCTCCGGCCGAGTGGTCGGATTCAGCAGCGCTACCTTCAGTCGATCCTCGAGCAACGACGCATCACCGGATCCGATCTTCTCCAGGTGCTCCGCCAGAAGGCCGGAATCGAAATAGCGGAACTTCACCGAAAAGACGAGTTCCGGCAGTTTCCCACCTTCGACAGTTTGTCCGGTCATCGGGTCCATACCGTTTTTGATGCGGTGCTCGCGCTGATAAGCGCAGGCTGCATCTTCGGTATCGAACTCGATCGTCCGGCCATCTTCATGCTGACAGATGTACGGCTTCGAGAAGTTCGCTGCGTGTTCGTCGTCTAACGTTGCGACGTCGATGACATCCACATCCGCTTCCGGCAGTTTCCACTGTCCATCGACACCGAGATCCTTGTCACGGAGGTCCCCTCCGAGCCGAAGATACTCAACCGCCTCCGAATGCCCATACTCTTCGGCATCCGCGGCGGTTGCCCGCACCCACCTGTCGAACGTCGCCTCACCACCCTGACCTGCTTTGGTAGTTCGGAGGAATCCTTCGAGGTCCCGCAGTTTCCCGGTGTTGGTCGGTGCCCACGTGGACGAGATGTTGCGCCAGTCGAGTTGAAACCGACGCGACGTCACGCCTTCCGGGGCATCGACAGGCTGGGGCTCTGCGAACTCCAGCGTAAGCTCCAGTCCTCGAGTGCCCTCCTCCACCTTGACGATGGTGCCGACGGCCTTGCTTCGATTCATGGTCGCCAGATGCCCGACAGTGAATCCGCCGACCGTATGGCCGACCGGCTGCTCGAATTGAATTTCCGGCAGTTTCTCAGTCTGTTCGTCAGCTTGGCGGATGCCCTGCATCACCTCACTCACGACAAATCGCGGGTTCGCCGCTTCGAACCATCGCCAGACAGATTCCTTCTCGGCGCCCCTCCCGAAATGGAGGAACGACTCGTCGAGGTGTTGGCCGTCGTCGGTGACCGGGACGTCGCCCAGCTTGTCCCACAGCTGATACAGATCGCTGAGGGTTCGCTGCGGCTGATTCCGAGTTGCCAGCAGGTAGTCCTGCTGGGTCAGCCACCAGTCCGAGTAAAGCTGATCTGCTTCCTCGTCCGTGTACTCTTCGGATTCGGCCTGCCCCTTGCTTTTCCAGTAAGCCGACTGCTCCGAAACAGGAATGTCGTCGATGCTGGTGTCGTCAAGCGGCCTGGTTCCCGAATACCGCGAAAACACCGGCGGGTTCACGTCGACAAGACGGCACGTCGCGCTGCCCCCAAGATACGACTTCCCCCACATGGCTTGGTCGGCCAGATCGGTGATTTCGTCCTTCGAGGCACTTGCCGGGACATCGAGGTCAAACCAGATGTCCTGCGCGTCACCCTGCGATGTCACTCGTTTTTTCGCATCGTAGAACCAGTCGACCCCACCGACGCCAAATGCTTTGCGCTCGATGCAGTAGACGGTCTTCGTTTCCGGCAGTTTCCCGTCGTAACCGTCGTTTTTCGGCAAATTATTGTTTTGCTGTTTCATGTGTGCTCCATTGAACCGCGAAGCACACAGCCCAACGGGACTGAGATGCCCCGCTTGGGTTTGAAATATGTGGCTGGTGAACCCAGCTTAAGGATTCCTTTGGGCAATGGAGCCTCAAAGGGGAAACAAGATGCCGGCAAGCCGGCAACACGAGTCACGGACGACGAATCGACCGATCAGGCTGGAAACGGACCAGCTACCGAT
>NZ_JAHACR010000038.1 GCF_018375725.1 Burkholderia sp. | reverse complement strand
AGCGCAACTTCGACGGCTATCAGGTACTGCGCATCGCCGAGATGCCGAAGGTCGAGGTGCATATCGTGCCATCGGCCGAGGCGCCGACCGGCGTCGGCGAGCCCGGCGTCGCACCGATCGGGCCCGCGGTCGCGAATGCGGTCTTCGCGGCGACCGGAAAACGGTACTACACGCTGCCGTTCGATTCCGCGGGCGCGGGCAGCGCGTGACGCGCCGATTCGCCGGACGCGTGACGTGCATGACGCCAGACGTAACGCACGTAACGCCGCCCGCCGATGCTACGTGACAATCCTTCAAAATCGTTCCGCCACCCGCGGATTCGCCGTGCCGGCCCCGCGCCGAAAAATCCTCTGGATTCAATGCCGGCGCGGGTTTCCGGCACACCACGCCGAACCGTGGCGCACCGGGCGCCGGCATGGCCCGGAACTTGCTCCATCCCATCGCAAACGTTTTCTCCCGGCATGCGAGGGCCATCATGGATTGCAAGTACCTGTATATCGACAACATCCGAATCAACTTCGTCCGCCGCACGATCGAGATCGACGAGAAGCCGCTCGATATCACCCCGCGCGAATTCGATGTCGTCGAGTTCCTCCTCGACAACATGAACAAGATCGTGCCGCGCCGGGCCATTCAGGAAGCGGTCTGGGGCCGCGATCTCGGCGTGTCGTCGCGCACCCTCGACACGCACATCTCGCGCATCCGCGCGAAGCTTCGTCTCGACGAAGACAAGAACCTGCGAATCATTCCGGTCTATGCGGTCGGCTATCGGCTGGTGCTGTTCAGCGCGGCCACGACGCACGTCGAGCGCCATGAGACGACGCCTGTCGCGCACGCCGCGCGACACCGCGAAATGCCGGCAGAGTTCGCCTGACATCGGGGCCGCCCGGCGCGCAGCATGACGCCGCGCGCTGCCGGTCGAGCCACGCCTGGAACATCAGCCCAGTCCATAGCGGACGCTGCCAGCTCGTGCGTCCCGACCGATGCTGGCGCCACCGGCGATCGACCGCGGCGACCATGCCGGTCGCCCGATGCCTCACTTGAGCAGCGTCATCTGCACGACCTTGACGACGACAAGGCCGACCGCGATCACCAGATACCCGCGCATCGCGCTCATCCAGATCCGTGTCGCCAGCGTCATGTGCTGCGGCGCCAGCGAGTCGAGCGGCGGCATGCGCCACGTATCGCGCAGCGCACGATCGATGCCCGGCTCGACGACCTTGTTGTTCCGGCGCAGCAGCACGGTGGCGAGGTAACCGACAATCGCGAGCACCGTGCCGCCGACCAGCACATCCATGATCGCCTCGCCGCTGATATCGGGATACAGCACCGATGCGGTCAGGACGATCGACAGCATCACCAGCACCCAGATCACCGCGCCGGTAAATACATTGAGCTTCGCCGAGTTGACCCACGGGCCGAGCACGGCCCGGTCGTTGCAGAGCAGCAGCAGGAACACCGTCGCGCTCGGCAGCAGCACGCCGGCGAGTGTCTGCACGGCTTCCGTCAGCAGCCCGAGCGGGCTGCCCGGGATCAGCACCAGCGCTGCCGCCGCCGCGACGATCCCGAAGTAGACGAGGTAGAAACCCTTCGCATCCGACACGCTGCGATGCAGCGAGTGACGGATCTTGAACACATCGCCGATCGCGTACGCGGTCGACAGCGACACGGCCGCCGCACCGATGATGCACGCATCGAGCATCGCGACCGCGAACAGCATCGCGCTCGTGCGGCCCGCATATTTCTCGAGCCCGGCCATCACCCCGCCGGCATCGGTGAAGTTGCCGGCTTCCGGATGGTTCGCAAACAGCGCCGCGCAAAACGAGATCATCGCGACCGCGCCGATCAGCACGAACAGGATGCCGATCCACAGATCGGCCTTCTCGTACTTCATGAAACGCGGCGTGATGCGCTTGTCGATCACGTAGCTCTGCTGGAAGAACAGTTGCCACGGCGCGACCGTCGTGCCGACAACGCCGATCACGAGCAGCATCACATCGGACAGCTTCGAATGCGCGGGCCAGTTCGGCACGAAGAAATCGCGCGACATCTGCGACACCGGCGGATGGATCGTGGCCAGCACCGGCACGAGCAGCAGACTCATCACGCACAGCGCGACCGCGAATCGCTCGAAGCGCCGGAAATCGCCCGTGCTGACCGCGGCCATCGTCAGCGCGGCGGCCACGCATACGCCCGCGACCTTCGGCAGCCCGAAGAAGGCGAGCACGAACGTGATGCCGATGAATTCCGTGACGATCGTCAGCGCATTGAGGATGAACAGGTCGATCACGCTGAATGCGCCCCAGAACTTGCCGAAGCGCTCGAAGATCAGCCGTGCATGTCCGACACCCGTCACCGCGCCGAGGCGCAGCACCATTTCCTGATTCACATACATCACGGGCACGAGCAGCAGCAGCATCCACAGCAGCGTCGTGCCGTAGTTCTGGCCGGCCTGCGTGTAGGTGCCGAACGCGCCCGCGTCATTGTCGCCCACCATCACGATAAGGCCCGGGCCGATGATTGCCAGCAGTGTGCGCAGGCGCGCCCGCCAGGTGCCGCGCGGCGCGGTGTCGTGGTGCGGGATCGTGCCGAGCGCGCCGCGAATGTCGCCGAGATGCGCGTCGTCGAGGACGGCGCTGCGCTTGCCGGCGATCGGCGATGAAGCGTTGGTTGGGGAAGACATGATGGATTCCGTACGGCGAATGATGTTCGGGCGAGCGTTCGCCCTCGGCATGGACACGCTCGGGGGGCGTGTTGCGGCGCCCCTGCCTGCGCATGCCGAGACACGCTCGATGCTTATGGCCTGACGAATGAACGCAAGCGACGCCACGGACGGACAAGCGCCGGCTGACGAGGATCGAGCGACAGCATCGCTTCGTCATGCGTGCGCGACACTGTGACCTGCGGAAGTTGCGACAGCAGAAGACCGAAATTCATGTTCTGGCTCCGGGCGGCGGCATGGGGACATGCTCGCCACATGGCGGGACGCGCGCCAATCCGGATCCTGTGACCCGATCAGGTCATTCGGCCGGATCGCCCCTGCGCCCCATGATGGAAAGGATCAGGCGGCATAAGGGACAACTGTCACTGTCGTTCACGTGCATGTTCCTGTTCGATGTGCGTGGGCACGGAGTTGATGTCACCGCAACGGATGCGCCGGACACGCGCGGCCCGTGCCTGGCGTGCGCGAACGCGGCCGCGTGCCGTGCGGCGGCGAAGCCGGATGGCGCATGCGCGGCAACGCCGCGCCATGCCGGCGCGAATCAAGGGTGCACGAGAAGTTTGACTGCGGAAAACTGCTGCGCGCACCGTTTGCCAGAATGACAAACGGCGGCGATTGAAAAGGCGCGGACGTCTGTCGCTCAGGCGGAAATGTCGTTCAAAAGCCGACTACTGCAAGCGTCCAAGTCATCTGCCCCAATTGCGAAGATGGGCGGATTCTAGGTAGCGGCAGAAGTCGAAGTCAACCCCTTGAAACCCCATTTTCCGAATTAATTTTCCGGTGCTCGGAACCTGAAAGATTCCGCCCCGGAAACGCGTACCGAAACCTTTCAGCCCTATCCGGGCAGGCGCGCACTGTGGCGAAAAAGCCCGCGTGAAAGCGCATCGAAAGCGCATGACGGCGAGTCGCCCGATGCCCTCGCATCGCGGCGCCAATGCAAACGCAGCGGATGACATCCCGATGTGTTTTTTTTACTTGCCCTGCGGCATTGGCGGCGACTACAATCCGCCGCGATCCCATACAGGAATCCCTCCGTGGACACATACCCTAGTTGCAGTTCGATGCCGGCATCGGCCGGCCAAGCCATCGCGAGATAGCCGCCAGGGTATGACCTTTGCCGCTGGCTCGCATTCGCCGGGTTAGCGCGCTTCATTCCGGATCGGCAATCGCCGGTTCATCCGTTGCACGCTCCGCCACGTTTCAAGCGCAGGCCGCACCACGCCAGCGATCCTTTACGTCGTCCGGCATGGCCGGACGGGACGGAGACCAGGTCATGTTCAGTCGATCGTTCTCGGTCGAACCCAGGCGCGATGCGCATCGTGCGCGCGATTCCGCTCCGGCGCGGCATAACGCCGATACAGACGCGAATTCCCGCGCCGGCGGGGCATCGTTTTCATCTCCGCCACGCCACGGTTTCCACCCGCTGTTCCTTTCATAAGCGACACTCATCCATTCCACGACGCACATCGCATGAAGAACAATCACGCACCCACACTGCGCACGCGCCGTCGCCACGCCTGCGCGATGCTGCTGTCGCTCGCCGCCGCTCCCGCATTCGCGCAGTCGGCCGCGCCCGCGGCCGCAGCGCCGCCCGGCGCGAGTGACGTCGCGGCGGCGGACACGACGCCCGCACCGACCGGCTTCTGGGACCGCTCGAACCTGTTCGGCAGCATGGGCGGCGTACGCGACGCGCTCGGCGCGCGCGGCATCACGCTGAACCTGCAGGAGACCAGCTCGTATTTTTACAACGCGTCGGGCGGCACGGCGCGCGGCGGCGCGTACGAGGGCTTCACGCAACTCAGCGTCGGCGTCGACACCGGCAAGGCGATCGGTCTGCCCGGCGGCACGTTCTATGCGTCCGGCCTGCAGATCCACGGCACCAGCCTGTCGCTGCGCAATCTGCAAGTCCTGCAGACCGCGACCGAAGTCGAAGCGGACGCGTCGACGCGCCTCTGGGAGCTGTGGTACCAGCAGGCCCTCCTCGACGGCAAGGCCGACGTGAAAATCGGCCAGCAAAGTCTCGACCAAGAGTTCGTCATCAGCCGGTACGGGGCGATGTTCGTGAACTCGACGTTCGGCTGGCCGACGCAGCCGTCCGTCGCGCTGCCCGCTGGCGGGCCGGCCTACCCGCTGTCGTCGCTCGGCGTGCGGCTGCGCGTGAAGCCGTCGCCCGCCTGGACCTTACTGGCAGGCGTGTTCGACGGCAATCCGGCGGGCAGCCTCATCGGCGATCCGCAAAAGCTCAATGCGCGCGGGACGAACTTCAACCTGCGCAGCGGCGCGCTGCTGATCGGCGAAGTCCAGTACGCAGTCAATGCCCCGCCCGCCGATCCGGACGCTCCCCAACCCGCCGGCCTGCCCGGCACCTACAAGTTCGGCGCCTGGTATCAGTCGCAGCACTTCAATGACCTGCGCACCGACGCGAACGGGCTGTCGCTCGCGAATCCGGCAAGCAACGGCGTGCCGGCAACCCATCACGGCAACTACGGGTTCTATGCGATCGCCGACCAAATGGTCTGGCGTCCGGCAGCCGACAGCCCGCGCGCGGTCGGCGTGTTCGCAGCCGTGATGGGCGCACCCGGCGATCGCAATACGATCGATCTCGGCATCAATGCGGGCGTCACGCTGAAAGCGCCGTTCGCGGGCCGCGACAACGACGTCGCCGGCCTGGCGGTCGGCTACGTGAAGATCGGTTCACATGCGCGTGCGCTCGACGGCGACACCGGCGCGTTCACGACGCCGGGCTATCCGGTACGCCGCGCGGAAACGGTGGTCGAAGCGACCTATCAGTATCAGGTCACGCCATGGTGGCTCGTGCAGGCGGACGTGCAGCATTTCTTCCGCCCGTCGGGCGGCATCCCGAACCCGAACGCGCCGGGCGCGCGCATCGGCGACGAAACGGTCGTCGGCGTGCTCACGACAGTGACCTTCTGACGCCGCCAGCCTGACCGCCACGACTTCCACGGCCGTCAGGCGAGGCCAGGCGGATGGCGGGATCCGATGCGCGCGCAACGGTTGCACGCACCGCCACCCGCGCCCTTTCCACCGCATCGGGAACAACTGTTGCAGCGCCAGAATCAATTGTTGCAAAACGTGACGCACCGGCAGCAAACGATGCATAATGGGGCCTTTACCGCGCGCCCAGCCCATGTCGCCCGCCCTCTACGCCTTCATTGCACCGCTCATCGTTGCCTGTGCGTTGTTCATGGAAAGCGTGGATGCCAACATCATCGTGACGGCCTTGCCTGCGATGGCGCGCGATTTCGGGCACAGTCCCGTCACGCTGAACATTGCGATCACCGCGTACGTGGTCGGGCTCGGCGTATTCATCCCGATCTGCGGCTGGCTCGCCGACCGCTTCGGCGCCCGTACCGTGTTCCGCACCGCGATCGGCATCTTCGTGGCGGGCTCGCTGCTGTGCGCGGCGGCCAATTCGCTCGCGCTGTTTACATTCGCGCGTTTCGTGCAGGGCGTCGGCGGCGCGATGATGGTGCCGGTCGGCCGCATCATCATCTTCAGATCGGTGCCACGCAGCGAACTCGTGCGCGCGATGAACTATCTCGCGCTCCCCACGCTCTTCGGCCCGACGGTCGGCCCGCTGCTCGGCGGCTTCATCACGACGTACCTGCACTGGCGGATGATCTTCTTCATCAACGTGCCGATCGGCCTGTACGGGATCTATCTCGCGAGCAAGCACATTGCGAACACGCACGAGCCGGATCCGGGGCCGCTCGACTGGGTCGGCTTCCTGCTGTCGGCCAGCGGCGCCGCGCTGCTGCTGATGGGCCTCACGCTGATCGACGGCGCGCTGACGACACGCGGCAACGCGCTGATGATGTGCGTCGCCGGCGCCGCGCTGCTCGCGCTCTATGTGCCCTACGCACGCCGCAAGACACGTCCGCTGCTCGACCTGACGTTCCTGCGCATCCCGACTTTTCACGCGAGCGTCGTCGGCGGCTCGCTGTTTCGCATCGGCCTCGGCGCGGTGCCGTTCCTGCTGCCGCTCGCGTTGCAGGAAGGCCTGGGCATGACGGCGTTCCACTCGGGGCTCATTACCTGCGCGTCGGCGGTCGGCAGTTCGGTCAGCCGTTTCACCGCGACCAGCATGCTGCGCCGCTTCGGCTTTCGCACGGTGCTGATGTACAACGCGGCGTTTGCCGGTCTCTCGATCGCGGCCTACGGCGTGTTTCATCCCGGCATGCCGGACTGGGCGATCTGGCTGATCGTGCTGGTCGGCGGCATGTTCCCGGCGCTGCAGTTCACGAGCCTCAACTCGATGATCTTTGCGGGCATTTCGCCGCGCGACGCGGGACGCGCAACAAGCCTCGGCAGTGTCGTCCAGCAGATGTCGCTCGGGCTCGGCGTCACCGTCGCAGGCCTGGTGCTGCATCTGTCGCACTGGCTGCAGGGACACTCGACGATGGTCTGGTCGGATTTCTGGCCGGCATTCGTCGTCGTCGGACTGTGCTCGTTTGCCTCGATTCCGATCACCCGGCACCTTCCGCCGGATGCCGGCGACGAAATCGCGCGCGGCAAACACGCCTGATCCGCCGAAATCCGAAACGGAAAAAAATCAGCGGACATCCACGCGGGGCCGGTGCACAGCCGCATGGATGTCCGCTCAGGGGTCCGGGGCTCCCGATGGGGGCCGAGAATCCCGGATTCGCTTCCTGCGTGCCATGGACATATCGTGCGTCGGAAGCGGATTCGGCGCGCGCTTCAGCACGCTCCGGAATTCACTATAGGGAATCTTGCGTCGCGCATCTGTCAATGATTGTCAGATTCGTTGCGCAGGCGGATCGAGCGGACGGCCGCGGTTCGCGCTAAAGTGGTGCCCACCTTCTTCGCCCCGCATCCCGATGCTGACGCTCTCGCCCGCCACCGCCCGCGCACTGCATCTCGCCGCGCAAGGACTGCTGACGCCGCCGCGGCGCAAAGCCACCAAGGATGACGTGCTCGCCACGATTCATCGCATGGCGCAATTGCAGATCGATACGATTCATGTCGTAGCGCGCAGCCCTTATCTGGTTCTGTTCAGCCGGCTCGGCGCGTATGCGCCGCAGTGGCTCGACGAGCATCTGGCCGAGGCGAAGCTGTTCGAATACTGGTCGCACGAGGCGTGCTTCCTGCCCATCGAGCAGTTCGGGCTGATGCGATACAAGATGCTCGATCCGTCGGGCATGGGCTGGAAGTATTCCGCCGACTGGCATGCGCGGCACCGCGCCGACATCGATCGTCTGCTCGCGCAGATCCGCGCGGCCGGCCCCGTGCGCTCGACGGATTTCGAGCGCGACGACGGCCGCAAGGGCAACGGCTGGTGGGACAGGAAACCGCAGAAGCGCCACCTGGAAGTGCTGTTCTCGACCGGCGAGCTGATGATCGCCGAGCGCCGCAATTTCCAGCGCGTATACGACGTGCGCGAACGCATCCTGCCCGACTGGGACGATGCGCGCGACCTGCCGCCGCGCGAAGCCGTACTGCCGACGTTGCTCGACCACACGTGCCGCGCGCTCGGCATCGCACGCGCCGACTGGGCAGCCGATTACTACCGGCTGCCGCGCCGCTCATACCGCGCGGAACTCGACGCGCTCGCGGCAGCGGGCAGGCTGATCCCGGTCTCGGTCGAAGGCTGGAAGGAACCGGGCTACGTACACCGCTCGCTCGAAGCGCTGCTGCCCGCCGCACAGGCCGACACGCTGCGCTCGACCGTCACGACGCTGCTCTCGCCGTTCGATCCTGTCGTATGGGACCGGCGGCGCGCGTCGGCCCTGTTCGGCTTCGACTACACGATCGAGTGCTATACCCCCGCGCACAAGCGGCGATACGGATATTTCTGCCTGCCGGTGCTGCATCGCGGGCGGCTCGTCGGACGCATCGATGCGAAAGCGCATCGTGCGCAGCGAATCTTCGAGCTGAAGGCCGTGCATGTCGAGCCGGACGTGCGCGTCGGCGTGCGGCTGGCCGGCGAGCTTGCACAGGCCGTGAAGAAACTCGCGGCGTGGCATGGCACGCCCGACGTCCGCGTCGTCTGCGCGCCGCCTGAATTGACGCATGCGCTGACGAGCGTGTAGTTGGCGTCATGGCGTCACGCACGCCATGAACGCCCTTTGCCGCCCGCGCGACGCTCAGTCGCGCAGCTTGCGAAAACGCGGCGTGCCGTCCGCGAGCGATTCATTGAACATCGCTTCGGGACGCACCCACAGCCCGCGCGCATGCGGCCACAGATGTTCGTACACGACGAGCGATTCTTCCGTTTCCGAATGCCGGGCGACCCCGACCACACGATACAGGCCGCCCTTGTAATGGCGGTGCGTCGCGAGCTGTTCGGCTTCCTGTTCGGTCATGATGCATTTCCTTCCAAAAGACAGAGAGCGCGTATTGTATGCGGCGCCCCGACCGGTGCGCCGGCGTACCGGTCGTTGCGCGCCGATCCGCACCGGCCGCGTGCGGCTGCGCGACACGCGGGTCGCATGACCTCGCCGCGGCCGCCTTGGCGCCCGCCGGCACCGGATACGGCCAGACCCGAGCAGGCGTCCATTCGTCTTGCGAATCGTTACACAAGCGACAAAGCCGTATCACCTGCCGCCGGATCCGCCTCCTAGAATCGATCGGGCCGGTTTTCCATTCGGGCAACGCCGCGAATACGCGGCGGCCGAACCGGCCCGGGCTCGCGCCCGGCCTCGCCCAGCCATGGATGACACCATCCACCCGTCAATGAGCCCGATTGAAAGGAGATCCCATGAACCGTTTCCCGATCGCATCGCGTCTTGCCCTGTCAGCCGCCGGGATGCTGCTTGTCGCCGTGACGGCGACCGCGCAGACCATGCAGCCCGCACCAGCCGGGCAATCGGCCAAGGCGCCGGCCGCGACACGCCTGCACGAAGCCGATCAGGCCTTCATCGCCGATGGCACGAAGGCGGTATCGACGCAGCGCGATGCCGCGAAAATCGCCCACGCGCGTACGACGGACAGTCAGGTCAAGGCATTTGCGGAACGCGTCGCCGCCGACGACGAAAAGATTTCCCAGGCGATGCGCGCTGCGAGCCCGCGCGGCGTCGACGTGCCGCACAACGACCCGGATACCGCCACGCTCGACAGCATCAAGAATCTGCGCGGCGCCGAATTCGACAAGGCCTATCTCGAACAGATCGCGCTGACCGGCGAGCAGAAGACGCTGTCGGCGTTCCAGGCCGAAATCGCCGCCGGTCGCGATGCGCAGCTGAAGGACGTCGCCCGTCAGGCGCTGCCGATCCTGCAAGCGCATTACGAGGCAGCGCAGAAGCTCGCGCAACGCCATCATCTCGGCGCGCAGTAACGCGCCGCGCGTCAGTCGAGCTGTGCGTCGAGGCGGTGCCGGATGGCGTCCGCCTCGTCGCGCAGCGTTTCCGTGAACGCGTCGACGAGCAGATTCTTCGGCCGATGCGCCGGCACGATGAGGCTCACGCGAAACGGGAACGATCGTGTAAGCGGCCGGATATGCAGGCCGCGCCCGGCGAAATCGAGTGCGGTCAGCGGATTGACGATCGCGAGCCCGAGCCCCTGACGCACGAACGCGCAGACCGACACCGCCGACGGCGTCTCGACGACCGGCCGCGGCGCGACGCCGAGTTGCGCAAACGCCTCGTCGATCAGGATCCGGTACGGATCGTTCAACGACAGACTGACGAACGGACGATCCGCGAAATCCTCCAGATCGAGCGCACACTTCGCGAGCAACGGATGACCGTCCGGCAGCACGCACACCTCGTCGACCGCCAGCAGCGGCGTGAGCTCGGTGCCGGCCGGCGCGACGTCGTGTTCGGTCAGGCCGAGATCGTATCGTTGCGCGGTCAGCCACTCTTCCAGCACCGGTGATTCCTGCGTCGCAACCGACACGCTGACGCCCGCGTGCGCCGCCAGGAAGCGCCGGCATGCGCCGGGCAGGATCGCGTGCGAGAACGCCGGCAGCGCGATCACGGACAGCTGGCCGTCCCGGAATTCACGCAGCCGCGCGGCGGTCGCGGCGACACGCTCCAGCCCCACATACGCGAGCCGCACCTCGTCGAACAGCGTCAGCGCAGCCATCGTCGGCCGCAGCCGGCCGTGCACGCGCTCGAACAGCGCGAAGCCGACGATCTGCTCCATGCGCGCCAGCTCGCGGCTGATCGTCGGCTGCGACGTAAACAGCATCTCGGCCGCGCGGGTCGCGCTGCCGGACAACATCAGTGCACGAAACACCTCGACGTGGCGATGCGTGAGTGCGGCCATCTATATCAACCATGAATGAAATGCGGATGAATTGGCATTTTACTGGATGATCGAACGGGCGCATCATGCGGACTATCCGTCCATTCGACCCGATTCATTCGCCATGTCCCTCGATTCCCGCCCGCTCGCCGCGCTCGCGCAGCAATACGGCACCCCGCTCTGGGTGTACGACGCCGATGTCATCCGCGATCGCATCGCGCAGCTGCGTCAGTTCGACGTGATCCGCTATGCGCAGAAGGCATGCTCGAACGTTCATATCCTGAAGCTGATGCGCGACGAAGGCGTACTCGTCGATGCCGTGTCGCTCGGCGAGATCGAGCGCAGCCTGGCCGCCGGCTTCCGTCCGGACGGCGATCCTGAAGGCGTCGTGTTCACGGCCGACCTGATCGACCTGCCGACGCTCGCGACCGTGCTCAAGCATGGCGTGACCGTCAATGCCGGCTCGCTCGACATGCTCGCACGCATCGGCGAGCACTCGCCCGGCCATCGCGTATGGCTGCGCATCAATCCGGGCTTCGGTCATGGTCACAGCAACAAGACCAACACCGGCGGCCCGCAGAGCAAGCACGGCATCTGGATCGGCGACGTGCCGCGCGCGATCGAAATCGTGCGCCAGCACGGGCTGAAGCTCGTCGGCATCCACATGCATATCGGCTCGGGCGTCGACTACGGTCATCTGTCGAAGGTCTGCGATGCGATGGTCGATCTCGTCACCTCGCTCGGCCATGACATCGAGGCCATCTCGGCGGGTGGCGGCCTGTCGATCCCGTATCGCGACGGCGAGCCGCGCGTCGACGTCGATCACTATTTCCGTCAATGGGACGCCGCGCGCAAGCGGATCGAACAGCATCTTGGCCATGCGGTCCGCATCGAGATCGAGCCGGGGCGCTTCCTCGTCGCCGAGTCGGGCACGCTCGTCACGCAGGTGCAGGCGGTCAATCGCCGCCCGAAGCATGACTTCGTGCTGATCGACGCCGGCTTCAACGACCTGATGCGGCCGGCGATGTACGGCAGCTATCACGGCGTGACCGTTCATACGCCGGACGGCGCAACGCCCGCGGACCGCCCGATGAAGGACATCGCGATCGCCGGGCCGCTGTGCGAATCCGGCGACGTGTTCACGCAGGATGCAGGCGGCGTCGTCACGCACCGCCATCTTCCGGAGCCTCGGATCGGCGATCTGCTGTTCCTGCACGATGCGGGCGCATACGGTTCGTCGATGTCGTCGAACTACAACAGCCGGCCGCTGGCGCCGGAAGTGCTGGTCGATCATGGCGTGCCGCGCCTGATCCGCCGCCGGCAGACGATGGCCGAGCTGCTCGCGCTGGAACTGGACGCGTAGGCACGCCCAGCCGCGCGCCGTCCGCACACATGCGCGGCGGCGCGCGGCCTTCGATCTCATCGGCGCGCCCTCCGCCGCCCTTTACCCCGCCCTGCCCACCGGCGCCCCGCGCGAAAAATACTTCGCGCCCGCAACGCACCCGACCACGACCGCCGTCACCGCGATCATCGACGCCGGCACCGTCTCGTGCAGCAATCCGGCCGCCAGCACGAAACCGAAGAACGGCTGCAGCAGCTGCAACTGACCGACGCCCGCGATGCCGCCCAGCGCCAGCCCGCGGTACCAGAATACGAAACCGATCAGCATGCTGAACAGCGACACGTAGGCGAGTCCCCACAGCGCGGCCGCATCGACCCCGGCGAGCGTCACAGGCCGCGTCATCCATGCGAGCGGCAACATGACCGGCAGCGACAGCACCAGCGCCCACGAAATCACCTGCCAGCCGCCGAGATGGCGCGACAGCCGCGCGCCCTCCGCATAACCGAGGCCGCACACGACGATCGCGGCCAGCATCAAGGCGTCGCCGACCGGCGACGCGCCGACACCGTTGCGCATCGCGAACGCGGCAACCGCCCCGCTGCCGAGGAGCGAGAAAATCCAGAACGGCGCGCGCGGCCGCTCGCCGCCTCGCCACACGCCGAACAATGCGGTGGCGAACGGCAGCAGCCCGAGGAACACGATCGCATGCGCCGACGTCACGTGCCGCAACGCCAGCGCAGTCAGCAGCGGAAAGCCGACCACGACGCCCAGCGCGACGACCAGCAGCGACGCGACTTCGCCGCGCTTCGGCCGCGCCTGGCGCAACGCGACGAGCAGGATCGCCGCCAGCGCACCGGCGATGCTCGCGCGCGCGAACGTCAGGAAAAGCGGATCGAGCCCTTGCACCGCGATGCGCGTGGCCGGCAGCGAGCCGCTGAAAATGATCACGCCCAGCATGCCGCTGAGCCATCCGTCCGTTGTCTTTTGCACGTGCGTTCCTGATCTCGGGGAAGTCTCGATGATCCGGCGGCGGCCCAAAGCGCGTAAGCTACACCCCAGCACAATCCAGCCGAACTGTACGGGTCGCTTTCCCGTACAGTCGACGCATGCCGACATGAACCGTTCCGATTCCAGTCCGACTCCCGACATACCAGCACGCACCCGTGTGGAGACCGTGATGCAGACGCTGCGCGACCGGATCGCCGGCCGCGCGCTGATGCCGGGCGCACGCGTACCGTCGATCCGAACGATGGCCGATGCGCTGCAAGTTTCGAAATCGACGGTCGTGGACGCATACGACCGCCTCGCCAGCGAGGGCGTGCTGGTCGCGCGGCGCGGTTCCGGCTTTTACGTGTCGGGCCACGCGCCGCCGCTCGCGCTCGCCGACCTCGGCCCGCGCCTCGACCGCGAAATCGATCCGCTGTGGCTGACGCGCCAGTCGCTCGAATCGGACGCAGCGGTCGCGAAGCCGGGTTGCGGCTGGCTGCCGTCGTCGTGGCTGCCCGACGAAAGCCTGCGGCGAGCCCTGCGCGCGGTGTCGCGCGACGAACCGGACGCGCTGGCCGACTATGCGACGCCGCTCGGCCTGCCCGCGCTCCGTCAGCAGCTCGCATGGCGTCTGGCGCAGCATGGCGTCCATGCCGAACCCGGACAGATCGTGCTGACCGATAGCGGCACGCATGCGCTCGATCTCGTATGCCGGCTGCTGCTCGAACCGGGCGACGCCGTCGTGCTCGACGATCCGTGCTACTTCAATTTCCAGGCACTGCTGCGCGCGCACCGCGCGCGGATCGTCAGCGTGCCCTATACACCGAACGGCCCCGACCTCGCGCGCTTCGAAGCGGCGCTGATCGAACACCGGCCGCGCCTGTACATCACGAATTCCGCGCTGCACAACCCGACCGGCGCGACGCTCGCGCCGCCGGTCGCGCACCGGTTGCTGACGCTTGCGGCGCAGCACGACCTGCTGATCGTCGAGGACGATATCTTCGCCGACTTCGAAAGTACGCCCGCCCCGCGTCTCGCGGCTTTCGACGGGCTCGCGCGGGTCGTGTCGATCGGCAGTTTCTCGAAGACGCTGTCGGCGGCGATGCGTTGCGGCTATATCGCCGCGCGCCCGGAATGGACCGAGCCGCTCGTCGACCTGAAGCTCGCGACGTCGTTCGGCAACGCACGGCTCACGGCGAACATCGTGCATCGGCTGCTCGTCGACGGCACGTACCGGCGTCATCTGGACGGTTTGCATGCGCGCCTCGCCGACGCGATGGGCGACACGTTGCGACGGCTCACGCGCGCGGGCCTCGAGATCTGGACCGAGCCGCGCGCCGGCATGTTCGTCTGGGCGAAACTACCGGACGGACTCGACGCCGCGCGCGTCGCGCGTCATGCGCTCGACGCGCGTGTCGTACTTGCGCCGGGCAACGTGTTCAGCGCATCGCGCAATGCGACGTCGTATCTGCGTTTCAACGTGTCGCGATGCAAGGGACCGGCCGTGTTCGACGTGCTCGCGCGGGCGATGGAGGCCGCGCACGCGCAACACGCGCACGCATGAGCGCCGATCCTGAATTACCATCTTGCCTGCGCCGCGCCTGACCGCGCCCGGCCCGCATCGCCGCGTCAAGGCGCAGCCGGGCCGGTCAATCCTCGACTGCACGCCGATGCTCATTCTCCTCGTCATCCTCGCCGGCCTCTGGGCCGGTCTGCAAAACGCCCTCGCCGGCGGCGGCTCGTTCATCACGCTGCCGGCGCTGATCGTGTCGGGCATGTCGCCGCTCGCCGCCAACATCACGTCGACGGTCGCGCTGTTCCCCGCACAGGTCACGACCGGCTGGGCGAGCCGCCAGATGGTGCGCGGCGCCGGCAAGCTGCCATTTCGCGCGCTGTTCGCGATCAGCATCGTCGGCGGTGCGCTCGGCGGGCTGCTGTTGCTGAAGACGCCGTCGTCGATCTTTTCGCGCCTCGTGCCGTGGCTGGTGCTGTTCGCCACCGCCGTGTTCGCATGGGGAAGTTTCTTTCGCAAGCCGACGCAGGAAACCGTTCATCTCGGGCCGGTCTCGACCGGGGTCTCACAGTTTCTGATCGCCATCTACGGCGGTTATTTCGGCGGCGGCATCGGCTTTCTGATGATGGCCGCGCTCACGATGGCGGGCCTGTCGCCGCGTCACGCGGCGTCGACCAAGAACGCGCTCGCAGGCGTGATGAATGCGTCGGCAGTCGCGCTGTTCCTGACATCGCCCGATCTGCACTGGCGCGCGGTGCTCGCACTCGGCGGCGGCGCAATCGTCGGCGGACTGCTCGGGTCGTGGGCGTTGCATCGCGTCAACGAGCGCATCCTGCGGATCGGCGTCGTTTGCATCGGCATCGCGCTGACGATCGGCTTGTTCGTCAAGCCGCTCTGACGCGCGGGCCTTCGCCCGCTCAGCCGAACGGCTTCACGCCGATCAGCCAGCCGTGCAGCAGGAACGCGAACACCGCCCAGACCGCCAGGCCGCCAGCCACCGCGATGGCATCGCCGCGTGCCGTGCCGGCCGGGTAGCGCATGCCGGCCTTGCGGTCGCGCGCACGCGACACGACGAAATCCACGAGTGACCAGATGAAGAATGCGCCGAACAGCACGACCGCGTGCACGGCGCCGTTCGCGAGCAGATGCGCGACAGCCCAGGCCATCACGCCGGCCACCATCGGATGCCCGATGAGCGCCTTGATGTGATTCGCCGGCACGTGAGATGCAGCGATCAGGATGAACGCGATCGCCGTCAGCAACGCGCTCAGGTGCCGCACGCCGGCGGGTGGCACCCACAGCCACGCCCCGCCGCCACGCGCGATCCCGTATCCCCGGACGATCAGCACGAAGCCCGCGAGCGACGCGATCGAATAGCCCGCTTTCCATCCTTTCTCGCCGATCCGCGCGATCTGCGCGGATCGCCAGCCGTCCGCGACGATCCGGATCGAGTGCACGCCGAGGAACAGCGCCAAACCGAGAATCAGCATGAACATCGTCGGTCTCCGTCAGTCGCCGGTCAGCCGTCCGGAATCCGGTGGCGACGCGTCGCTCGCCGGCCGCGTCTCCCTGTCGAAACGCGCCCGCGACCCGGAATTCAGCGTGCGGACGCAACCACGTCCGCGACCGCCGCAGTCAGCTTCTTGGCATACGGCACGTGCAGGAATTCGTTCGGGCCATGCGCGTTCGACTTCGGCCCGAGCACGCCGCAGACCATGAATTGCGCAGCCGGGAAACCTTCCTGCAGCACGTTCATCAGCGGGATCGTGCCGCCGAGGCCCATGTACGCGCAGTCCGCGCCGAAGTGACGGCGCGATGCGGCATCCAGCGACGACGCCAGCCACGGCGCGAGATCGGGTGCGCTCCAGCCCGACGCCGCGCCCGGCTCGGGCTTGAACGTCACCTTCGCGTTGTACGGCGGATCGAGTTCGAGCAACGCCTTCAACTGCTGCACGGCCTGGACGGCATCGACGAGCGGCGGCAGGCGCAGCGACAGCTTGAACGCGGTGCGCGGACGCAGCACATTGCCGGCATCGGCCAGCGGCGGCAAGCCTTCCGCGCCCGTCACCGAGAGCGACGGACGCCACGTCGAGTTGAGCATCGCCTCGCGCGGATCGGTCGTCGTCGGCAGCACCGGCTTGCCGTCCGCGCCGCATGCCCACGGCAGCCCCTTCCATACCGCATCGCCGAGAATCGCCGCGGTGGCATCCGCTTCGCGCAGGCGGCTCGCGGGAATCTCGCAATGAAAGATGCCCGGCAACAGGTTGCCGCTCTTCGCATCCTCGAGCCGTTCGAACAGCTGCCGCATCACGCGGAAGCTCGACGGGGCGATGCCGCCATAGACGCCCGAATGAACCCCCTCTTCGAGCACCTCGACCTGCAGGTCGCCCGATACGAGACCGCGCAGCGATGTCGTCAGCCACATCTGGTCGTAATTGCCCGCACCGGAATCGAGACAGATGACGAGCGACACCTGGCCGAGCCGGTCGCGCAATGCGTCGACGTACGGCAGCAGGTCGTAGCTGCCCGACTCCTCGCACGTCTCGATCAGGCCGACACAACGCGGACGGCCGATGCCCTGCTCGTCGAGCGCGCCGAGCGCCGCGAGGCTCGCGTAGATCGCGTAGCCGTCGTCCGCGCCGCCGCGGCCGTACAGCTTGCCGTTCTCGAACTTCGGCGTCCACGGGCCGAGATCCGCGCGCCAGCCGTCGAACTCGGGCTGCTTGTCGAGGTGGCCATACATCAAGATCGTGTCGGTGCTGCCGGCGCGTGTCGCGGGCGTTTCGAAGAAGATCACCGGCGTGCGGCCCGGCAGACGCACGATCTCGAGCTTCAGTCCCTTGACCGGCTGGCGCTCGGCCCACTGCACGGCATCGGTGACGACCCGCTCGAGATAGCCGCGCGCCGCCCAGTCGGGGTCGAACGCGGGGCTTTTCGCGGGGATCGCGATGTAATCCGTCAGCGCGTGGAGGATTTCATCGTTCCACTTGCGCTCGATGAAGGCTGTGAGCTTGTCGTGATCTAGGACGGGAGCGGTATCGACAGTTGTCATGTTTGGGATGCGAATCGTTGGCGACGAAAACCACGATCATACGCCGACGCGCGTCTGGCGGCGGCCGTGTTTCGGCGATGGTCGATCAGCTTCGAAGCCGGTCGCTACCACCTGGCGCGCACCGAGCCAGACTCGCTTGCGCGCACCGCGAGGCGATACCCGTCAGCACCCAGTTCGGGCTGATTCCGTTCAGACAGGTCGACCACGCGGCCGAATCGGAACGTGGAGAGATCGCGTCACCGGCTGGCACGACGAAGGTTTCGCACTCGCCGCCGCTACCTCGCCGGCAGGCGTTTCGCCGTCCTGATCCGCTTCAAAAGCGCAACAATCCATTGCGGGCACGTACACGGGAAAAGCGCGACAATCCGTCCCAATGCAATCCGGATGGAGCAGCAACATGCAGACCGAAGTCCTGGTTCAAATCGCCGGCTCAGTCGCCGCGATCGCGTTGTATTTTCTCCCCGCCGTCATCGCCGACCGCCGCCAGCGGCACGACAAGCTGACGATTGCGCTGTTCAACGCGCTGTTCGCGTGGACCGGCATCGGCTGGCTGATGACGCTCTACTGGGCCTGCCAGCCGAATCCGCAATCCGACGTCGCGACGGTCATCCTGGCCCAGCGTCGCGGGATCAGCATGCGGACGTTCTCGGTCGGGCTCGTCGAGCGCGTGCAACGACGCGTCGCCGCCCAGGAGCAATGGGCGCAGAAGCAAGGCTGCCGGTAAGCCGCCTGCCATTCTCCTCAGACCACGTAGGCGCCCTTCGAATGCAACTCGGCTTCCGCGCGTTCGAGCGCGTTGATCGCGTCGCCCCCCTCGAGCGCCAGCAATTGCGCCACGAGCGCCTCGGCAAGCGCATGCGCCGCCACCAGTGACGGAAAGAACGACGGGCTGCCGTGCGTGAAGATCAATTGCGCATCGGCATGCAGCGCGATCGGCGATACGGCGCTGTCGGTGATCGCGACGATCTTGCTGCCCTGCGCTTTCGCCGCCAGCGCCACGCGCGTCGCCTCGGCCGAATACGGCGCGAAGCTGACGATTACCGTCGCGCTGTGTTTGGCGATCGCACGCAGTTCCATGTCGAGCGAACCGGCCATGCCGGTCAGCAGCGAGACGGTCGGCCGGAACAGGCGGTAGCCGTAGACGAAACCGAACGC
Organism: Burkholderia sp.; assembly: GCF_018375725.1. GTDB lineage: Bacteria > Pseudomonadota > Gammaproteobacteria > Burkholderiales > Burkholderiaceae > Burkholderia. Next base: position 2,854 of record NZ_JAHACR010000038.1, on the reverse strand, counting down.
AACCGGATAACACGACCGGAATCCCGCGACGTGCACCTGCGACGCCTTGCGGATCAGTTTCGCCGCATCGGCGAGCGTTTGCGCGTTCTGCGCGGCGGTCGAGACGAGGTTGTGCTGCTGTGCGGCGAGCAGGTCGTGCGCCAGCGAGGCCTTCGCGTCGGGGCGAACGAGCGAACGCGCGCGCTGCGTCAGCGGCTCGGGCCGCGTGCGCACGCGCGCGACGCACAGGTCGCGCAACTCGTTCCAGCCGGGAAAACCGAATTGCTGCGCGAGTCGCACGAGCGACGCCGGCTGCACTTGCGCGCGTTGCGCGACCTTGCGCATCGACGATACGGCGACTTCGTCGGGATGATCGAGCAGAAATGCCGCGCCCACCTGAAATTGCGGACTCAGCTCGGAAAATTGCGCCCGGATTCGGGACGCGAGTTCATCGAAAGTGGCGGCCATCTTGGAATGAGCGGGAACCGGTCGCCCATGGTATCACCGGCCCCGCGCCGCGAATTAGCGCAATACCTCGATCCGGTCGGCATCGATTTTCACGCGGCCCGACCACTTCCGTTCGAATTCGCCGGTCACGCGCACTTCGTTCTTGTCGTTGACCGCCGGCAAGCCGGCCCACAGCTTGTTGTCGATCTCGACGGCGATCGAGCCGGTCGCGTCGGTGAACTCGTAATCCTCGCCACCCATATGCTTGGTGATCCGGCCTTGCACCATGACGTGCTGATCGTCCCGGCCATTCGCCAGCAACGCCTTGACGGTCGTGTTCGTCAGCCCCGACGGCCCCGAATACTGCGCGTAGGCGGCGGCCGCCGGCAGCGCGGCGAGTGCGAGGGTCACGATCTTGGCCAGTTGCTTCATGTTCCAGTTCCTTTTCAAAATGACGCCGTGCCCGGATGGACACGGCAGACGAATATTACAGACCGTAAGCTTAAGAAAAACTGAAGGCCGTGTCCGCGTGACAGGACGTCGCATCGGACGCATTCAGCGATGCGTTCGATGCCTCCCATTCATTAGCCATGCGAATGACAAACCCGGCATGCGCCGGGCGCGGGACATCACCGTGCGCCTCTTAAGCCCCCGCAAAGGCAGGCACGCTTATCATGTCGGACGTATCGCCGCGTCAGCGGCGCCCCACGGAAATGGACGGACACATGCGCGTATTGCTCGTCGAGGACGATCCGCTGATCGGCAGCGGGCTCGAACAGGGCCTGAAACAGGAAGGCTTCGCGGTCGACTGGGTCAAGGACGGAGACGCGGCGACGCTCGCGCTGCGGACGACCGGCTACGGACTGCTGCTGCTCGACCTCGGGCTGCCGAACCGCGACGGCCTGTCGGTGCTGGCAGCGCTGCGCCGCCGCGACGAAACCCTGCCCGTGATCGTCATCACCGCGCGCGACGGGCTGCCCGACCGCATCGCCGGACTCGACAGCGGCGCGGACGATTACCTCGTGAAGCCGTTTGCGCTCGAGGAGCTGCTCGCGCGCATCCGCGCGGTCAACCGGCGTCACGCCGGCCGCGCGCAGACCACGCTCACGATCGGCGCGCTGCGCCTCGATCCGGTCAAGCACCAGGTATGGCTCAACGACGACGAAGTCACGCTGTCGCCGAAGGAGTTCGTGCTGCTGCATGAGCTGATGCGCGAGCCGGGCGCGGTGATTTCCCGCGAACAATTCGAAGAGCGCCTTTACAGCTGGGGCGAAGAGGTCGAGAGCAACGCGGTGCAGGTGCATATCCACAACCTGCGCAAGAAGCTCGGCCACGAGATGATCCTCACGGTGCGCGGTGTCGGTTATCGAATCGGTGACGGCGCATGACGGGACTGCAACGGGCGATGTTGCGCTGGCGCGGTGTCTCGCTGCGCCGACGGTTGCTGCTCTGGCTGATGCCGGCGGCGTGCGTGATCGGCATCCTCGCGAGCGCGGGCACGTACTGGGGCGCGCTGCGAGAGCTCGACGACCTGCTCGACGATCAGATGCGCAGCATGTCGAAGCAGATCGTCGTCGGCCCGAACGGTGAGCTGTCGTTCCGCGACCATGTCAAGGGCGAGCACGGATTCAAGGCCAACGACCCCGACGAGGTGCTGCTCCAGGTCTGGCGCAACGGCAAGCTGGTCTATTCGACCGACCGCCATTCGCTGCTGCCGCCGCCGGATCGGGCCGGCATTGCAAGCGTCGACGTCGGCGGCCAGCGATGGCGCACGTATGTCACCGAGCGCGGCGGCACGACGATTCGCGTCGCGCAGGCACGCCACGCGCGCTGGGAGGCGATCGCGGGCATTGCCGTGCATCTGCTGTGGCCCGTGCTCTCGATGCTGCCGGTGCTCGCGATCGGCCTGTGGTTCGGCATCGGCGCGGGGCTTCGGCCGCTCGCCGCGATCGCCGCCGGACTCAAGCGGCGCAACGCCAACAATCTCGAACCGGTCGACGTGGCATCGATGCCGAACGAAGTGCGGCCGCTCGCCGAAGCGATCAACGATCTGCTCGCGCGCCTCGACCGCTCGTTTACGCTGCAGCGCCACTTCATCGCCGATGCCGCGCATGAATTGCGCACACCGATCATGGGCCTGTCGATCCAGTCGCAACTGTTGAAACGCGCCGCGACGGCCGACGAGCGCGCGCACATCCTCGCGCAGATCCATACCGGCACCACGCGGCTCGGTCACCTCGCCGAGCAGCTGCTCACGCTCGCGCGCCTCGAACCGGACACCCAGACGGCCGCCCTCCAACCCGTCGATCTCGCCGCGCTCAGCCGCTCGGTGGTCGGAGATCGCGCTCGCGTCGCCGACGCGCATCACGTCGATCTCGGCGCGGTCGGCGAATCGCGTGTCTTCGTCGCCGGCAATGCCGACACGCTG
>NZ_JAHACR010000432.1 GCF_018375725.1 Burkholderia sp. | reverse complement strand
CATAGCGACGAAGTAGTAGCCGCGCATGCGCCGGCCGGCGAGTCCGCTGCGGATCTGCGGCATGTAACCGATCGACGGGTTGCCCTGCGCGACCGGCTCGCCGCCGACACGCAGTGCCCCGCCCGATATCGGCACGAGACCGAGGATCGCGCGCATCAGCGTCGTCTTGCCCGCGCCGTTCGGCCCGAGCACGCCGACGAATTCGCCGGGTTCGATCGAGAAGCTGACGTCGCGCAGGATGGTGCGGCCGGCCAGATCCAGCGTGACGCGATCGAGTTCGAGTGCGTGAGGATTCGGGGTCATGGCTTGCGGGCGGAAAGGGCGTTGCCGAGCGTGTCGAGTTCGTCGAGCATCCATTGCTGGAATGTCTTGCCGGCCGGCTGCGTCTCGGTGACGCTGACGGTCGGCACGCCGGCGTCGCGTGCGATCTTCAGCATCCGCTTCGTCATCGGCTCCTCGGCCTGACTGTTGTAGATCAGGACGCGGACCTGCCTGTTGCGCAGATCCTTCTCGAACGCGGCGATGTCCGATGCGCTGACCTCGGTGTCGTTCATCGTCGAAAGCTGGAAGCGCTGGTTGCGCATCTCGAGGCCGATCGCGTCGGCGAGATAGCCGAGCACCGGCTCGGTCGCCGTGACCGGCACGCCCTTGTACTGCGCGCGCAGCGCGGCGATCCTGTCGTGGACCGGCTTCAGCGACGCGATAAATTTCCGCAGGTTCGCGTCGTAGTCGGCCTGGTTCGCCGGGTCGGCGCGGCCGAGTTCGGCGGCGATCGCACGCGCCGCGGCGGGCATGGCCGCCGGGTCGTACCACAGGTGCGGGTTGTCGCCCGCCTTCTTGCCGACGAGATCGGCGACGACGATCGTCGCGCGCTTCGCCTGTTTCGACGCGCCGAGCAGCTTCGCCATCCACGGATCGTAATCGGCGCCGTTGTAGATCACGAGCTGCGCCTGCTGCAATGCGCGCGCGGTCTTCGGGCTCGCCTCGAACATGTGCGGATCCTGGTCGGGGCTGCTGAGGATGCTCGTCACCGTGACGTGGCGGCCGCCGATCTGCGATGCGACATCACCGTAGAAGTTCTCGGCGGCGACGACGTTGACATTCGCAGCGTGCGCGAGCGCGGGAACGGCGAGCGACAGGGCGGCGAGGCTGACGGCGAGCCAGCGGGCCGGACGCGAAAAGGCGCGCAACGGGGCGCGCGTCAGGGCAATGGTCATGAATCTCCTCGTGTGAAGGGGGCGGCGCGCCGGCCGCGCGATCGGCTCAGCGCGGCGCCGGCCGGGTCTTGCAATGTGCGCACAGGCCGCTTAGTTCGACGACCTGATGGTGAACCTCGAAGCCGTGCGCCGGTGCGCTCGCGGACAGTTGCTTCGCGAGTTCGGCGCCGGGAATCTCGACGGTTTCGCCGCACGCTTCGCAAATCAGAAACTGGCCTTCGTGCGGCACGCCGATCTCGCAGCATGCGAAGAACGCGTTCTTCGATTCGATCCGGTGGATGAAGCCGTGCTCGACGAGGAAGTCCAGCGCGCGATAGACGGTCGTGGGCGGCACCCGGCCGCGCTGCGGTTCGAGTTCGGCGAGCAGGTCGTATGCGCCGATCGGGCGCTGCGCGGCCAGCACGCGTTCGTAGACCTGCCGGCGCAGCGGCGTCCACGCGAGCCCGTGCTCGGCGGCGAACGCGTCGGCGCGGGACAGCCGGGCGGCGATTGACGATGGGGTAGCCATGGCGAGGTGCAATGGAGCAGAGGTTCCGTGATGATATAACGTATCGTCCCGCCGCGCAGCGCCTGTCGTCGCACGACGCGTCCGCCTGCGGCGCCCGCAACGCCGCTGCCCTTTGTCCTGCGATGTCCGCCGGCATGGGGTCCGGCGCGCCTCTGTCGCAGTGCATCATCGAAAGCCGGCGTATCCGCCTTGACAGCACAGGTCCTGTATCCGATCATTCGACCGCAATCGGAGCAATTGTTCGTGTTGTGAGCGTTCGCTCATCTCGCGGCACGTCGCACAACACAAAGGCAAAACGAATCGGAGACAGTCAGTGAGATTGCAGGGCAAGGTCGCGATATTGACGGGCGCTGCCGGCGGCATCGGCGAGGCGGTTGCGCAACGTTATCTGGAGGAGGGCGCGCGCTGCGTGCTCGTCGACGTGAAGCCGGCCGGCGGCTCGTTGTCGAGACTGATCGAAGCGCATCCCGGCCGCGCGGTCGCGCTGGCCGCGGACGTCACGCGTCGCGACGACATCGCGCGTATCGTCGGCACCGCCGTCGAGCGCTTCGGCGGCGTCGACATCCTGTTCAACAATGCGGCGCTGTTCGACATGCGCCCGCTTCTCGACGAATCCTGGGACGTGTTCGATCGGCTGTTCACGGTCAACGTGAAGGGCATGTTCTTCCTGATGCAGGCGGTGGCGCAGCGCATGGTCGAGCAGGGCCGCGGCGGCAAGATCGTCAACCTGTCGTCGCAGGCGGGGCGCCGCGGCGAGGCGCTCGTGTCGCACTACTGCGCGACCAAGGCGGCGGTGATCAGCTACACGCAATCGGCGGCGCTCGCGCTTGCCCCGCACCGGATCAACGTGAACGGCATTGCGCCGGGCGTCGTCGATACGCCGATGTGGGATCAGGTCGATGCGCTGT
>NZ_JAHACR010000431.1 GCF_018375725.1 Burkholderia sp. | reverse complement strand
AGGATCGGCGGGTTCTTGAGCAGCGTGCGCGCGATCGCGCTGACAATGCCGGCGGTCACGGTGTTGCCGGTGCCGTCGGGCGAACCGATCGTCATCACCGGCTCGCCGGCACGCACGCGCGACGAATCGCCGAGCCTGACGGCCGGCAGTTTCGCCGCATCGATGCGCAGCACCGCGACATCGCTTTGCGTATCGACCATCAGGATCTTCGCCCTGAATTCGCGCCGGTCGGTCAAGCGGACCGTCGCTTCGGCGGCCTGATCGACCACGTGCGCGGTCGTCAACACCCAGCCGTCGGCGCTGACGATGAATCCGGATCCGCTGCCCGCGACCGCGCGCGGCGCAGTATCCGGCGGCGGCTGCGACCCGCCGCGCCTGAAGAAGACCGCGAGCGGATCGTCCGGGTCGAGGGTTTCGCCGGAGGGCGATGCGGGCGCCGGCTGCTCCGGCGCGCTCGCGCTGATGTAGACGACCGCCGGGCCGTAGCGCTCGACGATCGCGGGAAAATCGACCGGCACCGGCAGGTTGACGGACGCGGCGCGTTTCTCCTTCGCGATCGGCGGCGCATTGTTTGCCGCGACCGCCGTGGACGCGAGGCACGCACTGCCTGCGACCACGCCCCCGATGACCATGACACGAAACAAGGTGCGGGCAAGCGTTAGCCGGACCACGGTGCACCTCCGACGCAATGGTTATGCCGTGACAGACGACGCACGGGCACCGGCCGACAAGCACCGATACGAATCAATTTATAGACTACGCAACGTGTCACCGCCCATCGATGCACGCGCGCGGAAGGTGTGCACTCAACGTCCGGGCGCGGCGGCATGCGCCGCGGACAAAACGGCCGCTTCGTCAATCCGGACAATTCCCGCGCCTGCCGTCCGGCCCGCGCCGAAACCCGCATCGAGCCACGTCACCGCGGCCGCGCGGACAGCCGGCGAACGCGTCGCGGGCCGCCGCGACGGGCGAATTTATATATACTCGAACACAAGTCGCCCCGCCCCTTAACGCGCTCCACGCATGGAATTCCTGCCGTGAAATCGAGAGCCGGCCTGATCCTGGAACTCGTCGTCAACCTCCTGCTGCCCTGGGTCGCCTACCGCTGGGCTCATCCGCATTTCGGCGAAACCGGCGCGCTCTATGCGTCGGCGATTCCGCCCGTCATCTGGTCGATCATCGAGTTCATCCGCACCCGGCGCGTCGATGCCCTCAGCCTCATCGTCCTGCTGGGCATCGCGCTGTCGATCGGCGCGATGGCGCTCGGCGGCGATCCGCGCGCACTGCTGATGCGCGAATCGCTCGCATCCGGCATGATCGGCATCGTGTTCCTGGTGTCGCTCGTCCGCGAGCGTCCGGTGATCTTCTATCTCACGCGGGCCACCGTCGCACGCGAGCAGGCCGGCGGCGCCGCGCGCTTCGAGACGGTCTGGGAACAGCAGCCGCTGCTTCGGCAAACCCTGCGCCTGATGACGCTCGCATGGGGCGCCGGGCTGACCCTGGAGATGGCGCTGCGCTGCTGGCTGGTTCTGAACTGGCCGGTCGAGCGCGTGCTGGTCGTCTCGCCGATCATCAGCTACGCGGTATTCGGCGGCCTGCTGATGTGGACGTTCTGGTACCGGCGGCGGATGCGCACGCGCAACCGCGTCGACATCCCGCCCGGCGACAGCTTCACCGAAACGGCCGGCCAGTGACGGCGACGCGATGCGCGGGCCACGTCATCGGATGGCGACACGGCGCGCATCCGCATTCCGCGGGATCATCATGCAATTGCACGCCATTTCATCCCGACGTCGACCGATTCGCGTGACATGAGTGGATGGATCGCGGGCCGCCACAATCGGCCCGGGTGCGCACGGCGACCCGCCGTGACATGCACCGGCGGGCATGGACCGTATCGTGCGGTGCGCCCCCGCCGGGCGACGCTTACTTGATCTGGTCGGCGATCGGCACCAGGAATTCGGAGAAGCCGGTCAGCATGATCTGCACGCCGACGCACAGCAGCAGAAACGCCGACACGCGCATCGCGACCTTGGTGCCCTCGGTGCCGAGATAGCGCGAAAGCAGCGCGGAGCGGCTGTAGGTCAGCCAGATCACCACCGCGATGAGCGCCGATACCACGATCGACATGATGCTCGACAGGATGAACTCCGACAGCTTGTGCGTGCGGTTCGCATTCAGCGCGATCGCGGTCGCGATCGAACCGGGGCCGACCGTCAGCGGCAGGGTCAGCGGAAAGAACGCGCGCGTCATCACGCCGGCGGTATCGATCGGTTTGACCGGCGTGTCGCCGCCGCCCGGCACGTCCGGCTTGTTGAGCATTTGCCAGCCCGACACCGCGACCGCGAAACCGCCGCCGATCCGCAGCGCTTCCATCGAAATCCCGAAGAAATGCAGTACCGGTGTGCCGACGAAGAACGCGACGAGCAGCACGATGAATACGTTGAACGCCACCTTTTTCGCGAGGATGCCGCGCTCGTGCTCGGTCAGCGATTCGGTGCGCTCGATAAACAGAAAGGCGCTGCCGATCGGATTGATAATACTAATCAGGCCGGTGAAGCCGAACAGGATCTCGGAGATCAGGCGAGTGACAATCATCGGGCGTGGACGTGGTCTGGGGCGTCAGGGGCGGAAGGCGGCGGCGCGCCGGGG
>NZ_JAHACR010000430.1 GCF_018375725.1 Burkholderia sp. | reverse complement strand
GTCGATCCCGCCTCGCAGGCGGCGGTGATGTCGCGCGGGCTGATCGGCAATCTCGGAGAGCGGATCGTCGTCGCGTCGCCGCTGTACAAGCATCACTTCGACCTGCGCACCGGCGAGTGCCTGGAGATGCCGGAGCGGTCGGTCAGCACGTATCCGTCGCGCGTCGAGGACGGTTTCGTGTGGGTCGCGGCCTGACCGGCGCGGGGCGAACATGAGCGCAACGAACGTCAGGACCGTCTGTCCGTATTGCGGCGTCGGCTGCGGGATGGTGCTGCACGTCGAGGCGGGCGAGGTCGTCAAGGTATCCGGCGACCCCGACCATCCGGCCAACTTCGGGCGGCTTTGCACGAAAGGCGCGTCCGCGCATGTCGCGCTGCGCCAGTCGGGCCGGCTCGAACGCGCATTCGTGCGCCGTGCGCGCGAGGACGACCTCGTGCCGTTGCCGGTGCGCGACGCGATCGGCGAGACCGCGCGCCTCCTGCGGGCCGTACTCGACGCGCACGGCCCGGATGCGTTGTCGTTCTACGTGTCCGGCCAGATGTCGATCGAGGCGCAATACCTCGTCAACAAGCTCGCGAAGGGGTTCGTCGGCACCCACAACATCGAGTCGAACTCGCGGCTGTGCATGGCGAGCGCGAGCAGCGGCTACAAGCAGTCGCTCGGCGCGGACGGCCCGCCCGGCTCGTATCAGGATTTCGATTGCGCGGACTTGTTCTTCGTGACCGGCGCGAACATGGCGGATTGCCATCCGATCCTGTTCCTGCGGATGATGGATCGCGTGAAGGCCGGCGCGAAGCTGATCGTCGTCGATCCGCGCCGCACGGGCACCGCCGACAAGGCCGACCTGTTCCTGCAGATTCGTCCGGGCACCGATCTCGCGCTGCTCAACGGTCTGCTGCATCTGCTGCATGCGAACGGCAAGACCGATCCCGCGTTCATCGCCGCGTTCACCGAAGGCTGGGACGCGATGCCCGTGTTCCTGGCCGACTACACGCCGGCGGCCGTCGCGGCGATCACGGGGCTGGCCGAAGCCGACATCCGGCTCGCCGCGCAGTGGATCGGCGACGCGCGCGACTGGATGAGCTGCTGGACGATGGGGCTCAACCAGAGCACCCACGGCGTCTGGAACACCAACGCGATCTGCAATCTGCACCTGGCGACGGGCAGCATCTGCCGGCCCGGCAGTGGCCCGTTCTCGCTGACCGGCCAGCCGAATGCGATGGGCGGGCGCGAGATGGGCTACATGGGGCCGGGCCTGCCCGGCCAGCGCTCGGCGTTGTCGGACGCGGACCGACAATTCGTCGAGGATGTCTGGCGCGTGTCGCGCGGCACGCTGCGCCCCGAGACCGGCGGCGGCACCATCGACCTGTTCGCGCGCATGGCGGGCGGCGACATCAAGGCATGCTGGATTGTCTGCACGAATCCGGTCGCAACCGTCACGAACCGGCAGACCGTGATCGCCGGTCTGCAGGCCGCGGAGCTGGTGATCGCGCAGGATGCGTTCCTCGACAACGAGACGAACCGCTATGCCGACATCCTGTTGCCCGGCGCACTGTGGGCCGAAGGCGAAGGGGTGATGGTCAACTCCGAGCGCAACATGACGCTGATGCAGCAGGTGATCGACCCGCCCGGCGATGCGCTGCCGGACTGGCGGATCATCGCGGAAGTCGCGCGCGCGATGGGCTTCGGCGACGGATTCGACTACGCATCGGCCGCGGATGTGTTCGACGAGATCGTCCGTTTTTCGAATCCCGCGACCGGCTACGACCTGCGCGGCGCGAGCCACGCGGCGCTGCGCGATGCGCCGCTGCAATGGCCGTGCGCGCCCGGCACAGCAGATCGCCGCAATCCGGTCCGTTACCTGAACGACGGCGTGAGCCAGACGCTGCGCACGCTGCCGGATGCGTCGGCGCCACGCCTCGCGTTCCCCACGCCGTCGGGCAAGGCGCGATTCTTCGCGCGGCCGCACGTCGCGCCCGCCGAGCTGCCCGACCGCGAGTATCCGGTCGTGCTGAACACCGGCCGGCTGCAGCATCAGTGGCACACGATGACGAAGACCGGCAAGGTCGCGATGCTCAACAAGCTCAATCCGCGTCCGTTCGTCGAAATTCATCCGGACGACGCGCGCGTGCTCGGCATCGCCGCGAAGGGCGGGGCCGGGCAGGCCAGCGTCGAGATCCGCTCGAAGCGCGGGCGCGCAGTGCTGCCGGCGGTCGTGACCGATCGCGTGCAGGCGGGCCAGTGCTTCGCGCCGATGCACTGGAACGACGTGTATGGCGACGATCTGTGCATCAACGCGGTCACGAACGATGCGGTCGATCCCGGATCGCTGCAACCGGAACTGAAGTACTGCGCGGTGGCGCTGCGCCGTGTGGAGGCGGCGCCGCCTGCGCATACCGAGGATGACACCCCGCGGCGCGCGCCGGCCGAGGACCCCCGGCCGGAACCGGCCGCCGCGCATGGCGAACCTGCGTTCGAGGAACTGAACATGGCTGACATCGACACCTTTGCCGCCGCGCTCGGCATCGCCGAGACCGCACCGCCGCCGCTGACCGAGGCGGAGCGCACCTATATCGCCGGTTTCGTCAGCGGCCTGCGCTCGGATGCCGGCCGCCGCATGGGCGGTGTGCCGGTGCTGCCGTCCGGCGCGCCGCTT
>NZ_JAHACR010000429.1 GCF_018375725.1 Burkholderia sp. | reverse complement strand
CGCGCACCCATGCGCCATCTTCGTGCGCCTTCACGCGGGTCGCGAGACGTTCCTTGTTGCACGGGCCGTCGCCGTTGACGACGCGCCAGAATTCGTCCCAGTCGATCGTGCCGTAGTCGTAATGGCCGCGCGCCTCGTTCCATTGCAGGTCCGGGTCGGGCAGCGTGACGCCGAGCACCTTCGCCTGTTCGACGGTCGCATCGACGAACTTCTGCCGCAGATCGTCGTTCGTGATCCGCTTGATGCCCCATTTCGCGGACTGGTTGCTGTGGACGGAATCGGCGTCGCTCGGGCCGAACATCATCAGCACCGGCCACCACCAGCGGTTCACCGCCTGCTGCACCATCGCGCGCTGCGCGTCCGAGCCCTTCATCATCGCCAGCAGCGCGTCGAAGCCCTGACGCTGGTGGAACGACTCCTCCTTGCACACGCGGATCATCGCGCGCGCATACGGGCCGTACGTGCAGCGGCACAGCGGGATCTGGTTCATGATCGCGGCGCCGTCGACGAGCCAGCCGATCACGCCGACGTCCGCCCAGGTCGGCGTCGGGTAATTGAAGATGCTCGAATATTTCGCCTTGCCGGCGTGGAGGGCGTCGAGCAGCGCGTCGCGCGACACGCCGAGCGTTTCCGCTGCGCTGTACAGATAGAGACCGTGACCGGCTTCGTCCTGCACCTTCGCGAGCAGGATCGCCTTGCGCTTGAGACTCGGGGCGCGCGTGATCCAGTTGCCTTCCGGCAGCATGCCGACGATTTCCGAGTGCGCGTGCTGCGAGATCTGGCGAACCAGCGTTTTGCGATAGGCGTCGGGCATCCAGTCCTGCGGCTCGATCTTGCCGTCCGCGGCGATGACCGCGTCGAACCGCGCTTGCTCGGGCGAGTCGGCGGCGGCGTCGAGCGGCGCGATGTTGCCGGGGATGTCGAGGGATTGCGTGTACATGGCGAAACTCTCGTCCGGTTGAATGTGGACGAAGTATAAACCAACCGACCGGTCGGTTAATAAATAATTTCAGCGATATGCATCGGGTTCGGGTATACGAGAAGCAATCTACCGCGCAGGTGTGTGCCGGAACGGAACCGGCATACATCTGCGGCACAATGCCCGCTTTCCGATGAGGATTTTGTCGATGTCGTTTCGAAGCACGCTTGCTGTGGCCGCGCTGGGCGCGACCGTTCTGTTGTCGCCGCTTGCGGCCGGCGCTGCGCCCGCAGGTTGGGTTGCCGCCTGGGCGACCGCACTGCAGCCGATTCCGGATCTGGCTGCGCCGCCGCCGCTCTATCGTGCGCCCGACGTGGCTGGCCGGACGGTCCGCCAGATCGTTTATCCGACGGTTTCGGGCCGGGCGGCGCGGATCCGTCTGAGCAACGCATACGGCAGTGCGCCGTTGGTCGTCGAATCGGCGAGCCTCGCGCGTGCGGGCGAGGGCGCGGCGCTGGCGGGCGGCGTCGCGCTCCCGGTGCGCTTCGGCGGGAGGGCGGCGGTGACGTTGGCGCCCGGCCAGGAGATCGAAAGCGATCCGGTGCCGGCGGAGATCGTGGCTGGCAGGCCGTATGCGATCAGCCTGTATATGGGCGCGCGGCAGCGGATGACCGTGTGGCATCGGGTTTCGAATCAGTTCAACTATGTGTCGGGGCCGGGCGACTATACGAAGGACGCTGCTGCCGCGATGTTCCGCACCCGATTTACTCAATACGCGTGGGTGACGGAGCTGGCCATCGAGGCTGGGCCGGCGCGCTTGAGTGTCGCGGCGATCGGCGATTCGATCACCGATGGACTGCGCTCGAGCATGAACCGGAATCACCGCTGGTCGGATGCGCTGGCACGCCGGCTGACCTCGTCGGGCGTCGATTCGATCGGCGTGGTGAATCTGGGCATCAGCGGCAATCGGCTGCTGAGCAATTCCGCGTGCTATGGCGCCGCGCTGCAATCCCGCTTCGAGCGCGATGCGCTATCGCGCGCCGGCGTGAAGGCGGCGATCCTGCTGATCGGCATCAACGACATCAACTTTGCGGCGATGCCGCCACGCGCTGGCCTCGACTGCGACTATCCGCACACGCAGGTCACGGCCACGTCGCTGATTGACGGCTATCGCCGGCTGATCGAGGCTGCGCATAGCCAGGGCGTAAAGATATTGGGTGGGACGTTGACGCCGGCCGGCTTGCCTGCTGGCCGCGAGGCGGTACGGCTGGAGGTGAACCGATGGATCAGGCAGAGTGGTGCATTCGATGGTGTGGTCGACTTCGATGAAGTGCTGCGCGATCCGGCACGTCCGGGCGTACTCCAGCGTCGCTACGATAGCGGCGACGGCATTCATCCGAGTGATGCCGGTTATGCGGCGATGGCCGGCGCGGTTTCGGTTGACCGGCTGCAGGCTGTGATGGCCGGGAAGTGATGTATGGGGTGGGCATGCGCCGTGCCCCCTTCTGCGGTTCTATATATAGAGGGGTATCGCGGTAGAGGGGGGCATTACGGTCACGGGTGCGGTCTCATCGGATTCGCGGCGCGCTTGGATTCCGCGTGCGCCGGCCCGTGCGCCGGTGCGTGCCGGGGTGGGGATCGGTGGGGGCTTGCGCGGCGGGCGGGGATTGCCTAGAATCACGCCTCTTTCGCGCGGCGGGTGCTGCGGCGCGGGGGAAGGGAAGCGGGACGGCGCGACGCGGG
>NZ_JAHACR010000037.1 GCF_018375725.1 Burkholderia sp. | reverse complement strand
GAATCGATGACAGTCGCGCAGTCCGGCCGCCGCGCGATCGCGGCGATCGCCGTCGCGTCGCTGTTCGCCGATGCAGCCGTGGCCGCCGACCTGAATGCGGTCAACCACGCCGGCGCGATCGCGTCGGGCGTCGTGGTCGGCTCGGCCGCGCCGTCGCTCGGCTTCGGCGCGGTGCTGCAGACGCTCGTCGGGCTCGCGGTCGTGATCGGTCTCGTCTTCGGCTGCGCATGGCTTGCGCGCCGCTTCGGCTTCCAGCACGTGCGGCGCGGCGGCCCGCTCAAGGTGGTGTCGAGCGTCGCGGTCGGCGCGAAGGAAAGCGCGACGATCGTCGAGATCGGCGATACGTGGCTCGTGCTCGGCGTCGGCCCCGGCAACGTCCGGCTGCTGCACACGCTGCCGGCCGGTTCCGGTGCGACGCGCGCCGAAGGCGGCGCCGTCGGGGGGCGTGCCGAAGGACGCGGCTTCGGACCGATCGTTTCCGACGCGCAGGCGCCCGGCGCGTCCGCCACCGGTCCGACGCTGTCCGGCACGTTCGGCCAGCGCTTTCGCGACGCGCTCGTGCAGGAAGCAGGCAAACGCTTCGGGCGCACTCAGGACCGCTGACATGCCGTCGCACCGCGCCGTCATGCGCCGCGGGCCCCGCAGGACTGCCCTCTCTCCTATCCGCCGTATTCCGATGAAACACGCTTTCCTGCGCCGTGCGGCGCGTCTCGCACCCGCGCTGATCCTCGGCCTCGTCCCCGCGCTCGCGTGCGCGCAGGCGGCGGGCCTGCCCGCCTTCAACGCCACCCCCGGTCCGAACGGGGGCACGACCTACTCGCTGAGCGTGCAGACGATGCTGCTGCTCACGATGCTGTCGTTCCTGCCGGCGATGGTGCTGATGATGACGAGCTTCACACGCATCATCATCGTGCTGTCGCTGCTGCGTCAGGCGCTCGGCACCGCGTCGACGCCGCCCAACCAGGTGCTCGTCGGCCTCGCGCTGTTTCTCAGCTTCTTCGTGATGTCGCCGGTGCTCGACCGCGCGTACAACGACGGCTACAAGCCGTTTTCCGCCGGCACGCTGCCGATGGAACAGGCCGTGCAGCGCGGCGTCGCGCCGTTCAAGACCTTCATGCTGAAGCAGACCCGCGAGACCGATCTCGCGCTGTTCGCGAAGATCTCGAAGGCCGCGCCGATGCAAGGCCCCGAGGACGTGCCGCTGTCGCTGCTCGTGCCGGCCTTCGTCACGAGCGAGCTGAAGACGGGCTTCCAGATCGGCTTCACGATCTTCATCCCGTTCCTGATCATCGACATGGTCGTCGCGAGCGTGCTGATGTCGATGGGCATGATGATGGTGTCGCCGTCGACCGTGTCGCTGCCGTTCAAGCTGATGCTGTTCGTGCTCGTCGACGGCTGGCAGCTGCTGATCGGCTCGCTCGCGCAGAGCTTCACCTGAACGGTGCAAGGAGAAAGCGATGACGCCCGAACAAGTCATGACGCTCGCCCACCAGGCGATGGTCGTCGGCCTGATGCTCGCCGCGCCGCTGCTGCTCGTCGCGCTGGCGGTCGGCCTCGTCGTGAGCCTGTTCCAGGCCGCGACGCAGATCAACGAAACGACGCTGTCGTTCATCCCGAAGCTGCTTGCGGTCGCGGTGACACTCGTGATCGCCGGGCCGTGGATGCTGACGACGATGATCGACTACCTGCGGCAGATCCTGCTGCACGTCGCGACGCTCGGCGCGGGCTGAGCGGACGCTGCCGGCGATGTTCTCGGTCACCTACGCGCAGCTCAACGCGTGGCTCACGGCGTTCCTGTGGCCGTTCGTGCGGATGCTCGCGCTCGTCGCGACCGCACCGGTGACCGGCCACGCGGCCACGCCCGGCCGCGTGAAGATCGGGCTGGCCGCGTTCATGGCGCTGATCGTCGCGCCGACGCTCGGGCCGTTGCCGTCCGTCACCGTGTTTTCCGCGGACGGGATCTGGATCGTCGTCACGCAGTTCCTGATCGGCGCGGCGATGGGTTTAGCGATGCAGGTCGTGTTCGCGGCGGTCGAGGCGGCCGGCGATTTCATCGGCCTGTCGATGGGCCTCGGCTTCGCCACTTTCTTCGATCCGCATGCCAGCGGCGCGACGCCCGTGATGGGCCGCTTCCTGAACGCGGTCGCGATCCTCACGTTCCTCGCGTTCGACGG
Organism: Burkholderia sp.; assembly: GCF_018375725.1. Classification (GTDB taxonomy): domain Bacteria; phylum Pseudomonadota; class Gammaproteobacteria; order Burkholderiales; family Burkholderiaceae; genus Burkholderia. The sequence goes on along the minus strand of NZ_JAHACR010000037.1, from coordinate 19,946 downwards.
CCACCTGCAGGTATTCGCGGCGCTCGCCGCCTCGTTCCAGACGCTGCCGGTTTCCGCCGATCTGCTGCATGCGCCCGGCTGGCGCACGCTCGCCGCATTCGGCGCAGCGGTGTTCCAGATGGGTCTGCTCCTGTCGCTGCCGATTGTCGCGGCGCTGCTGATCGCCAACCTCGCGCTCGGCATCCTGAACCGCGCCGCGCCGCAGATCGGGATCTTCCAGGTCGGCTTTCCGGTGACGATGCTGGTCGGCCTGCTGCTCCTGCAGCTGATGGTGCCGAACATGGTGCCGTTCTTCGGCCGGCTGTTTCACATCGGGATCGACGCGATGGGCCGGGTCGCGGCGGGCTGGCGGTAACGCCCGCCGGCTTTCGGCATGCCGGCGGCCGCGCCGCGCGCCGTTTCGTCAGACCATCCTGCTGGAAAACCCCTAAAGGAATCGCGCCCCCGCGAAAGGTAGCGGAAGGTTTCGCGTCTCTATACTCGTTCCGACGATGCACGCAGCATCCCGCCACACGGATAACGAACGGAGACACCCGATGCGACCCACCCTGCGCCACCTCGCCGTTGCCGCCAGCCTGACCTGCGCGTTTGCCGCCCATCCCGCCGCCGCCGCGGACGACGGCAAGGTCACGATCATGGTCGGCGGCATCGCGAAGATGATCTACCTGCCCGCGCGCCTGACGCAGGAACTCGGCTACTTCAAGGACGAGGGCCTGGACGTCGAGCTGCTGTCGCAGCCGGCCGGCGTCGACGCCGAGAACGAGCTGCTCGCGGGCGCGGTGCAGGGTGTCGTCGGTTTCTACGACCACACGATCGACCTGCAGAGCAAGGGCAAGGAGGTGAAGGCGATCGCCGTGTTCGGCCAGGTGCCGGGCGAAGTCGAGATGGTATCGACGAAAGCCGCCCCGACGCTCAGGTCGATGGCCGACGTGAAAGGCAAGACGCTCGGCGTGACGGGCCTCGGCTCGTCGACGAGCTTCCTCACGCAATATCTCGCGCTGCAGCGCGGCGTGCCGTCGACGCAATACACGATGCTGCCGGTCGGCGCGGATGCGAGCTTCATCGCGGCGATCAGGCAGGGCCGCATCGACGCGGGCATGACGACCGAACCGACCGTGTCCGCGCTCGAGAAGATGGGCGACGCGAAGGTGCTCGTCGACATGCGCACGCTCGACGGCACGCGCGCCGCGCTCGGCGGCACGTATCCGGCCGCGAGCCTGTACGTGCAGTCGGCATGGGCGGATGCGCACAAGGCGCAGGCGACGAAGCTCGCGCATGCGTTCGCGAAGACGATGCAGTTCATCCACACGCACAGCGCCGAGGACATCGCCGCGAAGATGCCGGCCGACTACCAGAAGGACAAGGCGCTCTACGTGAAGGCGCTGAAGGCGTCGCTGCCGATGTTTACCGCCGACGCGAAGATGCCCGCCGACGGCCCGGCGACCGTGCTGAAGGTACTGTCGGCCTTCAATCCGTCGGTGAAGGGCAAGCACATCGACCTGTCGCGCACCTACACCAACGATTTCGTGACCGCGAGATAAGCGCGCCGGCGGATCGTGCCGCCGTCCGCGCTCCGTCCCGGTCCGGCTGACCGGCTTCGTTCCCGGCGCCGCCCGCGAGGCGGCGCACCCCACGCAGGACGCATGCGATGACCCAGGCAATTTCACCGAGCACACCGGCGATCGAGTTTCGCAACGTGTCGTGCCGCTTCATTTCGCCGGAAGGCAAGGCAACCATCGCGTTGCGCGAGTTCAGCATGAGCGTCGCGCGCGGCGAATTCATCGCGATCGTCGGGCCGACCGGCTGCGGCAAGTCGACGACGCTGAACCTGATTACCGGCCTGCTCAAGCCCGTTTCCGGCGAGGTGCGCGTGATGGGCCGCCCCGTCGACGGGATCGACCCGCGCATCGGCTTCGTATTCCAGGCGGATGCGGTATTTCCGTGGCGCAACGTGATCGACAACGTCGCAGCGGGCCCGCTGTTCCGTGGCCGCTCGAAGGACGCCGCCTATGCGCAGGCCGAGGAATGGATCCGCAAGGTCGGTCTCGACAAGTTCACGAAGCACTACCCGCACCAGCTCTCCGGCGGGATGAGGAAGCGCGTCGCGCTCGCGCAGACCTTCATCAACCAGCCCGAGATCCTGCTGATGGACGAGCCGTTTTCCGCACTCGACATGCAGACCCGCACGCTGATGCAGGACGAGCTGCTGCAGCTCTGGTCGGCGAACAAGGGCTCGGTCGTGTTCGTCACGCACGATCTGGAAGAGGCGATCGCGCTCGCGGATCGCGTATTCGTGCTGACCGCGCGCCCGGCGACGCTCAAGCGCGTGTACCAGATCGACCTGCCGCGCCCGCGCGTCACCTCGGAAGTGCGCTACGACCCGCACTTCATCGAAATCTCGAAGGACATCTGGCACGACCTGCGCGAAGAAGTGCAGATCGGCTGAACCAGGCAGCACGCACAGGAGCAAGGACAGGAGCATGACTGACATGACGCTTCCCCCCACCGCACTCAGCGCGGGCACGCTGGAGGACGAACAGCGCGCCGCACAGACCCGGCTGCGCCGCCGCCGGCAACTCATCATCGGCCTGCGGATCGCCGTGCTGGTCGTCGTGCTCGGCGGCTGGGAACTGGCCGCGCGGCTCAAATGGATCGACCCGTTCTTCTTCTCGATGCCGTCGCTGATCTTCGAGCAGATCCGGGACTGGTTCGTCAACGGCACGTCGCAGGGCCCGCTCCTCACACAGGTCTGGGTGACGCTCGAGGAAACCATCGCGGGTTTCCTGATCGGCTCGGTCGCCGGCGTGATCTGCGGGATCGTGCTCGGCCGCAACAAGCTGATGGCCGACGTGTTCGGCCTGTACATCCAGATCGCGAACTCGATTCCGCGCGTCGTGCTCGGCTCGGTATTCGTGATCGCGCTCGGCCTCGGCATGGCGTCGAAGATCGCGCTCGCCGTCGTGATGGTGTTCTTCGTCGTGTTCGGCAACGCGTTCCAGGGCGTGCGCGAAGCCGACCGCTACCTGATCGCGAACGCGCAGATCCTCGGCGCGTCGCGCCGGCAGATCACCACGTCGGTCGTGATTCCGTCGGCGCTGAGCTGGATTCTGGCGAGCCTGCACGTGAGCTTCGGCTTCGCGCTGGTCGGCGCGGTCGTCGGCGAATTCCTCGGTTCCAAGCAGGGCATCGGCCTGTTAATCTCCACGGCCCAGGGCGCGTTCAACGCGAGCGGCGTGTTCGCGGCGATGATCGTGCTGGCCGTGGTCGCGCTCGCTGCCGACTACCTGCTGACCTGGCTGGAGAAGCGGCTGCTGAAGTGGCGTCCCGCCGCATTCTGAGCGCCGCGCAGCCCAACGCACGACCCCGACCGCGCCCGCCGGCCTTCACGGCCCGGGCGCGGTTCGGCATTGAGGAGAAGGAGCGCAACGGATGATGCACAGCCTGCGCGGGCGGCTGCTCTGGTGGCTGCTGCTGCCGCTCGCGGCGTTCGTGCTGATCGCGGGCGCGATGTCGTACGACACCGCGCGCCGCACCGCCGATCTCGTGCAGGACAATGTGCTGGTCGCGTCCGCGCGGACGATCGGCGAGGACGTCGCGTGGCGCAACGGCACGCTCGTCGCCGACGTGCAGCCCGCCGCGCTGGAGATTTTCGCGTCGCCGTCGCGCGATTCGGTGTTCTACAAGGTGATCGACGGGCACGGCCGGCTGCTCACCGGCCATCCCGATCTCGAACTGCCCGCGCGGCACGATGCCGAACCGGTGTTCTACGACACGTCGCTCGACGGCCGCGCCCTGCGCGCCGTCGCGTACGACCGGCAGCTGTACAACGAAGGCCGGACCGAGACGGTGACGGTCGTCGTCGCGAAGACGACCCGCTCGCGCGCCGCGATGGTCGCGACGATCTGGCGTCCGCAGCTCGTGCGGCTGTCGCTGATGCTGCTGCTGGCCGTGGCGCTCGTCTACCTCGGCCTGACGTTCGAGCTGCGCCCGCTGATGAAGCTGAAGGACGACGTTGCCGACCGCGGGCCGATGGAGCTGGAGCCGATCCGCCCCGAGCGGCTGCATTTCGAGTTGCGGCCGATCGTCGATGCGATCAACCAGTGCATCGCGCGCCTGAACACGCATACCGCGACGCAGCGGCGCTTCATCGCCGACGCCGCGCATCAGCTGCGCACGCCGATCGCGGTGCTCGACACGCAGATCCAGTACGCGCTGCAGCGCGAGCGCGACGATCCCGAGATGACCGCGACGCTCGACAGCATGCTGCGCAGCAGCCGCAAGATGGCGGACGTGACCGACAAGCTGTTGCTGCTCGCGCACGCGGAGGCGACGCCGTCGACGCTGCTGACCGGCCGCGTCGATCTGGCCACGGTCGTGTCGAGCGTGCTCGAGGAAACGATCGTGCTCGCGCAGCGGCGCGACATCGACCTGGGCGCGGATCTCGGCGAGCACCTCGACGTCGCGGGCAGCGACAGCCTGCTGACGGCGCTCGTGATGAATCTCGTCGACAACGCGGTACGCTATACGCAGCCGGGCGGCTGCGTGACGGTCGCGGGCCGCCGCGACGGCGAGACGGTCGTGCTCGACGTGATCGACAACGGCCCGGGCATTCCGGCGGAGGCGCGGCCGCACGTGTTCAAGCGTTTCTATCGCGTGTCGGCCGACACCGAAGGCTCGGGCCTCGGTCTCGCGATCGTCCGCGAGATCGCACAGGCGCACGGCGGCATGGCGACGCTCGCGCCGGGGCCGGGCAACCGCGGCGTGGTCGTCACGGTGCGGCTGCCCGCGTATCGCTGAAGAGAAACGCTCCCATGAAACTACTGCTGGTGGAAGACAACGCCGAACTCGCGCACTGGATCGTCAACCTGCTGCGCGGCGAGGACTTCGCGGTCGACAGCGTCGGCGACGGCGAGCGCGCGGACGCCGTGCTGAAGACCGAGCGCTACGACGCCGTGCTGCTCGACATGCGGCTGCCCGGGATCAGCGGCAAGGAGGTGCTCGCGCGTCTGCGGCGGCGTCAGGACACCGTGCCGGTGCTGATGCTGACCGCGCACGGTTCGATCGACGACAAGGTCGACTGTTTCGGCGCGGGCGCGGACGACTACGTGGTCAAGCCGTTCGAATCGCGCGAGCTGGTCGCGCGGATCCGCGCGCTGATCCGCCGCCGCGCGGGCGAAGGCGCGACGCAGCTCGTGTGCGGCGATCTCGTCTACGCGTTCGGCACGCGCGAATTCCGCTGCGGCGACATGCCGCTCACGCTGCGCCGCCGCGAGCACGCGATCCTCGAGACGCTGATGCTGCAGCAGAACAAGACCGTGTCGAAAGCGCGCCTGATGGACAGCGTGTTCGCCCTCGACGACGAACCGAGCGCGGACGCCATCGATATCTATATCCATCGGCTGCGCAAGCATCTCGCCGGCAGTACCGCGGAAATCATCACGTTGCGCGGGCTCGGCTATATCCTGCGCGGCAAGCCGCCGCAGGGCTGACGCGCCGCACGCGCGTGCAAGGCGGCCTCCCGCTCGCATCCGCGCCCCCATTTCCGGCACGCCCGCACCCCGTATCGTCCGCGCCCTTTTTTTCCGCGCCCCGACTTTCCTGCGGTGAGCAAAATTTGAAAAATCCCCGCACCGTCCGTCCGGCGGGCGATCCGGGCCGCCGCGCCCGGTTCCGGGCGCGCGCAACGCTTGACCTGCGCCGACCGACTCGCTAGCGTTTCGGGTTCGCCCGAGGCGGCCCCGGCCGCCGGGGCCGCGGCGGCGTCCGAATTCCGGGCCCCGCGCAGCCGGGCACAGGATGTGGAAAAGGACGATGCAGAAACTCGATGCGGCCAGCCCGCAGGCGTTTTCGACGGATTTCACCGCCGACAACGTCGCGCGCCTGAAGGCGCTGTTCCCCGAACTCGTGACTGAAGGACCCGACGGCGTGTCGGTCGACGTGGACGTGCTCAAGGCACTGATCGGCGACCGCTCGGCCGGCGATGCCGACGAGAAATACGGTTTCCAGTGGCACGGCAAGCGCCGCGCGCGGCAGGCGGCGCTCACGCCGTCGCACGGCACGCTGCGCCCCTGCCCGGCGGACAGCGTCGCGTGGGACGACACCCGCCATCTCGTGATCGAGGGCGACAACCTCGACGTGATGAAGCTGCTGCACAAGAGCTATGCCGGCAAGGTCAAGCTGGTCTACATCGACCCGCCGTACAACACCGGCAGCGATTTCGTCTATCCGGACGACTTCAGCGACAGCATCCGGCACTACCTGTCGCTGACCGGCCAGGCCGACGACGGCGTGAAGCGCAGCACCAACACCGAGGCGAACGGCCGGTTCCATACCGACTGGCTCAACATGATGTACCCGCGCCTGAAGCTCGCGCACGCGCTGCTGTCGGACGAAGGGCTGATCGCGGTGCACATCGACGAGCATGAGGTGCATGCACTCGTGCTGATGCTGCGCGAGATCTTCGGCGAAGAGAACGAGCTCGGCGTCGCCGTGTGGGACAAGCGCAACCCGAAGGGCGACGCGCGCGGTGTCGCGTACCAGCACGAATCGCTCGTGCTGTTCGCGCGCAACGCGGAGGTGCTGCACGAGCGCGCGCCGCTCAGGCGCCCGAAGCGCAACGCGCAGCGGATGCTCGACGCGGCGAAGGATGCGGTGAGCCGCAGCGCGACGCCGGACGAAGCCGCCCAGACGTACCGCGCGTGGGTGAAGGCGCAGACCGCGCTGTCCGGCGGCGAGGCGATGTACGACCGGCTGTCGGCCGCCGGGCGCGTGTACCGGCTGGTGTCGATGGCGTGGCCGAACAAGAAGAAGGCGCCGGACGAGTACTTCATTCCGCTCATCCATCCGGTCACGGGCAAGCCCTGTCCGGTGCCCGAGCGCGGCTGGCGCAATCCGCCGGCGACGATGCAGTCGCTGCTGGCGCGCGGGCTGATCGAGTTCGGCGCGGACGAGCGCACGCAGCCGCAGCGAATCTACTATCTCGACGAGAACATGTACGAGAACGTGCCGTCGGTGCTGCCGTTCGGCGGCTCGGACGATGCGCTGCTCAAGGCGCTCGGCGTGCCGTTCGAGCAGCCGAAGCCCGTCGATTTCGCGGCCTCGGTGATCGGCTGGTGCACGAGCGGCGACGATATCGTCGTCGATTGCTTCGCCGGCTCCGGCTCGACCGGCCACGCGGTGATGGCACTCAACGCGGCCGACGGCGGCCAGCGCCGCTACGTACTCGTGCAATTGCCCGAGCCGCTCGACCGTCATGACAAGACGCAACAGGCCGCGGCCGAGTTCTGCGCGAAGCTGAAGAAGCCCGCGACGCTGGCCGAGCTGACCAAGGAGCGCCTGCGCCGCGCCGCGCAGCAGATCGCGCGCGACTATCCGGAAAGCAGCGGCGATCTCGGCTTCCGCGCGTTCCGGCTCGATACGACGAACGTGATCGAGTGGGATGCGCGCCGCAACGATCTCGACTACGCGCTGCTCGCGTCCGTCGAGCACATCAAGACCGGCCGCACCGACGAGGATCTGCTGGCCGAGCTCATGCTCAAGCTCGGCCTCGACCTGTGCACACCGATCGCCCGTCACACCATCGCCGGCAAGACGGTGCATGCGGTCGGCGACGCGCTCGTCGCGTGCTTCGACGCGCGCATCACGCGCGACGACGCCGAGCCGCTCGCCGACGGCATCGCCGCGCTGCTCGACGACCCCGAAGGCGTGCGCGACGTCACCTGTCTGTTCCGCGACAACGGGTTCGTCGACGACGTCGCGAAGCTCAATCTCGCCGCGCTGCTCGAGCAGCATGGCGTGACGCGCGTGCGGAGCCTGTAATGCGCCTGCACTTCGAAGCGGATCTCGACTACCAGCGCGAGGCGATCGACGCCGTCTGCGACCTGTTTCGCGGACAGGAAGCGTGCGAAGGCGAATTCAGCGTGGCGGCGCCCGGCACCGCGGCCGATCCGGCGAACCCGCAACGCATGCTCGGCTTCGTCACGTCCGAGCTGAGCGTCGGCAACCGCCTGTCGCTGACCGACGACGCGCTCGCGCACAATCTCGCCGACGTGCAGCTGCGCGGCGGCCTGCCGCCGTCCGGCGAGCCGGCGTCGCGCGACTTCACGGTCGAGATGGAGACCGGCACCGGCAAGACCTATGTCTACCTGCGCACGATCTTCGAGCTGAACCGCCGCTACGGCTTCACGAAATTCGTGATCGTCGTGCCGTCGGTCGCGATCAAGGAAGGCGTGCACAAGACGCTTTCGATCACCGAGTCGCATTTCCGCCAGCTGTACGCGGGCGTGCCGTTCGACTACTTCCTGTACGACTCGGCGAAGCTCGGCCAGGTGCGCAATTTCGCGGCGAGCGCGACGATCCAGATCATGGTCGTGACGGTCGCGGCGATCAACAAGAAGGACGTCAACAACCTCTACAAGGACAGCGAGAAGACGGGCGGCGAAAAGCCGATCGACCTGATCCGCGCGACGCGGCCGGTCGTGATCGTCGACGAGCCGCAGAGCGTCGACGGCGGCCTCGAAGGGCGCGGCCGCGAGGCGCTCGCCGCGATGCAGCCGCTCTGCACGCTGCGCTATTCCGCGACGCACGCCGACAAGCATCACATGGTGTACCGGCTCGATGCGGTCGATGCGTACGAGCGCAAGCTCGTCAAGCAGATCGAGATCGCGTCGGCGATCGTCGAGGACGCGCACAACAAGCCGTACGTGCGGCTCGCCGCGGTGTCGAACCGGCGCGGCGCGATCACCGCGCGCGTCGAGCTCGACGTCGCGACGTCGGCGGGCGTGAAGCGGCAGACGGTGACCGTCACCGACGGCGACGATCTCGCGCGCGTGACGAAGCGCGAGCTGTATGCGGGCCTGCGGATCGGCGAGATCCATGCGATGAAGGGCGCGGAATATATCGAGCTGCGTCATCCCGAAGGCGAGGCGTTCCTGTCGCTCGGCGAGGCGTATGGCGACATCGACACGCTCGCCGTGCAGCGCGAGATGATCCGCCGCACGATCCGCGAGCATCTCGACAAGGAATTGCGCCTGAGCCCGCTCGGCGTGAAGGTGCTGTCGCTGTTCTTCATCGACTCGGTCGACCGCTACCGGCAATACGACGCGCACGGCGCGCCGCTCAAGGGCGACTACGCGCGGATTTTCGAAGAGGAATACGCCCGCGCGGCGCGGGTGCCCGCGTATCGCGCGCTGTTCGACGGCGTCGACGTCGCGCGCGAGGTCGAGGCGGCGCACAACGGCTATTTCTCGATCGACCGCAAGGGCGGCTGGACCGACACGAGCGAGACGAGCGCCGGCAGCCGCGAAAACGCCGAACGCGCCTACAGCCTCATCATGCGCGAGAAGGAAGCGCTGCTGTCGTTCGACACGCCGCTCAAGTTCATCTTCTCGCACTCCGCGCTGCGGGAAGGCTGGGACAACCCGAACGTATTCCAGATCTGCACGCTGCGCGACATCCAGACCGAGCGCGACCGCCGCCAGACGCTCGGCCGCGGGCTGCGCCTCTGCGTCAACCAGAACGGCGAGCGCGTGCGCGATCCGGGCGTCAACACGCTCACCGTGATTGCGACCGAACGCTACGAGAGCTTCGCGGAAAACCTGCAAAAGGAGATCGAGGCGGATACCGGGATCCGCTTCGGCGTCGTCGAGGAGCACCAGTTCGCGGCGCTCGCGGTGCAGGAAGGCGCCGGGCCCGCGCATGCGCTCGGCATCGAGCTGTCGCACGTGCTGTGGACGCATCTGCACGAGCACGGCTACATCGATACGCAGGGCAAGGTGCTCGACACGCTGAAAGACGCGCTGCGGCGCAGCGCGCTCGTGCTGCCCGAGGCATTCGAGACGCTGCGCCCGGCGATCGTCGCGACACTGCGCAAGCTCAGCGGCCGCTTCGAGGTGCGCAATGCGGACGAGCGGAACGAGATCGCGCTGCGCCGCGACGCGTCCGGCAAGGCCGTGCTGCTCGGCGACGACTTCCGCGCGCTGTGGGACCGCATCCGGCATCGCACCGTCTACCGCGTGCAGTTCGACAACGCGAAGCTCGTGCGCGACTGCGCGGCCGCGCTGCGCGATGCGCCCGACGTCGCGCGGGCGCGTCTGCAGTGGCGCAAGGCCGAGATCGATATCGGCAAGGCCGGTGTCGAGGCGATCGAGGTGGCCGGCGCGGGCACGGTGCTGATTGACGAAGGTGAGTTGCGTCTGCCCGATCTGCTCACGGAATTGCAGGACCGCACGCAACTGACGCGCCGTTCGCTCGCGACGATCGTGGCCGACAGCGGGCGGCTCGACGATTTCCGTCTCAACCCGCAGCGCTTCATCGCGCTCGCGGCCGACGCGATCAATCGCGTCAAGCGGCTCGCGCTCGTCGACGGCATCGCGTACCGCAAGCTCGGCGACCGGCATGCGTACGCGCTGGAATCGTTCGAGACCGAGGCGCTGACCGGCTATCTGCGCGACCTGCGCATGGACGCGCGCAAGTCGATCCACGAAGCGGTCGTCTGCGATTCGGATGCCGAGCGCGCATTCGCCGATGCACTGGAACGGCATGACGACGTGAAGCTGTACGCGAAGCTGCCGGGCTGGTTCAAGGTGCCGACGCCGCTGGGCAGCTACCGCCCGGACTGGGCGGTGCTCGTCGAGCAGGACGGCGACACGCGTCTGCATTTCGTCGTCGATTCGAAGGGCAGCCTGACGGACGGCGAGCCGAGCGAGCACGAGCGCGCGAAGATCGCCTGCGGCGAAGCGCACTTCCGCGCGCTCGCGGACGGCCATGCCCCGGCGCGCTACGTGCATGCGCGCACGGTCGACGATTGGCTCGCATCGGCGCCGCGGCCGGTCGACGCGTCGTGACAGACGGCGGCGCCGGCCTGTGCCGGCGCCGCAACACCGCCGCCGGCCCCGTCTCCGGCATCGCGGCCGCCGGGCATGCTGCATGGCAGCAGCGGGCCCGACGCCTGCGCGGCAACGCTGCTGCCCGCCCCTTCCCCGCCGATTTGCTGCGCATCCGTTGAGAATCGTTGCCGACTCATCCACTTCCGTGACGAACCGATTCACCGCCCGGTTACGCTTGGTTGCAAAATTCAGAAGTGGCAACGCCGTTCCGGCACTATCCTCCGGGCATCCATACCACGACATGAAAGGAGGGGTCTCCATGAAGAACATGTTCAAGGCACTGGCCTGCGCGATGGTCGCATCGGCGGTGCTGACCGCCTGCGGCGGCGGCGATGGCGGCAGCACACCAACCGGGACGCTGCACGTTGCGATGACCGATGCCCCGTCGTGCGGCTTCGATCACGTCTATGTCACCGTTTCGCAAGTACGCGTGCACGCAAGCGCGAACGCCGGCGACAACGACGCCGGCTGGTCGACGGTCTCGCTGCCGGCGCCGCAGAAGATCGACCTGCTGTCGCTGACCAACGGTACGCTCGCCGATCTCGGCCAGACCGCGCTGCCGGCCGGGCAGTATCAGCAGGTTCGTCTGGTGCTGGTGCCGAACCAGGGCAACGCGCTCTCGAACTCGGTCGTGCCGAGCAACACGGGCGTGGAGCAGCAGCTCGCGACGCCGAGCGCCACGCAAAGCGGCTACAAGATCATCTCGCCGTTCACGGTGCAGCCGAACACGCTGGTCGACCTCGTCCTCGACTTCAACGCGTGCAAGTCGATCGTCCAGCGCGGCAACGGCACGTATTCGCTCAAGCCGGTCGTGACGGCCACGCCGACGGTTGTGAGCGGCCAGATCTCCGGCTACGTGGCGCAGGCCGAAGCCGGCGCGACGGTCTACGCCGAGCAAGGCGGCAAGGTGGTGCGCGGCACGGTCGCGGACGGCAGCGGCAAGTTCGTGCTGTCGCCGCTGATCCAGAGCTCGACGCAGGGCAACTACGACGTCGTGATCGTGCAGAACGGTGTGTCGTCCGGTATTGTCCGCTCGGTGCCGGTGGTCGTGAACTCGAATACCGCCGTGTCGACCTCGAACGTGCCGATCGCATTGCCGGCTTCGGCGATGAGCGCGGTCAGCGGGACGGTGACCCCGAGCGCGGCCGCGCTGGTGCGGGCGCTGCAAACGGTCGATGCGAACGCCTACGAGATCACGTCGGTCAACGCGAACCTGGATAACGGCGCATATGTGCTGTCGGTGCCCAAGGCAGCGCCGATCGTCGGCACGTATAACGGCACGTTGCCGGTCGCACTAGCGGCCGTGCCGGCGGCGGCGGGCCGGTACACGATCGAAGCGGATCCGGCATCGGGTACGCCGCAAGCCGTGTCGGTCAACGCGACGACCGATCAGTCGAACGTCAACTTCAGCTTCTGACGTATCGGCAGCCTGACCGGAAAGGGTCGCACGCGGCCCTTTCCTTTTTGCACACGGAGAACGAAGTGAAGAAAGGGATGATCGCGCTGCTGGTCGCAGCCGGGGTAAGCGGAGCGTTGAGCGGATGTGCGGTCTACGTGCCGGGCGCGCCCGTCGTCGTCGCACCGCAGGGCGGCCCGGGCAACGGCTTTTGCCCGCCGGGACAGGCGAAGAAAGGCAACTGCTGAGCGTCATGCGCCGGCATGACAAAGGGCGCCGCGTGGCGCCCTTTTTGCTGCATGAAGCCGGTGCTTACTGGGTGAGGCCGAACGCGTTGCGCTTCGCGTGATGTGAGCGCGCCGGCGCATGCGCGGTGTGGCCATGCACGTGGCCACGGCCCGGCTGCTCGCCGGAGCGGGCGGCGATCGTATCGGAACGGTCGGCGGCGCGGGACAGGCCCTTGTCGCGGTCGCCGGACTCGAAACCGTTCGAATTCGCGATCCCCTTCCCGCTCATGTGGCCGCCCGACATCCCGCCCGCATTGCCGCCTGAACCGCCTGCGCCATGTCCGCCGCCGTTACCGCCGGCCGCGGCGTGTGCCGATGCCGCGCCGAACGCGAACAGGACAGCGGCGAGTACGGAGAAATACTGTTGCTTCTTCATGTCTGGCTCCATCGGGCACGTTGAGGTGATTGCATTGTATGAACGCGCCGGTTTGCCGCGATCCGGCGTTGTAAATATTCGTAACACATCAGGTTCGATGCCGTTTCAAGGCATTGATCAGATCAATATGCGTATCGGCAGGGCGCCGCTCCCGCCCTGAATGTCGAACGCCGATTCGTGCGGGTGTATCCTATCCCCCCCCATAGGATATGTGCCATGTCGATCCACGCCTCCCATCCCGACATCATCAAGCGCCTGAAGCGCGCCGAAGGCCACCTGCGCCGCGTCATCGCGATGCTCGAGGACGGCCGTCCGTGCGTCGACGTCGCCCAGCAGCTCCATGCGGTCGAGAAAGCCGTCGCGAACGCGAAGCAGACGCTCGTGCACGACCATATCGACCATTGCCTCGATCATGCGGTCCACGCGGGCGATCAGCGCCCGCAAGACGCGCTGCTCGAGCTGAAGACCATCACCAAGTATCTTTGACACGCAATGACCGAGTTTTCCACCCTTCTTCAGCAAGGCGCATCGAACGCGTGGCTGTTCATCCCGAGCGCCATCCTGCTCGGGGCGCTGCACGGGCTCGAGCCCGGCCATTCGAAGACGATGATGGCCGCCTTCATCGTCGCGATCCGCGGCACCGTCACGCAGGCCGTGCTGCTCGGCGTAGCCGCGACGCTCTCGCATACCGCGGTCGTCTGGCTCGTCGCGCTCGGCGGCCTGTACTTCGGCCATCACTGGAACGCGCAGACGAGCGAGCCCTATTTCCAGGTCGCGTCGGCGGCGCTGATCATCGGCGTCGCGCTCTGGATGATGTGGCGCACGTGGCGGCATGCGCACGGCCATGATCATCATCATCACGACCATGACGATCACCACGGCCACGCGCATGACGAAGTGCAGCGTATCGACACGGGCCACGGCGTCGTGCGGCTCGGGATCTTCGAGGACGGCGTGCCGCCGCGGTTCCGCCTGACGCGTGAAGGCCGGCACGGCCACGCATGGCGGGCCGACCAGGTGCGCGTGCAGACGGAACGCCCGGACGGCGGACGGCAGACGTTCGCGTTCGTCGAGCGGGACGGGTTCCTCGAATCGGCCGAGACGATCCCCGAGCCGCATGCGTTCGTCGCCCGCCTGTCGCTCGGTCATGGCAGCCACACGCACGATTACGACGTCGTATTCGCCGAATCGGAACCGGAACGCGCAGCGCTGTCGGCGGCCGGGCTGCAGCTCGACGACGATGATGGCTACCAGGACGCGCACGAGCGAGCGCATGCCGACGACATCCGCCGCCGGTTCGCGCACCGCGACGTGACGACCGCGCAGATCGTCGTATTCGGCCTGACGGGCGGCCTGATTCCCTGCCCCGCGTCGATTACCGTGCTGCTGCTGTGTCTGCAGTTGAAACAGTTCGCGCTCGGCGCGACACTCGTGCTGTGCTTCAGCATCGGTCTTGCGCTGACCATGGTGTCGTCCGGCGTGCTGGCCGCGCTGAGCGTCAAGCACATGTCGACGCGCTGGCGCGGCTTCGGCGATTTCGCGCGCCGCGCGCCGTACATATCCGGTGCGCTGATCCTGGTGGTCGGCTGCTTCGTCGGCTATCAAGGGGTGAGCGCACTTGTCTGACCACGCCGGGCGGCGCGGCACGGGAGATGCCATGGATTCGCATACCGCGGCGCCGAGCCGGCCCGCCATTCCGCACACGATCTGGGCGCTGGGGTTCGTCAGCCTGTTGATGGACCTGTCGTCGGAACTCGTGCATGCGCTGCTGCCGATCTACCTCGTCTCGACGATGGGCATGAGCGTCGCGATGCTCGGTCTGCTCGAAGGCGCGGCCGAAGCGACGGCGCTGATCGTCAAGGTCTTCTCCGGCGCGATCAGCGACTGGCTCGGCCGTCGCAAGGTGCTGCTGCTGATCGGCTACGGGCTCGCCGCGTTCACCAAGCCGCTGTTTCCGCTCGCGAGCGGGTCGGGCATGGTCGTGGCCGCGCGACTCATCGACCGGATCGGCAAGGGCATTCGTGCCGCGCCGCGCGATGCGCTCGTCGCCGACCTCGCGCCGGAACAGATCCGCGGCGCGTGCTACGGGCTGCGCCAGTCGATGGATACGATCGGCGCATTCGGCGGACCGCTCCTCGCGATCGCGCTGATGTTCGTGTTCTCCGATCAGATCCGTACGGTACTGTGGTTCGCCGTCGTGCCCGCGTTCGCGACGCTCGTCGTGATCGCGTTCGGCGTACGCGAACCGGACGTGCCGCGGAGCGCCGGCCGGTTCCGCACGCCGTTGGACTGGCGTGCGCTACGCATGTTTTCCGGACGCTACTGGCTCATCGTATCGATCGGCGCGACGTTCACCCTCGCGCGCTTCAGCGAGGCGTTCCTCGTGCTGCGTGCGCAGCAGACCGGCATGGAGATCGCGTGGATCCCCGCCGTGATGGTCGTGATGAGTCTGGCGTATTCGTTGTCCGCCTATCCGGTCGGCGTGCTGTCGGACCGGCTCGACCGGCGCGCGCTGCTGGCGACCGGCATGGTGCTGCTGATCGTCGCCGACGTGCTGCTCGGCGCAAGCGTCGGCAAGGCCGCCATATTCGCGGGCGTCGCGATCTGGGGGCTGCACATGGGCTTCACGCAGGGCGTCCTCGCGGCGATGGTCGCCGAAACCGCGCCGGACGCATTGCGCGGCACGGCATTCGGCGTATTCAATCTCGCAAGCGGCATCGCGATGCTGCTCGCGAGCGTGATCGCAGGCGCGATCTGGCAGCGGTTCGGCGCACCGGCGATGTTTTTTTCCGGCGCAGCGGTCGTGACCGTGCCGCTGCTGATGTGCGCATTCGCACCGGCGCGCGCGCATCGCTCCGCCTGACGACCGGCGTCAATCGCCCCAGCGGCCGCGGTCACGCCAGGCGTGTTCGCGCCACTCATGCTCGCGCCATTCGCGGCGACGCCATTCGTGTTCACGCCACTCACGGGCGCGCCAGCCATCGTCGTAGCCTCGATAGCCGACCGCGACCGGCGCATAGACGGCGGGAGGCGCCACGTAGACGGGCGGCGGCGGCGCATAGACGCCCGGCACACCCAGGCCAATCGCCACATCGACGTGGGCGGAAGCGGCACCCGACGCCATCAGCACTGCTACACCGAGAACTGCTCCGAGCATCTTCCTGTTCATCTCGCGACTCCACGCACATGACGTGCTTCAAGTGAATACGGTTCGGAGTGTAGGCGGCGTGCCCGCGTACAGGTGAAACCGGTCTGCGAGACTGGTAACGGGCGTTTACGACAGGACGACACACGGCGGCATATCGGCAGTGCGCAGGCAGCGGTCATGCCGTGCGACGCATGAACATGCGCGTCGCGATCACGTCGCGCGGCTGCGCAGCCAGTGCACGCTGAACAGTCCTGCCTCATCCGTCCACACCGTGTCCGGCTCGTATCCCGCGCGCCGTGCGATCGCCTGGAAGCCAGCGACCGTGAACTTGTACGAGTTTTCCGTATGGATAGACTCGCCCGCGTCGAAACTCAGCGCGCGGCCCAGCACGTGCACGGTCTGCGCGCGCCGGCTGACGAGATGCATCTCGATCCGTTGGCGCAGCGGATCGTAGAACGCGTGATGGGTGAAGCCGTCGAGGTCGAAGTCCGCACCGAGCTCCGTGTTCGCGCGCCTGAGCAGGTTCAGGTTGAATTGCGCGGTCACGCCCTGCGCATCGTTGTACGCGCGATGCAGCGTGACCGGATCCTTGACGAGATCGACACCGACCAGCAAGCCGCCGCCGCGCAGCAGCCGCGCGGTGTCGCGCAGGAACGCATCCGCCTCGTCCGGTGTGAAGTTGCCGATCGTCGACCCCGGGAAAAAGCCGATCCGCCGGCCGGGCGATTCCGTCAGTACCGTCAGTTGCTCGGCCTTCGTGTAGTCGGCGGCGAGCGGCGCGACGTCGAGCCACGGATAGGCGTCGCGCAGGCGCCCCGCCGCATCGTGCAGGTAGTCCGCGGAAATATCGACCGGCACATACCGCACAGGCGCGCGTCCGGCGGCAAACGCATCGAGCAGGATGCGGATCTTCGCGAGCGAGCCCGCGCCGAACTCGACGATATCGGCGTGCGCGCCGATGCGCTCGACGATGCCGGCCGCGTTCGCACGCAGGATGCCGAGCTCCGTGCGCGTCGGGTAATACTCGGGCAGCGCGCAGATGC
This sequence comes from Burkholderia sp., assembly GCF_018375725.1. GTDB lineage: Bacteria > Pseudomonadota > Gammaproteobacteria > Burkholderiales > Burkholderiaceae > Burkholderia. The sequence goes on along the minus strand of NZ_JAHACR010000037.1, from coordinate 2,810 downwards.
GATCGAACAGTGCGGAGCCGTCCGCATCGTAGAAATACTTCGGCGGAATGCTGCGCGGCGCATGCGACAGGCCGGCGAGCAGATCGCGCGCGAACGCACTCGACTGCATGTCGCCGGCCGTGTCGATGCCGCTCGCCGGTGCGGTCAGATCAGACGTCTCGCGCAAGACGAACTCCCGAAAATTGCCAGCGCGCGGCCGGCGGAAAGAAATTGCGGTATGTCGGTCTCGCGTGCCCGGGCGGCGTCGCGATGCTGCTGCCGCGCAGGACCTGCTGGCCGACCATGAACTTCCCGTTGTATTCCGCGACGACGCCGTCGAGCGGACGAAACCCCGGATACGGCTCGTATGACGAGCGCGTCCACTGCCACGCATGTCCGAGCATTTGCCGGATGCCGTCGGCGCCGTACGCGGCTTCCCATTCGAATTCGGTCGGCAGGCGCGCGCCCGCCCATTCCGCATAGGCGGCCGCTTCGTAGAAGCTCACATGGCATACCGGCGCATCCGGCGCGAGCGGCTGCACGCCGTGCAGTCCGAACGCCTGCCGCGCATCGGCGCCGCCGTCGAGCCAGTACGCAGGCGCGCGCCAGCCGTCGCGCCGGATCGTCGCCCAGCCGTCCGACAGCCATAGCGACGGGCGCGTATAGCCGCCGTCGTCGATAAACGCCGCGAATTCGGCGTTCGTCACGAGACGATCGGCCATCTCGTACGGTTGCAGCAGCACCGGGTGCCGTGGCCGCTCGTTGTCGAACGAGAAGCCGTTCCCGTCATGACCGATCTCGACGATACCGCCCGGCTGCCGCAGCCAGCGCAGCGCGCCATCGGCGGGTGGCGCGGCATGGCGCGCGGCGATGTCGCCCGGCCGGAACGCCGGCAGCAGCGGATTGCACGAGAACGCATGCAGCATGTCCGTGACGATCAACTCCTGATGCTGCTGTTCGTGATGCAGCCCGAGTGCAATCTCGGACGCCAGCAGGTCGAGCAGCGAGGAATCTGCCGTGGCGATCGTGTGCAGCACGGCCGCGTCGACATGACGCCGGTACGCATGCACGTCGGCCAGCGAGGGACGCGTCAGAAGGCCGCGCTGTTCCCGCGGCTGGCGCGGGCCGAGCGATTCGTAGTAGGAGTTGAACAGGAACGGATAGGTATCGTCGAACGGGGCATAACCGGCGACGTGCCGCACCAGCACGACTGTCTCGAAGAACCACGTCGTATGCGCGAGATGCCACTTCGTCGGGCTGGCGTCGGGCATCGACTGCACGGCCTGATCTTCGGCAGTCAGCGCCGTCGTCAGCTCGACGCTGCATGCGCGAACGTCCCGATAATTGCGCTGAAGCTGGGATGCGAGGAGGCTCATCGGTTTACCGTCCACATCTCGAGACACTGCGTTGCCGGCGTCGGAAGCCGCGCGCGGCCGGCGTGCGCTCCAGGGGAAACGACCGCGCAGGCCCGACAGTCGGTCGTGTTGTCGGGATGAGCAAGCTGCACCGGTTCGTCTGCTTGTGCAGCAGTATGAACCAGAACGATGAATGTCGGGAACGACGGCCGCCGCGCAATGAAAACGAAAGGATTGCGTGATCGGGTGAGTCCGCATGACGGCATGCCGCGCGGGCCGATACGAACGGCGAGGACATGCCGCGGCCGTTGAAGGCCGCGGCGCCGCCCTGCTTCTCCTCGCGTTATTCCACCGTCACCGATTTCGCCAGGTTCCTGGGTTTGTCGATATCCGCACCCCGCAGGCATGCCGCGTGATACGCGAGCAGCTGCAGCGGAACGACATGCAGGATCGGCGACAGCAGCCCGTAATAATCCGGCATCCTCAAAACGGAAACGCCCTCGCCATTGTCGATTCGCGTATCCGCATCGGCAAACACATACAGCTGCCCGCCACGCGCCCTCACCTCCTGCATGTTCGACTTGAGCTTTTCGAGCAGCGTGTCGTTCGGCGCGATCGTCGCGACCGGCATCGTATGCGTGACGAGCGCGAGCGGCCCGTGCTTCAGCTCGCCGGCCGGATACGCTTCCGCATGGATGTACGAGATCTCCTTCAGCTTCAGCGCCCCTTCGAGCGCGATCGGATAATGCAGCCCGCGCCCGAGGAACAGCGCATTCTCATGACGCGCGAACTCGGCCGCCCAGCGCTCGATCTGCGGCTCCAGCGCAAGCACGTCGGCGAGCGCGTCGGGCAGCCGCCGCAACTGCGTCGTGTAGCGCGCGAGCTGCGCGTCGTCGACGAAGCCACGCTGCCGGCCGAGCGTGACCGCGAGGATGAACAGCGCGACGAGCTGCGTCGTAAACGCCTTGGTCGACGCCACGCCGATTTCCGGGCCCGCACGCGTGAGGAAACGCAAACCGGTTTGCCTCACCATCGCGCTCGTCGGCACGTTGCAGATCGCGAGCGTATCCGGATGACCGAGCGATTGTGCATATTTGAGCGCCGCGAGCGTATCGGCCGTCTCGCCCGATTGCGACACCACGACCACCAGCGTGTTCGGCATCGCCAGCGCGTCGCTGTAGCGGTACTCGCTCGCGATCTCGACGTGCGCGGGCAGCCGCGCGATGGTCTCGAGCCAGCGGCGCGCGGTCAGGCCGGAATAATGGCTCGTGCCGCATGCGAGGATCAGCACGTTGTCGATCTGCTCGAATACCCGCCGCGCATCCGGCCCGAACACGGACGGATCGAACAGGCCCGCATCGGGAATCGTCGCGGCAACCGCATGCGGCTGCTCGAAGATTTCCTTCTGCATGAAGTGACGATACGGGCCCAGCTCGACCGCCTCGTCGGCCGCCGCCACGGTCTGCACCGGGCGCT
>NZ_JAHACR010000428.1 GCF_018375725.1 Burkholderia sp. | reverse complement strand
GAAGATGGAAACGCACGGTCGCGTCGGGCCGATGCGTCGCGCGCGTCCGATTCGGCGTGGTAGCGGCGAGACGGGCGCGGTGACTGCCGGTTTGTTCGCGGATGGCGAATAGTGTGCGCTGTTTTCGGCGGCCTGGACGGCTTGTGCGCACGTCCCGGCCCGCAACCGTTGCGATCGTCGGTTGCGGGCCGGACAGGCGGGCGGTCAGGTCGCCCGCCACGCCCGCGTCATGCGATCGCGGGATTTCTTGCCATGTCGCCGCCGCGTGCCGGCGCGCCGTTCGCCACGTAGTACGGCACGTTCGCGCGTGCGAGCGGCGGGCGATTGCGGATCCGGTCGGCGATCTTCTCGGCGATCATGATCGTCGGTGCATTCAGGTTGCCGGTCGTGATGATCGGCATGATCGACGCGTCGACGACGCGCAGCCCGTCCACGCCATGCACGCGGCCTTCATGGTCGACCACCGCCATGTCGTCGGTTCCCATCTTGCACGAGCACGACGGATGGAACGCGGTCTCCGCGCGTGCGCGCACGAACGTATCGAGATCCTTGTCGCTCTTCAGGTCCGCGCCCGGATTCAGTTCGCGGCCGCGGAAGCGGTCGAGCGCGGGCTGGCGCATGATCTCGCGCGTCGCGCGGATCGCGTCGCGGAATTCGCGCCAGTCGAGCGCTTCGGCCATGTAGTTGAACAGGATGCTCGGGTGTGCGTGCGGATCGCGCGATCGCAGCTTCACGCGGCCGCGGCTCGGCGAGCGCATCGAGCCGACGTGCGCCTGGAAGCCGTGCATCTCGATCGCGTTCGAGCCGTTGTAATTGATCGCGACCGGCAGGAAGTGATACTGCACGTTCGGCCAAAGGTCGTCGTCGCGCGTGCGGATGAAGCCGCCCGCCTCGAAGTGATTGCTTGCGCCGAGGCCGGTGCCGCCGAGCATCCATTCGAGACCGATCTTCGGCTGGTTCCACCACTTGAGCGCCGGATACAGCGACACCGGTTCCTTGCATTCGTACTGGATGTACATCTCCAGATGATCCTGGAGGTTCTGGCCGACGCCCGGCAGGTCGAGCACGACCGGAATGTCCAGTTCCTTCAGCCATGCGCCGGGGCCGACACCCGAGCGTTGCAGCAGCTGCGGCGACGCGATCGCGCCGCTGCACACGAGCACCTCGCGGCGCGCATGGGCGGTCATCCGCTCGTCGCCGCGCAGGAACGTGACGCCCGACGCGCGCTTGCCGTCGAACAGCACACGGTCGGCGAGCGCATGCGTGACGATCTCGAGGTTGGGCCGCGCGCGCGCCTGGTCGAGATAGCCGCGCGCGGTGCTCGCGCGGCGGCCGCGCGGCGTGACGGTGCGGTCCATCGGGCCGAAGCCTTCCTGCCGGTAACCGTTCAGGTCGTCGGTGCGCGCGTAGCCGGCCTGCACGCCGGCGTCGACCATCGCCTCGAACAGCGGGTTCACGCCCGGCTTGCTGGTCGTGACCGAGACCGGGCCGTCGCCGCCGTGATAGTCGTTCGGGCCGATATCGCGGGTCTCCGCCTTCCTGAAGTACGGCAGACAGTCGAGATACGTCCAGTCCTCGAGGCCCCGATGCGTCGCCCAGTTGTCGTAGTCGAGCGCGTTGCCGCGGATGTAGCACATGCCGTTGATCAGCGACGAGCCGCCGAGCCCCTTGCCGCGCCCGCATTCCATCCGGCGGTTGTTCATGTGCGGCTCGGGGTCGGTTTCGTAGGCCCAGTTATAGCGGCGGCCCTGCAGCGGATAGGCGAGCGCCGCCGGCATCTGCGTGCGGAAGTCGAAACGGTAGTCCGGGCCGCCCGCTTCGAGCAGCAGCACGGTGACGTCCGGATCCTCCGTCAGGCGTGTCGCGAGGACGTTGCCCGCGGAGCCTGCGCCGCAGATGATGTAGTCGAATTCGCGAATCGTCATGACGGCCTCTCCTCAAAATACCGGCTGGTAGCGGCCAAGCTCGACCTGCACCGATTTGATGCGCGTGTAGTGTTCGAGCGTCGAGATACCGTTCTCCCGCCCGACGCCGGATTGCTTGTAGCCGCCGACCGGCATTTCCGCCGGCGATTCGCCCCACGTGTTGATCCAGCAGATGCCGGCTTCGAGGCGATGGATCGCACGGTGCGCACGCGACAGGTTCTCGGTGACGACGCCGGCCGCCAGGCCATAGTGCGTATCGTTCGCGCGCGCGATCGCTTCGTCCTCGGTTTCGAATTCGAGGATGCTCATCACGGGCCCGAAGATTTCCTCGCGAACGATCGTCATGTCGTCACGGCAGTCGCCGAACACGGTCGGCGCGACGTACTGGCCGTTCGCGAAGTGTCCGTCGGTCAGGCGCATGCCGCCTGCGAGCAGTTTCGCGCCTTGCGCGTTGCCGCTGGCGATGTAGCCGAGCACCTTGTCGAGCTGGGCCGCGGAGACGAGCGGGCCGAAGTTGGTGTCGGGATCGGTCGGCTTGCCGACGCGGATCCGCGCCACGCGCGCCAGCACACGCGCGGTGAACGCGTCCTTGACCGCGCGCTGCACGAACACGCGCGTGCCGTTCGTGCAGACCTGGCCCGAGCTGAAGAAGTTGGCGGTGACGGCAATATCGGCGGCGCGGTCGAGATCGGCATCGTCGAACACGATCAGCGGCGACTTGCCGCCCAGCTCCATCGTCACTTCCT
>NZ_JAHACR010000427.1 GCF_018375725.1 Burkholderia sp. | reverse complement strand
ACAGCCCGGCCGTGCTGTCCGTGCCGTTCTGTTCATCCGACTTCACGACGATCTTCGCCGGGCTCACCGCGGCACGCGTGACGCCGCTCGCGCTATCACCCGTCTGTGCAAAGCTCGGGCCGCCCGACGTCGAAAAACCTTCCGACGATCCCGAATACGACATCTTGTTCTGGATGTCGGTAAATCCGAGGCTGCCGGTCGTCAGCGTATTGCTGTCTGCCGGCGCCGCGCTTGCGATCTGTGCGCCGTTGAGCTGCGTATGGCCCGCCACGTTGACATCAAACCCTTCCTTGCCAGCCACGATGCCGGTTTGCTGGTTCACCGACGCATAATTCGCGTCGATGCTGGTGTGGCCGATCGATGCGTCGACGCCGCCACCATAGCCGAACGTAAAGCTGCCGCTGACGCCCGTGTTGTGCTGGTTGCTGCTGTAGTTCGACGTATCCTGAAGGCTCGTCATCGTCAGGTCGCCGCCGACATCGACCTTGACCTTGTCGCCCGACACCTTGGCGCCCGACAACGTCGTGTCGCCACCCGACTTCATCGTTAGCGTATTGCCGGCTGCCACCGTCGTGTTGGTTTGCGTGACGCTATCGCCGTTGCCCTGGCCGTGCGAGTTCGAGCCATTCGCGAAGACGCTGATCCCCGTATTCTTGCCCACGCCGATCGCCACGCCTGCATTCCAGCCGGTCGAACTGTTCGAGCTCGTACTCTGTTCGGTGCTCTGCGCGCTTTGCAGCGTGATCGCGTTGTTGGCGTCGAGCGCGACGTTCTTGCCGAGCACTGACGCTCCGGTCATCGCAATGTTTCCGGTGCCCGCCTGAGCGTTTCCGTTTGCGTCCGGTGTGCCCGTCGCGGTGATGGAGACGTTGCCGTTGCCTATGATCGACGAACCTTTCGCGCTCGAGATCGATGTCGTCGCATTGCTGCTGCTATGGCTCGACCCGATGCTGAGCTGTACCTGAACGCCCTTGGCAGCTTCGCTCACGTTCCCGTTCGACACGGCATTGGCCGCGTCCTTGATCCCGCCGCGGTTCTGGTAAGCCTGTTCGGCAGCCGCCACGGCCTGTACTGCAGCGAGGCGCGAATCGCCCGACTGCTGGCCTTGGCGGACGGCGCCTGCCATCGACTGTCCGAGTCCGACCAGGCCGCCGCCCAATCCGACACTCAAACCCGACTGGCTGAACTGCTGCGACTGCGCGTCCTTGTAGGTGTCGTACGCGGCATTTACCGTCACGTTTTGAGCGGCGATTCCGACATCCCGGCCTGCCACAATCGTGCTACCGGTAATCGTGGCATCCTTTCCGGCCTGGATCGTGACATTGCCCTGCGATGACCCGATCACACTCCCCTTATTCGTCACCGAGCTGCTTTGGTCTTGCTGCGCGGCCGAGCGCGAACCTACCGTCACCGACAAACCACCATTCGTCAAAAGACCCGATTCCTTCTTGTCGAAATAGCTGGACGATTGAGTCGTGTCTTGCGAGGTCGTGATGTTGACGTTGCGCGTCGCCTGCAACGTCACGTCGTTCGTGCCAACGACGTTGCTACCCGCCACGTTGATGTCGCGGTTGCTGACGATGTTGACGCCGTCGGCCGACACCGTGCTGCCCTGGCTATGGGTCGCCGTCTGGTCGATGCCGCTTGAAACCTGCACGCCGCTCACGACATTGCTGTGGCTGTGCGTTTCGTGCGAGTTCAGCACATGCGTTTCGGTTGCCGCGCCGATATTCACATCGCCGCTCGCCATCAGGTTCGCATTGCCTTTATCCAGGCTGACCGTGCTGCCGCTGATCGTGAGATCCTTGCCCGACGCCAATGTGACGGTATCGCCACCCTTGAGCGTCGTGCCTGTGAGCGCCTGATCGGACATATGCAGCGTCTCGGCGTAGCTACCGTGACTGTCGCCGCCCGAACTGTTGCTGTTCACCGTCGATGTCGTGCTCGCCGCGCCAAGCGTTACGTTGCCCTTGGCCGCAAGCGTGCCGCCCTGGCCGAGGTCGATCTGCGCGCCCTTGGCCGTCAGGTCTCCGCCGACGCCGATGCTCGACTGTCCACCGACCGTCACCGAGCTGCCGGTGACCTTGTTGATGTCGGTATTCGACACGCCGTTCGCCCGCTGCACGATCTTGTGCTCGCCCGTCTGCACCGCACCGAGATCCCAGTTGCCGCCGACGTTCATCCCGAGATTGCCGCCGACCGACAGGTTGCCCGCGTTCTGCTGGAAGTTGCCGCCGGTGACGATCGACGCATTGCCCACGACGTCCAGTTTGGCGGTTGGCCCGAGCGTCGTCACCACGCTCGTCGCGCCATCGCGGCTCACGCGTGTGTTCGTCTTCGTCGCCGTATCGAGAATCAGGTCCTTGCCGGCGTCCAGCTGCAGACTGCCGGCCTTGACGCTCGCCGACGTCAGATCGATGTTGTTCTCGGTCTTCAGCGACATCAGCCCGCCGCTTTGCAGCGCGCCGAACGCGTTGTCGATCTGCTTGCCCTGGATCGCCAGCGTGTTGTCCGCCTTGATCGTGCCGCTGTTCGTGAACGACTGCGCGTTCTGTAAATCGATGTTCGTTGCGCTGATCAGCGGGCCGTTGACATTCTGCTGGTTCGCCAGCGCGAGATACACGACCGGCACGAGCACCGACTGGCCGTCGACCACGCGGGTCTCCATCAT
>NZ_JAHACR010000036.1 GCF_018375725.1 Burkholderia sp. | reverse complement strand
GGCGCTGATCAGCGCGGCGGAAGTCACCGACGCCGAGGCGATCCACCCCGGCTACGGCTTCCTGTCGGAAAACGCCGACTTCGCCGAGCGCGTCGAGCAGTCCGGCTTCACGTTCATCGGCCCGCGTCCGGAAACGATCCGCCTGATGGGCGACAAGGTCACCGCGAAGCAGACGATGATCAAGACCGGCGTGCCGTGCGTGCCGGGTTCGGACGGCGCATTGCCGGACGATCCGAAGGAGATCGTGAAGATTGCCCGCTCGATCGGCTATCCGGTCATCATCAAGGCGGCGGGCGGCGGCGGCGGTCGCGGCATGCGTGTCGTGCACACCGAGGCGGCGCTCGTCAACGCGGTCAACATGACCCGCGAGGAAGCCGGCCGTGCGTTCGGCAATCCGCAGGTCTACATGGAGAAGTTCCTCGAGAACCCGCGCCACATCGAGATCCAGGTGCTGGCCGACGCGCACAAGAACGCGATCTGGCTCGGCGAACGCGACTGCTCGATGCAGCGCCGCCACCAGAAGGTGATCGAGGAAGCGCCGGCGCCGGGCATTCCGCGCCGCCTGATCGAGCGGATCGGCGACCGCTGCGCCGACGCATGCAAGAAGATGGGTTACCTCGGTGCGGGCACGTTCGAATTCCTGTACGAGAACAACGAGTTCTACTTCATCGAGATGAACACCCGCGTGCAGGTCGAGCACCCGGTGTCGGAAATGATCACGGGCGTCGACATCGTCCAGGAACAGATCCGTATCGCGGCCGGCGAAAAGCTCACGCTGCGCCAGCGCGACATCCAGTTCCGCGGACATGCGATCGAATGCCGGATCAACGCGGAAGATCCGTTCAAGTTCACGCCGTCGCCGGGCCGGATCACCTCGTGGCATACGCCGGGCGGCCCGGGCGTGCGCGTCGATTCGCACGCCTACAATGGCTATTTCGTGCCGCCGAACTATGATTCGATGATCGGCAAGCTGATCACCTACGGCGCGACGCGCGAGCAGGCGATCAGCCGGATGCGCATCGCGCTGTCGGAGATGGTGGTCGAGGGCATCCAGACCAACATCCCGCTGCACCGGGAACTGATGATCGATTCGAAGTTCGTCGAAGGCGGCACCAGCATCCACTACCTCGAAAACCGGCTCGCGCAGAAGCTGCAAGTCTCACCGGAAGAAGCGTAAGCATGAGCTATCGCGAACTCGTCGTCGAACTGGCCCGGGAACACGCGGAAGCGTTGTCCGACGCGCTGCTCGAGCTGGGCGCGCTGTCGGTGTCCGTCGAGGACGCCGATGCGGACACGCCCGACGAACAGCCGCTCTTCGGCGAACCGGGCCTCACGCCCGACCGCACCGCGTGGCAGCACTCGCGCGTGATCGCGCTGCTGTCGCCCGATCACGAGCCCGCCGTGCTGCTCGCGGCGGCGGCGAACGACATCGGCCTGCAGGCGGCGCCGGCGTTCGACGTCCGCGAAGTCGAGGAGCAGGATTGGGTGCGCCTCACGCAATCGCAGTTCGAGCCGATCCATATCGGCGAGCGGATCTGGGTCGTGCCGTCGTGGCACGACGCACCGGAACCCGATGCGCTGGTGCTCGAGCTCGATCCGGGCCTCGCCTTCGGCACCGGCAGCCATCCGACCACGCGCCTGTGCATGGAATGGCTCGAGCAGTCGGTCAAGCCCGGTCAGTCGGTGCTCGACTATGGCTGCGGCTCGGGGATTCTCGCGATCCTCGCGCAGAAATGCGGGGCGAATCCCGTCGTCGGCATCGACATCGATCCGCAAGCGGTCGAGTCGGCGCGGCAAAACAGCGAACGCAATCGCGCAGACGTGACGTACGGCCTGCCGGACAACTGCCCGGCCGGCGAATTCGACATCGTCGTCGCGAACATCCTGTCGAACCCGCTGAAGCTGATGGCTTCGATGCTCGCATCGAAAGTGAAACCGGGCGGGCGCATTGCGCTGTCGGGCGTGCTCGCGCGCCAGGCGGACGAGGTCGCGGCCGTCTACGCGCGCTACATCGACATTTCGGTCTGGCGCGAACACGAAGGTTGGGTGTGTCTCGCCGGAACCCGCCGGGAAAGCCATTAGAATAGCGCTGTCCATCACTCTGGCCAGCTGGCTGCCCGGCTCAACATGCTTCTCGCGACGCGCTGTCCCCATTGCGAAACCGTCTTCCGCCTGCAGCAGGCGCAGCTCTCGCTGCACGGCGGACTGGTGCGCTGCGGACACTGCCAGCAGGTCTTCAACGCGGCGGACTCGCTCGTCGAGGGCTTGGCACAGCCCGAGCCGGCGCTCGCCGAAGCGGGCGAAGTAGCCGAGGCGGGCAGCGCGAGCGCGCCGCACGTCGCGAACGTGCCCCGGCTGTTCCGCGACCCGCCCGCCGACAGCCCCGCGCATGCGGACTTCACCCCGGACAACTGGGACATGTGGGCGCCGTGGCTCGACGGCGGCATCGATCCTTCCCTGCAACACAACGGCCGGAACGTCAGCGCCGAGCCGCTCGTTCCCGTGACGCTGCCCGAATCGGGCGCGACGCCGGCGAACGAGATGGGCATCGCCCGCCTGATACGTCCGTCGCAGGCCGAATCCGGCGCCGCATCGACGGCGCGTGAAGCCACCGAGCCGGCACAGCTGTCGCCTCTCGCCTCGATACACGATCCGCGCGAACCGCGTTTTGCGGGCGATGACCGGCCCGAATCCTTCGGCGCTGCGCCGGCCGTTGACGATCTGCCGCATTCCACCGCCGCGCCAAACGCCATCCCCGCGCGCGAACCCCGTTTTGCCGACGACGCCCGATACGAGCCCGACGACGCCCGGCACGAGCCGGCGTCGCCGTCTCCCGACGGCGATATGTCCGCGCCTCCATCCGTCACGCGCGACCCGCATTTCGCCGCCGGCGCGCAAGCCGAACCGTTCGCGGCCGTGCCCGACAACGACGACAGTCCGCCCTTCGCGGTCACCCGCGAAGCGCGCACGCCGCGGCAGCACGGCCTGCTTGGCGGCTTCGTCGGCGGCCTCGTCGCCTCGGCACTCGCGGTGCTGCTCGTCATGCAGCTCGCCTGGTGGCAGCGCGAAACGGTGATGATTCACTGGCCGGTGACGCAAGGCTGGTTCCAGCGCCTCTGCACACCGCTCGGCTGCTCGGTCGCACCGCCGCGCGCGATCGACGGGCTGCGTCTCGACGCGACCGACCTGCGTCAGCTCGATGGCCCGCACACGCTCGAACTGAAGGCGCCGCTCACGAACCGCTACCGCGTCGCGCTCGCGTATCCGTCAATCGAGCTGACGCTGCTCGACGACACCAATCATGTGACCGTGCGCCGCGTGCTCGCGCCGCGCGATTATGTCCGGCCCGGCACGCCGATCGAGGCTGGCCTGCCGGCTCGCGCGACCCAGACGATGATCGTGCGCGTCGAGACGCACGGCGCACCCGCATCGAATTTCCGCGTCCAGATCTTTTATCCGTGACGCCCCGCGGCGCGCCCGGGCGCGCCCGTTATCAACCGCGCGTCCACGCGGCGCGCATCTTCGGAGCACGAACATGAGCAAAGTTACGCTGGGTGGCAACCCGATCGAAATCGCCGGCACGTTTCCGGCAGTCGGTTCGCAAGCCCCCGACTTCACGCTGGTCGGCAAGGATCTCGCCGACCTGTCGCTCGCCAGCTTCGCCGGCAAGCGCAAGGTGCTGAACATCGTCCCGAGCCTCGACACCCCGACCTGCGCGACGTCGACCCGCAAGTTCAACGAAGCGGCTTCCGCCCTCGACAACACCGTCGTGATCGTCGTGTCGGGCGACCTGCCGTTCGCGGCAACGCGCTTTTGCACGACCGAAGGCCTCGCGAATGTCGTGACGGCCTCGACGTTCCGCACCGGCCGCGCATTCGCCGACGCATACGGCGTCAACGTGACGAGCGGCCCGCTGGACGGCCTGACCGCGCGCGCGGTCGTCGTGCTCGACGCGAACGACAAGGTGCTGCACGCGCAACTCGTCGGCGAGATCAAGGACGAGCCGAACTACGACGCCGCCCTCGCCGCACTCAAGTAATTCCCTGCTGCCGATGAGCGACGCACCGCGCCCGACCGCGCAGCGCGTCGCTCACCGGCAGCGGCACCCTCACGCTCTCTACAGGAACACGCCTTGGCTACGCTGATTTGCGGCTCGCTCGCCTACGACAACATCATGACCTTCGAGGGCCGCTTTCGCGAGCACATCCTGCCCGACCAGGTTCACCTCATCAACCTGAGCTTCCTCGTGCCGACGATGCGTCGCGAATTCGGCGGCTGCGCCGGCAATATCGCCTACGCACTGCATCTGCTCGGCGGCGACCCGCGCATCATGGCGACACTGGGCGCGCTCGACGCGGACCGTTACATCGAGCGCCTCGACAATCTCGGCATTTCGAAGGAATGCGTACGCCTGATGCCCGACATGCACAGCGCGCAGGCGATGATCACGACCGATCTCGACAACAACCAGATCACGGCCTTCCACCCGGGCGCGATGATGCAGTCGCATCTGAACCGCGCGGACGAAGTCCCCGGCGTCAAGCTCGGCATCGTGGCACCGGACGGCTTCGACGGCATGGTCCAGCACGCCGAGCAGTTCGCGCGCGCGGGCATCCCGTTCATCTTCGATCCGGGCCAGGGCCTGCCGCTCTTCGACGGCGCAACGCTGCGCCGCATCATTGAACTCGCCACGTTCGTGGCGGTCAACGACTACGAAGGCAAGCTCGTCAGCGACAAGACCGGCTGGTCCGAACAGGACATCGCCAGCCGGGTTCAGGCACTGATCATCACCCGCGGCGAGCACGGCGCGACCATTCTCCATAAAAACGGTGAAGAACAGATTCCGGTCGTACCTGCCGAACGTATCGTCGACCCGACCGGCTGCGGCGACGCATTCCGGGGCGGTCTGCTGTACGGCATCGAACACGGCTTCGACTGGGCGACCACCGGGCGCCTGGCCAGCCTGATGGGCTCGATCAAGATCGCGCATCAAGGGCCGCAAACCTACGCGCTGACGCGCGCCGACATCGACGCACGCTTCGAGGCTGCCTTCGGTTACAGTCTCAAATGATTCTTGTGGGAGAGCACACATGTTGAACAAAAAGACCCTCGCGCTCGGGGCCATGCTGACCGCCACGCTGACACTGGCCGGTTGCTTCACGCCACCCGGCTCGGCGGACGTCTATAGCGTCGGCCAGGCACAGCGCGAACAGACTGTGCGCATGGGGACGGTCGAGAGCGTTCGCGCAGTTCGCATTCAGTCCGATGGCGGCGGCAGCGCGATCGGCACCCTCGGCGGCGGCGCGCTCGGCGCGGTCGCCGGTAGCGCGATCGGCGGCGGCAGGGGCTCGGTCCTTGCCGCGATCGCAGGCGGCCTCGCGGGCGCAGTCGCGGGCAACGCAATCGGTGAAAACATGAGCACGGCGAACGGCGTCGAAATCACCGTGCGCCTCGACAACGGCGATCTGCGCTCGATCACGCAGGCGGCCAGCGGTGAATTTTTCCGTGCAGGCGAACGTGTGCGCCTGCTGTCGAGCGGCGGCGTCACGCGCGTCACGCACTGAACGGGTAATTTCAGCGCGCGGCACGAGCCGCGGTCGAACGCATGTGCGTAGCAGCACATGCGTTTTTTTTCGCCCACTCGCCGGTTCGACGCCGCGCATGGACGAAAAAAATCCCGCCATCCTGAATCAGGTGGCGGGATTGATCGAGTCGCGCGACTCAATCCTCGGACACCGTTAGCGTGCCCGGGACGCGGCAGTCATCGATTACGGACGGCTGCCGGTCGGGAACGGCCATGCCGCTGCCGGGTTGAGCGCGGTCTTCACGCCCGATGCCGGCGCAACCGATGCGGTCGATGCGGTCGTCGCCGGAGCGGCCTTCTTCACGACGGCCTTCTTCGGGGCAGCAGCCTTCTTCGCGGGAGCGGCCTTCTTTTCAGGCGCTGCAACCGGCGCAGCGGCCTTCTTCGCCGGAGCGGCCTTCTTGGCAACGGCCTTCTTCGCCGGCGCCGCCGTCTTGCCAGCAGCCTTCTTCGCCGGCGCCGCCGTCTTGCCAGCAGCCTTCTTCGCCGGTGCCGCTTTCTTGGCCGCAGCCTTCTTCGCCGGTGCCGCCTTCTTGGCAGCGACCTTCTTCGCCGGTGCCGCCTTCTTGGCCGCAGCCTTCTTCGCCGGTGCTGCCTTCTTCGCGGCGACCTTCTTCGCCGGTGCCGCCTTCTTGGCCGCAGCCTTCTTCGCCGGCGCCGCCTTCTTCGCGGCGACCTTCTTCACCGCAACTTTCTTTGCGGCGGCCTTCTTGGCCGGTGCTGCTTTCTTCGCAGCAACCTTCTTCACCGCGACTTTCTTCGCAGCGACTTTCTTCACCGCAACCTTCTTCGTTGCGACCTTCTTGGCTGCAACCTTCTTCGCGGCGGCCTTCTTCGCCGGTGCCGCCTTCTTCGCGGCGACCTTCTTCACCGCAACCTTCTTCGTTGCGACCTTCTTCGTTGCGACCTTCTTGGCTGCAACCTTCTTCACTGCAGCAGCGGCCTTCTTCGCCGGCGCTGCTGCCTTCTTGGCAACGGTCTTCTTCGCAGCAGCCTTCTTCGCAGCCGGCTTCTTCTTGGCAAGTGCCATGTTGTTCTCCTTCAGGTTCAGATGAGAGTCAGTTCAAACTACACCCTTCGTCAAAACCCGCTTCCCGCGGACGCTGTTCGGGACGTGCGCTGCGAAGCGGGCTATTCATCGGCGTACGCGGATACCGCGCGCTTACGCTAATGAATACGGTATGGCGCGCGTGACCCTCGGGCCTCGCGCGCCAAATCAAGTCGGTGGCCGACGCGTGTCGCGCCGCCACCCCTAATCGCTTGATCGAGCGAACGGCCATGCGGCCGCGCGCCCTTTCCGGAGGGAAGTTTGCCCATCCCACTGAAGGGTTCGCAAAGTGCCTGTCATATCGTTGGGCCGTTAAGGCACCGGGCATGCTTTGCATCAGGCGTTCTTGCTCCCAAACCTTGAGCCGGGGCCGCATGGCCGCCGGCTTCTCCATCGTCGTGACACGATGTCGCTGCTGCGGGTTATTCCCAGGACAGCGCGCCACCCGTTTGATACTCGATCACTCGCGTCTCGAAGAAGTTGCGCTCCTTCTTCAGGTCGATCATCTCGCTCATCCACGGGAACGGGTTTTCCTCGTTCGGGAACAGCGGATCGAGACCGATCTGCTGGCAACGGCGGTTGCTGATGAAGCGCAGATAGCTCTTGAACATCGATGCGTTCAGACCCAGCACGCCACGCGGCATCGTGTCCTCGGCGTAACGGTATTCGAGATCGACCGCCTGCTTGAACAGCTCGCGAATCTCCGCGCGGAACTCCGCGGTCCAGAGATGCGGGTTTTCGAGCTTGATCTGGTTGATCAGGTCGATGCCGAAGTTGCAGTGCATCGATTCGTCGCGGAGGATGTACTGATATTGCTCCGCAGCACCCGTCATCTTGTTCTGGCGGCCGAGCGCGAGAATCTGCGTGAAGCCGACATAGAAGAACAGACCTTCCATGATGCAGGCGAACACGATCAGCGACTTCAGCAGCTTCTGATCCGCGTCGAGCGTCCCGGTCTTGAAAGCCGGGTCGGTCAGCGTGTGGATGAACGGAATCAGGAACTCGTCCTTCGCGCGGATCGACGGCACTTCGTGGTACGCGTTGAAGATCTCGCCTTCGTCGAGGCCGAGCGATTCGACAATATATTGATACGCGTGCGTGTGGATCGCCTCTTCGAACGCCTGCCGCAGCAGGAACTGCCGGCACTCCGGCGCCGTGATGTGGCGGTACGTGCCGAGCACGATGTTGTTCGCCGCCAGCGAATCGGCCGTCACGAAGAAGCCGAGGTTACGCTTGACGATGCGGCGCTCGTCTTCGGTCAGGCCGTTCGGATCCTTCCACAGCGCGATGTCGCGGGACATGTTGATTTCCTGCGGCATCCAGTGGTTCGCGCAACCCGCCAGATACTTTTCCCACGCCCACTTGTACTTGAACGGCACCAGCTGATTGACGTCGGTCTGGCCGTTGATGATGCGCTTGTCGGCGACATTGACCCGCGCTTCCGAATGGGCAGCGGGCGCTGCCGATGCCTGCGGCGCCACCGCAAGATCGCCTTCGAAGATGTCGCGCGCCTGATGAGCGGCAGGCACTGCAGCCTGCATTCCGACAGCCGATCCTGCGGGGGTGCGCATCGCGTTGTGCTGCGCTCCGCTCGCGGGAGTTACGGCAGTCTTCTCGTCATCCCAGTTGAGCATAAATTCTCACCATCAATTTAGAACGGTTTGTACCATCTTTTCCTGAGCGATAAAAGGGTCCGCTCATGAAAAATCCTGTTTTCGATTCGCGTTGCGACCTCGATACAACACTTTGAGCAACGCATCGTCGTTCATGCAGAGCGCGATGTGTGTCGCGCGTGTATCGCGAGGTGCGCTCGACGCATCGAACGCCGATCGAAATGCGACGTCGTCGGCGTTGTTTCGATCGCTTGTCATGCTCTGCAGCGCGTGTGCCGCGTTACAGATTCCTTATCATTTTTTTAGTAGAGAGCGGCGCGCACTTCAACCTTTATCGATTGCCGTGCGCGCCGCCCCGAGCCCTGCCGACTCAGGCGTGCCGGGTTACTGGCACGCTTCGCACTCGTCGAAGCCCGGATCGCCCGGACGCATCGTGCACACCGGACCGTCCGCCTCGACCGGCGCCGCGCTCATCGCGCCCGACGACGATGCTTCGCCGCCTGCCGCACCGAAGCCGCCCGCCGCGCCCTGCGCGCCGCCGCCGCTCACGCCGCCGCTCGACGGCACGGCGTTCAGTGCGCCGTGCGCGACCGTCGATTTCTCGACGTGCGTCGCCGCCATCGTGCGCAGGTAGTAGGTCGTCTTCAGGCCGCGCAGCCATGCGAGCTTGTAGACCTCGTCGAGCTTCTTGCCCGACGCGCCTGCCATGTAGATGTTCAGCGACTGCGCCTGATCGATCCACTTCTGACGACGCGACGCCGCTTCGACCAGCCACTTCGGATCGACTTCGAACGCGGTCGCATAGATCGCGCGCAGGTCGGCCGGAACGCGGTCGATGCGCGACAGCATGCCGTCGAAGTACTTCAGGTCGGCGACCATCACCTCGTCCCACAGGCCGCGTTCCTTCAGGTCACGCACCAGGTACTCGTTGACCACCGTGAATTCGCCCGACAGGTTCGACTTCACGTACAGGTTCTGGAAGGTCGGCTCGATGCACGCCGACACGCCGATGATGTTCGAGATCGTCGCCGTCGGCGCGATCGCGACGCAGTTCGAGTTGCGCATGCCGTGCTCGGCGATCCGCGCACGCAGCGCCGTCCAGTCGAGCGACTCGGACATGTCTACTTCGACGTAGCCGCCGCGCGCTTCCGCGAGGAGCTTCACCGAGTCCTGCGGCAGGATGCCGCGATCCCACAGCGAACCGCGGTAGCTCGAATAGCGGCCGCGTTCCTCGGCCAGTTCGGTCGACGCGTAGTACGCGTAGTAGCAGACCGCTTCCATCGAGCGATCGGCGAACTCGACCGCCGCCTCCGACGCATACGGCGTGCGCAGCAGGTGCAGGCAGTCCTGGAAGCCCATGATGCCCATGCCGACCGGGCGGTGCTTCAGGTTCGAGTTACGCGCCTTGGCCACCGCGTAGTAGTTGATGTCGATCACGTTGTCGAGCATGCGCATCGCGACGCTGATCGTGCGCTGCAGCTTGTCGTGGTCGAGCGCGTAGCTGCCGTCGGCCTGCTTCACGAGGTGCGCGACCAGGTTCACCGAACCCAGGTTGCAGACCGCGATTTCGGAGTCGCTCGTGTTCAGCGTGATTTCCGTGCACAGGTTCGACGAATGGACGACGCCGACGTGCTGCTGCGGCGAACGCACGTTGCACGGGTCCTTGAACGTGATCAACGGGTGGCCCGTCTCGAACAGCATGCCGAGCATCTTGCGCCAGAGCTGCTGCGCCGGGATCTTCTTGAACAGCTTGATCTCGCCGCGGGCCACCTTGTCCTCGTAGGCCGTGTAGGCCGTCTCGAACTCGGCGCCGAACTTGTCGTGCAGGTCCGGGCAGGTCGACGGCGAGAACAGCGTCCAGTCGCCGCCTTCCATCACGCGCTTCATGAACAGATCGGGAATCCAGTTCGCCGTGTTCATGTCGTGCGTACGGCGGCGGTCGTCGCCGGTGTTCTTGCGCAGTTCGAGGAATTCCTCGATGTCGAGGTGCCAGGATTCCAGGTACGCGCAGACCGCGCCCTTGCGCTTGCCGCCCTGGTTGACCGCCACGGCCGTGTCGTTGACGACCTTCAGGAACGGCACGACGCCCTGCGACTTGCCGTTCGTGCCCTTGATATGCGAGCCGAGCGCGCGCACGCGCGTCCAGTCGTTGCCGAGGCCGCCGGCGAACTTCGACAGCAGCGCGTTTTCCTTCAGCGCTTCATAGATGCCGTCCAGATCGTCCGCGACCGTCGTCAGATAGCACGACGACAGCTGCGACCGGCGGGTGCCCGAGTTGAACAGCGTCGGCGTCGAGCTCATGAAGTCGAAGCTCGACAGCACGTTGTAGAACTCGATCGCGCGCGCTTCGCGGTCCGTTTCGTTCAGCGCGAGGCCCATGGCGACGCGCATGAAGAACGCCTGCGGCATTTCGATGCGGGTGCCGTCGATGTGCTGGAAGTAGCGGTCGTACAGCGTCTGCAGGCCGAGGTAGCCGAACTGCAGGTCGCGGCTCGCGTCGAGCGCTTCGCCGAGACGCTTCAGATCGAATTGCAGCAGCTTCTCGTCGAGCAGCTCGGCGTCGACGCCGCGCTTCAGGAATTGCGGGAAGTACTCCGCATAGCGGGTCGCCATGTCGGCTTGTGTGACTTCCTCGCCGAGGATCTCGCGACGGATCGTGTGCAGCAGGATGCGCGCGGTGACCTGGCTGTACGCCGGATCCTTCTCGATCATCGTGCGTGCGGCCAGGATCGACGAATCGTAGACCTGGCTCATCGGCACGCCGTCGTACAGGTTCTTCACCGTCTCCGCGACGATCGGATCCGGGTTAACCGCAGCGCCGAGACCTTCGCATGCCGACACGACCAGCGCGCGCAGCGCGTTCATGTCGAGCGGACGCGTCACGCCGTTGTCGACGACGTTGATGCCGCCGGCCGCTTCCGTGACCACCGGCGCTTCCTCGCCCGTATGCTGGCGCTCGAGGTGACGCTTCTCACGGTACAGCACGTACGCGCGCGCGACGTTGTGCTCGCCGCCGCGCATCAGCGCGAGCTCGACCTGATCCTGGATGTCCTCGATATGGAACGTGCCGCCGTTCGGGCGGCTGCGCAACAGCGCGCGCACGACGTTTTGCGTCAGCTGCTCGACCAGTTCGCGCACGCGCGCCGATGCCGCGCCCTGCCCGCCGTTCACCGCCAGGAAAGCCTTGGTCACAGCGATCGCGATCTTCGACGGCTCGAACGCCACCACGCTGCCATTGCGGCGGATCACCTTGTAATCGGCGAACGTTGCCTGCGGCGCAAGCGCCTGTGCGCCTTGTGCGGCCCCGCCGAGAGGGCGGCTGGATGCGCTCTCGAATTGCGACGTCGCGTTGTCGGTGGTTTGCATGTGCAAAGCTCCTGGTGTTGGATGGTGCGGGAGAAAACCGCGGATTAAAACGAACGCTGCGCAACCCTGTGCGCAAGCGGTAAGACGCGAACGAGGCGTCGAGGGGAGTGGCTCAGCCGTGGCGGTACACCCGATCCGGTCATGTGCTTCGTCATGTGTACCGCGCCCCGTCGAATTTCGCTGCGCTGATCGCGACGCCCGGACTGCCGGCCTGACGCGTCGCCCTGAGAACGCTTGCGTGCCGGCGTTGTCCGCCGGCCGGTGTGCCGCCGGGTTTCCCCTTCCGCGACACACACTATATCTAGTACAGAACCACTCAGATGCCACCAAGTATAGTGGACATTCAAACCGCATCCAATAGAAGAATTTGTGCGGGAGCACTTGACATCGCGCACGCGCAGACGCCGCAAGGCATTGGTCGGAGAAAAAAGTCCCGCGCGTCAAAAAGCCGCGCGCTCAGTGCGGCTGGAAAGGAAAGTATCCGGCGGAAAACCCGGCATCCCCCGCAAAGCGTTGCCAATCGAAGTGCGGGCCCGGATCGGTCTTGCGGCCCGGCGCGATGTCCGAGTGGCCGGCGAACGCATCGACCGGATAACGCTCGGCAAGCGCACGCGCGAGCGCGGCAAGCGTGGTGTATTGCGCGGCTTCGAAGGGCGCGTCGTCCGCGCCCTCGAGTTCGATGCCGATCGAGAAATCGTTGCAGCGCGGCCGGCCGAAATAGTCGGACGCCCCCGCGTGCCACGCACGCTCGTCGCACGACACGAACTGCACGAGTTCGCCGTCGCGGCGGATCAGGAAATGCGCGGACACCCGCACACCGCGCAGGTGCTCCTGGTAATAGGGATGCGCGTCGCAGTCGAGGCGATTCTGGAACAGCGCCTCGATCGCCTCGCCGCCGAACTCGCCGGGCGGCAGGCTGATGTTGTGGACGACGACGAGCGTCGGCACGGCGCCCGCCGGCCGCGCCTCAAAATTCGGCGACGGCGCATGACGCGCTTCGCGCACCCAGCCGTTCACATCGATCGAAACGGGCGGCTCGCCGCTCATCGCGCCTCGCGTTCGTTCGCACGCGCGGCGTGGCGCTGCGCGTGCTCGACACTGCAGAAGTAGTCGCCGTCCACGGTGATCGCGTCGCCCTTCGGGGCATGCACGCCGCATTCGGCGCAGCGCACCATCGGCTCCGGGAGCGTCTGCGTGTTGCCGCGCGGCGCTCCGGCACTGCTGTGGCCCGGCGCGCCGCCGCTCTGCCCGGCGTCGCGGCCGGCGTGCGCCTGCGCCTGCGCCTGGCGCAACTTGCGCGCCACCCACGAAGTCGCAAAGAACAGGAGGATCAGGAGAAGAATCTGTCGCATCTGAATCAATCGGTCAAACCACATAACGGTGCAGCAGCACCTCGAAAACGAACCGGCTGCCGACATAGGCAAACAGCAGCGCCGCGAACGACACGAGCACCCAGCGCGCCGCGCCCCGTCCGCGCCAGCCCGATGCCTTGCGCGCGATCAAAAGGCCGCCGAACATCAGCCACGACAAAAGCGCGAAGACAGTCTTGTGATCGAGCCGCAGCGCGCGTGCATCGATCTGCTCGCTGAACAGGATCCCGGACGCGAGCGTCAGAGTGAGCAGCACGAAACCGGTGCCGATCAGGCGGAACAGCAGCTTTTCGAGCGTCAGGAGCGGCGGGAGCGTCTCGAGCCAGCTCGCGATCCAGCCGGCCGAGCCATGGCGGCCGCCGCTGCGCAGCGATTGCAGGCGCCGCTCGACCATCAGCATCAGGACCGCGTGCAGGGCTGCGATCGCGAAGAGACCGTAGGCGATGTTGGCAATCAGGAAATGCAGCTTGAAGAGCGGCGCAGCGGCATACGGCAGCACGCGCACCCCGCCGAACGCGAGCGGCAGCAGCGACGCGCCGCACGCAAGCGGCAACACGAGCAGGCGCAGGCTGTCGAGCGGGAAGAAGAAGCTTTCGATCCAGTAGATGCCGGCGCCGAGCCAGAACATGGCGGACAGCGCGAACGCAAATCCGAAGATCATCGCGTCGTGCGGGAAGATCGTCATGTCCAGCAACACGCCATGCATGACGAGCGCGGCGAACAGGAGCACGCGGCCTGCGCCGCTCATGCCGGACGCAGCAGACGCAGGCACCGGCACGGCCGGCACGCTCGCGACGAGCGGCGATGCCGCGCTCTGGCGGTGCGCGCGCCAGCCTGCGACGGAAAGGCCGCCGTACAGGATCGCAGTGAGGGCATACAGTACAATATCCATGTTCGAAGTTTACACTAGGCCCCCTTCCCGCGACGGCTCCCGTTCAAGTTCCGCCGCGTCTTCGGGCCCCACTGTCCATCGCTCCCCATGCTCGACAATCTGACTCAACGGATGGCGCGCGTCGTCAAGACGCTGCGCGGCGAAGCCCGGCTTACCGAGGCGAACACCCAGGAGATGCTCCGCGAGGTCCGTCTCGCGCTGCTCGAGGCCGACGTCGCCCTGCCCGTCGTCCGTGAATTCATCGCGAAGGTCAAGGAAAAGGCGCTCGGCGAGGAAGTGATCGGCAGCCTGTCGCCCGGCCAGGCGCTCGTCGGCGTGGTCCAGAAGGAACTGACCGCCGTGATCGGCGGCGACTACGAAGGCAAGGCCGTCGAGCTGAACCTCGCCGTCACGCCGCCCGCCGTCATCCTGATGGCCGGCCTGCAGGGCGCGGGCAAGACCACGACCGCCGGCAAGCTCGCGAAGCTGTTGCGCGAGAAGTACAAGAAGAAAGTGCTGACGGTGTCGTGCGACGTCTACCGCCCCGCCGCGATCATGCAGCTCAAAACGGTGAGCGAACAGGTCGGCGCCGATTTCTTCCCGTCGTCGCCGGATCAGAAGCCCGTCGATATCGCGCTCGCCGCGGTCGATTGGGCCAAGCGCCACTACCATGACGTGCTGATCGTCGACACGGCCGGCCGTCTCGGCATCGACGAGGCGATGATGCAGGAGATCGCCGCGCTCAACGGCGCGCTCAAGCCCGCCGAAACGCTGTTCGTCGTCGACGCGATGCTCGGCCAGGACGCGGTCAACACCGCGAAGGCATTCAACGACGCGCTGCCGCTCACCGGCGTCGTGCTGACCAAGCTCGACGGCGACTCGCGCGGCGGCGCCGCGCTGTCGGTGCGCCACATCACCGGCAAGCCGATCAAGTTCGTCGGTGTCGCGGAAAAGCTCGACGGCCTCGAAGTCTTCCATCCGGACCGCATGGCGAACCGGATCCTCGGCATGGGCGACATCCTCGCGCTCGTCGAGGAGGCCCAGCGCGGCGTCGACGTGCAGGCCGCGCAAAAGCTCGCCGACAAGGTCAAGAAAGGCGGCGACTTCGACCTGAACGATTTCCGCGCGCAGATCTCGCAGATGAAGAACATGGGCGGCCTGTCGTCGCTGATGGACAAGCTCCCGGCGCAGTTCCAGCAGGCGGCCGCGGGCGCCGACATGAGCCAGGCCGAAAAACAGATCCGCCGGATGGAAGGCATCATCAGCTCGATGACGCCTGCCGAGCGGGCGAAACCCGAAATCATCAAGGCGACGCGCAAGCGGCGCATCGCTGCCGGCGCGGGCGTGCCGGTGCAGGAAGTCAACCGGATGCTGAACCAGTACGATCAGATGCGTACGATGATGAAGAAGCTGAAGGGCGGCAACCTGCAGAAGATGATGCGCGGCATGAAGGGCATGATGCCCGGCCTGCGCTGATTGCCCGGCGGACGGCGCGCGGGTTTTTGCTGTAGCGCGCGCCGCCCGTTCTGCTCCATCCTTATTTGTATACCGACCGCTCGCCAGAACTCATGAACCGCGAAGAAGCCCTCCACATTTTCGAACACTCCGAAGAGATCGTCTCGGCGGACGCCGTCAACGCGTCGATCGTCCGGATGGCGGACGCGATCCGCGCCGACATCGGCGACGCGTTCCCGCTCGTCCTCTCGGTGATGGGCGGCGCCGCGGTATTCACAGGAATGCTGCTGCCGCACCTCGACTTCCCGCTGGAATTCGATTACATCCACCTGACCCGTTACCGCAACACGACGCAGGGCAGCCCGGACATGCACTGGCGCGTCGCGCCGCGCGAATCGGTGAAGGACCGTGTCGTGCTCGTGCTCGACGACATCCTCGACGAAGGCGAGACGATGGCCGCGATCCGCGACCGCATCCTCGACATGGGCGCCAAGCGCTTTATGTCCGCCGTGCTGTGCGAAAAGACGCTCGCCAAGGCCAAGCCGCTTCATCCCGATTTCTGCGGCTTTACCGTGCCGGACCGCTATGTGTTCGGTTGCGGGATGGACGCGAAAGGCTACTGGCGCAACCTGCCGACGATCCGCGCGCTGACCGCGAACATCTGACGCCCGCGTCATCCGCAAAAAAAGAGCGGCGCTCCGGTTTCGGAGCGCCGCTCTTGCTTTGAGGCGCCGTCGTGCCGCCGTACCGCTACAGCTGGTGCACGAACACGCGGATCCCGCCCAGCATCATCTCGACCGAAATCGCGACGAGCACAAGGCCCATCAGCCGCTCGAACGCAGCGACCGTACGCTCGCCGAGCCAGTGCTGAATACGCTCGGCCAGCACCAGCGTGACCGCGCAGACAATCATCGTGACCGTCAGCGCGCCCGCCCACTCGAGCATCTTGCCCGGCGCCTGCGAGGTCAGCAGCATCACCGTTGCCAGCGCCGACGGCCCGGCGAGCGCCGGAATCGCGAGCGGCACGATGAACGGTTCGCCGCCCGCCCGCGGATCGCTGCCGAGCGCGCCGTCCGGATGCGGAAAGATCATCCGCAGCGCGATCAGGAACAGCACGATGCCGCCGCCGAGGCGCAGCGACAGGTCGGTCAGGTTCATCATCCGCAAAAAGCGCTCGCCGACCACCATGAAGAACAGCAGGATCACGAATGCGATCGCCACTTCTCGCAGGATCAGCTTCACGCGCCGCTCGCGCGGCACGTCGCGCAATGCCGTGATGAACAGCGGAATATTGCCGAGCGGATCCGTGATCAGCACAAGCAGCACGGTAGCCGACAGAAAGGTATATTCCACCCCGTCCTCCGGTGCCGGGCCGGCTTAGCGCGCGAGCGCCGCGCGGACCTTCTCCACGACCGTCGCCGCGGCGGTATCCGCCGGCAGCAGCGTCGCTTCGGTGTCGCGGCGGCCCTGATACTCGATCTTGCCTTCCTTCAGGCCGCGATCGCCGATCACCAGGCGGTGCGGCACGCCGATCAGCTCCCAGTCGGCAAACATCACGCCCGGGCGCTCGCCGCGATCGTCCAGGATCACGTCGATGCCGGCCGCGGACAGTTCCGCGTACAGCTTGTCGGCCGCTTCGCGGACCGCCTCGCTGCGGTCGTAGCCCATCGGGCACAGCACGACCTCGAACGGTGCAATCGATTCCGGCCAGATGATGCCGCGGTCGTCGAAGTTCTGCTCGATCGCCGCGCCGAGAATCCGCGTCACGCCGATCCCGTAGCAGCCCATCAGCATCGGCTGCGGCTTGCCCGCCTCGTCGATGAACGTCGCGCCCATCGCTTCCGAATACTTGGTGCCGAGCTGGAACACGTGGCCGACTTCGATGCCGCGGCAAATGTCGAGCTCGCCCTTGCCGTCCGGCGACGGATCGCCCTTCTGCACATTGCGCAGGTCGGCGACTTCCGGCTCCGGCAGGTCGCGGCCCCAGTTCACGCCAGCGATGTGATAGTCGGCCTCGTTCGCGCCGACGACGAAATCGCTCATGTTCGCAACGGTGCGATCGGCGATCACCTTCACCGGCTTCTTCGTGCCGATCGGGCCGAGATAGCCCGGCGGCGTGCCGAACCATTCGACGATTTCCTGCTCGGTCGCGAAGCGGTAGTTCTTGAGGCCCGGCAGCTTCGACGCCTTGACCTCGTTCAGGTCATGGTCGCCGCGCAGCATCAGCAGCCAGATGGTCGGCTCGGCGCCTTCGTTGTCGGTCGCCAGCACGATCGACTTGATCGTGCGCGCGAGCGGAATCCCCATCAACTCGGCCACGGCCTCGCACTTCGCCTTGCCCGGCGTCGCGACCTTCTGCATCGGCTCGGCGGCCGCGGCGCGCTCGGCGATCAGCGGCAGCGCTTCGGCCGCCTCGATGTTCGCCGCGAAGTCGGAAGTCGGGCAGTAGGCGATCGCATCCTCGCCCGTGTCGGCGATCACGTGGAACTCATGCGAGAAGTTGCCACCGATCGAACCGCTGTCAGCCGCCACCGGACGGAATTCGAGACCGAGGCGCGAGAAGATGCGGACATATGCGTCGTACATCTTGCGATACGACTCGCCGAGGCCTTCGGCATCCTTGTCGAACGAATACGCGTCCTTCATGATGAATTCGCGGCCGCGCATCACGCCGAAGCGCGGCCGGATCTCGTCGCGGAACTTCGTCTGGATCTGATAGAAATTCACCGGCATCTGCCGGTAGCTCCGGATCTGGTTGCGCGCGATGTCGGTGATCACCTCCTCGTGCGTCGGCCCGATCACGAACTCGTTGTCCTTGCGGTCCTTGAAGCGCAGCAGCTCGGGACCGTACTGCTCCCAGCGGCCCGACTCTTCCCACAGCTCGGCCGGCTGCACCGCCGGCATCAGCAGTTCGATGGCGCCCGCCCGGTTCATTTCCTCGCGCACGATCGCCTCGACCTTGCGAATCGAGCGCAGGCCGATCGGCAGATAGTTGTAGATGCCACCGGCGATGCGGCGGATCATGCCGGCGCGCACCATCAGCTTGTGGCTGACGATCTCTGCGTCGGCGGGTGCTTCTTTCAGAGTGCCGATAAAGAAACGGGAAGCTTTCATGCGGACGGTTCCAAAAACGGCGCCCCTAGCGCGAGGCGCCCGAAAAAGATTCAAGGTGAAAAAGCTGCGCGCGACGAACGACGATGGCGCAGACGACTTAGCAGACAAATCAGGGACACTTCAGCTGGCGCGCCCTGCGGGGATTCGCTCCATTGCGGTGCGCGGCGCCCGTTATCTGTTTATAATCAAAGCAATTTTAAAGGATTCGAAGGTGGTTGTATGCTGGATCGTGAAGGCTTTCGCCCGAACGTCGGCATCATCCTCTTGAACGCGCGCAACGAGGTGTTTTGGGGCAAGCGGCTCCGCGAGCATTCCTGGCAGTTTCCTCAAGGGGGTATCAAGTACGGCGAGACCCCCGTGCAGGCAATGTACCGGGAGTTGCACGAGGAAACCGGCCTGCGGCCGGAACACGTCAAGGTAATCGGCCGCACACGCGACTGGTTGCGTTACGAGGTGCCTGACAAGTTCATCAAGCGCGAAGTACGCGGTCATTACCGCGGCCAGAAACAAATCTGGTTCCTGCTGCGGATGGTCGGACGCGATTGCGACATTTGCTTGCGCGCGACCGATCACCCGGAGTTCGATGCCTGGCGGTGGAACGAGTACTGGGTGCCGCTCGATGCGGTAATCGAGTTCAAGCGGGATGTCTATCAGTTGGCGCTGACGGAACTGTCACGCTTCCTGCGCCGCCCGGCGCAGCGAGCCGACAAGCCGCGGGGGCCGCGTCCACTGCGCTATCCGCGCATCGTGGAGCCGCAGCCCTTTCAATCGCTGACGATTGTCGACACATCGGTGGTCTGCTCCGAGGTCGAGGTTGGCGCGAGCACGCTCGACGAAACCTCACCTCCCCTGCTCGTCGGCAAATGACAAGCCGTACTGCATGATCGGGCGCGACCTCGTTGTCGCGCCTTTTTTTATGAGGAACGCATATTGAAAGCGATTGCTCTCGCGCTCGCATCGATCGCCGCGCTAGCCGGCTGCGCGCACTCGAACACGTCGTCCAACAAGGATGACAGCGCGTTCACCTACCTGCTCGACCGCCAGTCGGAATGGAAGGAAAACAAGGTCGACACGCTGCCCGCCCTGCCGCAGCCGGGCGACCTGCTGCCCTTCAACGTTTCGCAGAACACGCCGCTCACATTCTTCGTCGATGCGAAGTCGCTCGTGGTCGGTACCGACGGTGTCGTCCGCTATACGGTTGTCGTCACGAGCCCGGCGGGCGCACGCAATGTCAATTACGAAGGCATCCGCTGCGATACCTATGAATGGCGCCAGTATGCAGGCCTCAACGCGGATCACGACGGCTGGGACCGCACGGTTGAAAACGACTGGCGCCGCATCGAGAACGGCGTACTGAACGCGTACCACGCGGCGCTTTACCAGGACTATCTCTGCGCGAACAAGATGCCGACCGGCCCGGCCAGCACGATCATCGAGAACATCCGATACCACCGCATCGTGCTGAATCAGAATCAGTATCACTGATCCGTTCACCGGTTTCGCGTCACGCCACGAAAAAGCCCGCTCGGAAGCGGGCTTTTTCGTTGACAGGAAAATCACCTGGCCGTATCGGTCACACAAGCACCAGGTTGTCGCGATGAATCAACTCCGGCTCCAGCATATAGCCGAGCACAGTCTCGATCTCGGCGCTCGGCTTGCGCTGGATCAGCTTCGTCTCCGCACTGCTGTAGTTGGTGAGCCCGCGCGCCACTTCGCGGCCGTCAGGGCCGACGCACGCGATCACCTCGCCGCGCGCAAACACGCCCTGCACGTCGACGATGCCGATCGGCAGCAGACTCTTGCCATCCGCCGTCAGCTTTTCGACCGCACCCGCGTCGATCACGACATGCCCGCGCACCTGCAGGTGATCGGCCATCCATTGCTTGCGCGCCGCCATCCGCGCGGTGCGCGCAACCAGCTGCGTGCCGATCGCTTCGCCCGCAGCAAGACGCACGAGCACGTCGGGTTCGCGCCCGCTCGCGATCACGGTATTCGCCCCGCTATGGGCCGCGCGCTTGGCCGCCAGGATCTTCGTCAGCATGCCGCCGCGGCCGAGGCTCGAGCCTGCGCCGCCCGCCATCGCTTCAAGCTCCGGCGCACCCGCGCTCGCTTCGGCGACGAGTGTCGCCGACGGATCCTTGCGAGGATCGGCCGTGAAGAGACCGGACTGATCCGTGAGGATGATCAGCGCATCGCCTTCGATCAGGTTCGCGACCAGCGCGCCGAGCGTGTCGTTGTCGCCGAACTTGATTTCGTCGGTGACGACGGTGTCGTTCTCGTTGATGATCGGCACGACGCCGAGCCGCAGCAGCGTGAGCAGCGTCGAACGCGCATTCAGGTAGCGCTCGCGATCCGCGAGGTCGGCATGCGTGAGCAGGATCTGCGCGGTCTGGATGCCGTGCTCGGAGAAACGGCTTTCATACACTTGCGCGAGCCCCATCTGCCCGACCGCCGCCGCCGCCTGAAGCTCGTCGATCTCGCGTGGACGCTTGCTCCAGCCGAGCCGTTGCATGCCTTCGGCGATCGCACCCGAGCTGACGAGCACGACTTCCTTGCCCTGGCCGCGCAGCGCCGCGATCTGGGCCGCCCAGCGGCCAATCGCGGCATGATCGAGGCCCTTGCCGTCGTTGGTCACAAGACTGGAACCTACCTTCACCACCAATCGCTTGGAATCCGCGATGATCGAACGCATCGTGCGCCGTCTCCTGTAAGTGATGCGTAATTGCGTGCCGGCGCCGGGCGGCTCGCGCCCGGCGCGCGCCGGGATTCAGGCGTCGTCTTCCGCCGCCGGAATCCCGTCGGACGAAGGCGCATCGCGGAGGCGCACGTCCGCCGCGAGATCTTCCTCTTCGGCCGCGCGATGCGCGTCCGAATGCGCCGCGAGATAGTCGTAGACTGCATAGCACAACGCCTCGCAGCCCTGGCCTGTCAACGCCGAAATCTCGAAGACCGGGCCATCCCATTCGAAACGCTCGAGGAAATCGGCGACGCGCGCTGCGCGCTCGTCCTCCGGCACCATGTCGAGCTTGTTCAGCACGAGCCAGCGCGGCTTCTCGTAAAGCGTCTCGTCGTACTTGCGCAATTCACCGACGATCGCCTTCGCCTCCTCGACCGGGTCGGCGCTCTCGTCGAACGGTGCGATGTCGACAAGATGCAGCAACAGGCCGGTGCGCTGCAGGTGCCGCAGGAACTGATGCCCGAGGCCCGCGCCTTCGGCCGCGCCTTCGATCAGGCCCGGAATGTCGGCAATCACGAAGCTCTTGCTCGGCCCGACGCGCACGACGCCGAGATTCGGCGCCAGCGTCGTGAACGGGTAATCGGCGATCTTCGGCTTCGCGTTCGACACCGCCGAAATGAACGTCGACTTGCCCGCGTTCGGCATGCCCAGCAGCCCGACGTCGGCAAGCACCTTCAGTTCGAGGCGCAGCATGCGCCGTTCGCCCGCCTTGCCTTCCGTCTTCTGGCGCGGCGCGCGGTTCGTGCTCGACTTGAAATGCAGGTTGCCGAGGCCGCCCGCACCGCCCTGCGCCAGCATCACCTTCTGATCGTGCTCCGTCAGGTCGGCAATCAGTTCGCCGGTGTCCATGTCGGTGATGATGGTGCCGACCGGCATCCGCAGCGTGATGTCGTCGCCGCCCTTGCCGTAGCAGTCCGAGCCACGGCCGTTCTCGCCGTTGCGCGCCATGTGCTTCTTCGCGTAACGGAAGTCGATCAGCGTGTTGATGTTGCGGTCGCCGATCGCGTAAACACTGCCGCCGCGGCCGCCGTCGCCG
>NZ_JAHACR010000426.1 GCF_018375725.1 Burkholderia sp. | reverse complement strand
ATCGATCTTGCTGCGCCGCCTCGCGCCGCGGGCGTGCATCCGAGCGCGACGATCGATCCGTCCGCACAGGTCGCGTCGACTGCGGTGATCGGCCCGCGCGTGACGATCGAGGCGGGCGCGGTGATCGAGGACGGCGTGCAGCTCGATGCAAACGTCGTCATCGGCCGCGGCACGAAGATCGGCGCCGGTTCCCGCCTGTATCCGAACGTGACGGTCTACCACGGCTGCCGGATCGGGCCGCGCGCGATCGTCCAGGCGGGCGCGGTGATCGGCTCGGACGGCTTCGGCTTTGCGCCCGACTTCACCGGTGAAGGCGACGCGCGTACCGGCAGCTGGGTCAAGATTCCGCAGGTCGGCGGCGTGTCGATCGGCCCGGACGTCGAAATCGGCGCGAACACGACGATCGACCGTGGCGCGATGGCGGACACCGTCATCGAGGAATGCGTGAAGATCGACAACCTCGTGCAGATCGGCCACAACTGCCGGATCGGCGCATACACGGTGATCGCCGGCTGCGCGGGCATCGCCGGCAGCACGACGATCGGCCGTCACTGCATGATCGGCGGCGCAGTCGGCATTGCCGGCCACGTGACGCTTGGCGACTACGTGATCGTGACGGCCAAGTCGGGCGTCTCGAAGTCGCTGCCGAAGGCCGGCATCTATACGAGCGCGTTCCCGGCCGTCGACCACGGCGACTGGAACAAGAGCGCCGCGCTTGTGCGCAATCTCGACAAGCTGCGCGACCGCATCAAGGCGCTCGAAACCGCGCTCGCCGCCCAGGGCGGCGCAGACGCGTAACGCAGGGAACCGGGCAGGCAGCGCGTGCCGCCCGGTTCGACCAACAGGGCCGGTGCACGGCCCGCCCCGCATTTGCTTCACCACCGCGCAGCCTCTGCGTGAGACGAACCATCATGAGCACTGAAAAAATCAATCTCGACATCCACAAGATCCTCACGCTGCTGCCGCATCGCTATCCGATTCTGCTCGTCGACCGCGTGCTCGAGCTCGAGCCGCACCAGAGCATCAAGGCACTGAAGAACGTGACGATCAACGAGCCGTTCTTCACGGGGCATTTCCCGAAGCGGCCGGTGATGCCGGGCGTGCTGATCCTCGAGGCGCTCGCGCAGGCGGCCGCACTGCTGACCTTCTCGGAAGAGCAGCCGAAGGATCCGGAAAACACGCTGTACTACTTCGTCGGCATCGACGGTGCGCGCTTCAAGCGCGTGGTCGAGCCGGGCGATCAGCTGATCCTGAACGTGGCATTCGAGCGCTATATCCGCGGCATCTGGAAGTTCAAGGCGGTGGCGGAAGTGGATGGCAAGGTCGCGGCGGAAGCGGAACTGATGTGCACGGTCAAGACGGCCGACGCGGCGCCCTGAGCGACGCGGCACGCAAGGCATCGCAACGCGATTAAACATATTGAGAGGCAACGGCGCATGACCAGGATTCATCCCACGGCGATTGTCGAACCGGGCGCGCAGATCGACGAATCGGTCGAGATCGGCCCGTATGCGATCGTCGGGCCGCACGTCAGGATCGGCGCGCGCACCACGATCGGTTCGCACAGCGTGATCGAGGGCCACACGACGATCGGCGAGGACAACCGTATCGGCCACTACGCGTCGGTCGGCGGCCGTCCGCAGGACATGAAGTACCAGGACGAGCCGACCCGGCTCGTGATCGGCGATCGCAACACGATCCGTGAATTCACGACGATCCACACCGGCACGATCCAGGACGCGGGCGTCACGACGCTCGGCGACGACAACTGGATCATGGCTTATGTGCACATCGGGCACGACTGTCGCATCGGCAATCATGTGATCCTGTCGAGCAACGCGCAGATGGCTGGCCACGTCGAGGTCGGCGACTGGGCAATCGTCGGCGGGATGTCCGGCGTGCACCAGTTCGTGCGGATCGGCGCGCATGCGATGCTGGGCGGCGCATCGGCGCTCGTGCAGGACGTGCCGCCGTTCGTGATCGCGGCGGGCAACAAGGCCGAGCCGCATGGCATCAACGTCGAAGGGCTGCGCCGCCGCGGCTTCTCGGCGGACGCGATTTCGGCGCTGCGCAGCGCATACCGTCTCCTGTACAAGAACGGCCTGTCGCTCGAGGAAGCGAAGACGCAGTTGCGCGAGCTGGCCGATGCCGGCGGCGACGGCGATGCGCCGGTCAAGGCGCTCGTAACGTTCATCAACGCGTCGCAACGCGGCATCATTCGCTAAGCAATGCCACTTCCGACCAACCAGTTGCGCCTCGCGATGGTGGCGGGCGAACCGTCGGGCGACCTGCTCGCGGCATCGCTGCTCGGCGGGTTGCGCGAACGGCTGCCGGCATCGACGCGGTATGACGGGATCGGCGGTGCGCGCATGATTGCGCAGGGCTTCGATTCGCACTGGCAGATGGACAAGCTGACCGTGCGGGGTTACGTCGAGGCGCTGGGCCAGATTCCGGAGATCCTCCGGATTCGCGGCGAGCTGAAGCGGCAACTGCTCGCCGAACCGCCCGATGCGTTCATCGGCGTCGACGCGCCGGATTTCAATTTCAGCGTCGAGCAGGCGGTGCGCGACGCCGGCATTCCGTCGATCCATTTCGTCTGCCCGTCCATCTGGGCCTGGCGCGGCGGCCGGATCAAGAAGGTCGTCAAGGCCGTCGATCACATGCTGTGCCTGTTTCCGTTCGAGCCGGC
>NZ_JAHACR010000425.1 GCF_018375725.1 Burkholderia sp. | reverse complement strand
CGCTACCGCCGCGCGCTGCTCGAGCGGCTTTGCGTGCCATTCGACGTCGTGTCGCCCGACCTCGACGAAACCCCGTTGCCCGACGAGACGCCTGCCGCGACGGCGCTGCGCCTCGCCGCTGCGAAGGCGCGCGCCGTCGCCGATACGATCGAAGCGCCGGACGGCGTGCTCGTGATCGGCTCCGACCAGGTCGCGACCTTCGACGGCCTGCAGATCGGCAAGCCCGGAACCCACGAGCGCGCGCTTGCGCAACTCGTCGCCATGCAAGGACGCGAAGTCGAATTCCACAGCGCGCTCAGCCTGTACGACAGCCGCACCGGCGAATCGCAGAGCGAGGACATCGTCACGCGCGTGCGTTTTCGCACGCTTCCCGAGGCCGAACTCGACGCGTATCTGCACGCCGAAACGCCGTACGACGTCGCCGGCAGCGCCAAGTCCGAAGGCCTCGGCATCGCCCTGCTCGACGCGATCGACTCGGACGACCCGACCGCGCTCGTCGGCCTGCCGCTGATCGCACTCACACGGATGCTGCGCACGGCGAACTATCCGCTGTTCGCCGCGAAGGAGGTGCAAGCATGACGGCCGGCACACTCTATCTGGTACCCAACACGCTCGGCGACGGCGACGCATCGATGCTGGCCGCGGCGCTGCCCGCTGCCGTGCAGGCACGCGCAGGCACGCTCGGCTACTACATCGGCGAGAACGCAAAGACGACCCGCGCCTTTCTGAAGAAGATCGGCACGACGCGGCCGATCCAGGAAATCGAGATTCGCGAACTGAACGTCAATACGCCCGCCGGCGAGATCGACAAACTGCTCGCGCCGGTGCTGTCCGGCACGGACGCCGGGCTCGTGTCGGAAGCCGGCTGCCCCGCCGTCGCCGACCCGGGCGCCCTGCTGGTGCGCCGCGCGCACGAGCGCGGCGTGAAGGTCGTGCCGCTCGTCGGCCCGAGCTCCATCCTGCTCGCGCTGATGGCGTCCGGCCTGAACGGCCAGAGCTTCTCGTTCAACGGCTACCTGCCCGTCGATGCCGCCGCGCGCGCAAAGCGGCTGCGCGAACTCGAACAGCTGTCGCGCAAGGCACGGCAGACTCAGATCTTCATCGAGACGCCATACCGCAACCACGCCATGCTGGACACGCTCGTCGCGACCTGCGCGCCCTCGACGCTGATCTGCGTCGCGGCCGACCTGACGCTGCCGACCGAGACGATCGCAAGCCGCACGGCGGCCGAATGGAAAAAGGCGCCTGTGCCGGATCTGCACAAGCGCCCTGCGATCTTCCTGCTGCTGGCGAACTGAGCCCGGAGCCCGCTCCGCACGGGAGCCGGCCCGGAGCCGGTCCCCGCTCACGACGGGCTAGCGCATGCCCATTTGCGCACCGACTGTCAGCGCCTTCATCGCCGCACTGCCGACCGCCGCGCCGAACTTGCGCGCGACACGGTTGGTCAGGCTCTCCTTGACCGTGTAATCGACGAGATCCGGCGCCTTCAGCACGTCGCGCGCCACCGTGTCGGTCGTGCCGAAACCGTCCGCGAGGCCGAGCTCGACGCTCTTCTCGCCAGTCCAGAACAGACCCGAGAACATGTCGGGCGTCTCATGCAGGCGCGCGCCGCGGCCATCCTTCACGGCCTTGATGAACTGCGCATGCACCTGGTCGAGCAGCGCCTGCGCGTGCGCGTCCATCTTCGCCGTCTCGGGCGAGAACGGGTCGTAGAAGCCCTTGTTCTCGCCCGACGTATGCAGGCGCCGCTCGACGCCGAGTTTGCTCATCAGCCCCGTGAAGCCGAAACCGTCCATCAGCACGCCGATCGAGCCGACGATACTCGCCTTGTCGACATAGATCCTGTCGGCCGCCGCCGCGATGTAGTAGCCGCCCGACGCGCACATGTCGGTCACGACCACGTACAGCGGCTTGGCGGGATATTTCGCGCGCAGACGCCGGATCTCGTCATAGACCATGCCGGCCTGCACCGGGCTGCCGCCCGGACTATTGATCCGCAGCACGACGCCGGCCGTGCCGTCGTCGTCGAATGCGCTTTCGAGCGCCGTATTGATGTCGTCCGCATTCGCATTGGTGCCCGCCGCGATTTCCCCGTCGATCGTCACGAGCGCCGTGTGACGGCCGCCTGTCGACAGTTTCGTGTCGCTCGAGAAATCGAACACCGCAAAAGCGAGCAGGATGAATACGCCGAGGAACGCGAAGCGGAAGAAGATCTTCCAGCGACGCGCGATGCGTTGTTCGTTGACTGCCGCGAGCGCGATCCGCTCCAGCGCGGTGCGCTCCCAGGCCGGATCTCGGCCATCGGAGCGGGAAGATGAATCGGGAGAGGTCGGTTGGTCGGCCATGAGTTGTTTTCGTCAGTCAGTCGCGGCGGGACGCAGATCGGCGTCGGGCATCCAGAACACTGCGCGGCCCTCCGGTGTGTCCCGCTCGTCGACCTCGACCGGCCGCAGGCGGGCGCCGCGGCACGGACCGCCGACGCATTGGCCGGTATCCGGCGCATAAATCGCGCCATGCGTTGCGCACATCAAGTATAAGCCGGACGATTCGAAGAACTGTCCCTCGACCCAGTCGAGCTCCATCGGCACGTGCGCGCAGCGGTTCAGGTAGCCGTAGGCGCGGCCTTCGTAGCGCACGAAAAACACGACGACCGGTTCGCCGCGCAGCGTCACGTCGACACGCACGCCCGCGCCGC
>NZ_JAHACR010000424.1 GCF_018375725.1 Burkholderia sp. | reverse complement strand
ATACGAGTTGATGTACGGCGCGAAGATCGGCATCAGCGCAGGCGTGTATTTCTGCAGTCCGGCGAGATAGCTGCGGAACAGCGGCGACACGTTGCCGTTTGCATCGCTGAACAGGTTGCGCCCGGTTGCCGGATCCGCGAGGCTCTGATGCACGTGCATCGCCGAGCCCGGCTCGTTTTCCATCGGCTTCGCCATGAAGGTCGCGTACATGTTGTGCCGCAGCGCCGCCTCGCGCACCGTGCGCTTGAACAGAAATACCTGGTCGGCCAGGCTCAGCGGATCGCCGTGCATGAAGTTGATCTCCATTTGCGCGGCGCCGACTTCATGGATCAGCGTCTCGATGTCGAGGCCCTGAATGTCGCAGTAGTCGTAGATATCCTCGAACAGCGGATCGAATTCGTTGACCGCCTCGATCGAATACGACTGGCGGCCCGTCTCCGCGCGCCCGGTGCGGCCGATCGGCGGGCGCAGCGGCAGGTCGGGATCGGCGTTCACGTCGACCAGGTAGAACTCCAGCTCCGGCGCGACGACCGGCTTCCACCCTTTCTCGCGATACAGGTCGAGCACGTGGCGCAGCACGTAGCGCGGCGAGATCTCGACCGGCGAGCCGTCGAAGTGCACGCAGTCGTGGATCACCTGCGCAGTCGGATCGACCGCCCACGGGATCAGGCAGATCGTCGACGGATCGGGCACGCAGACCATGTCGGGATCGGTCACGCCGGTCAGCGTGCCGTCTTCCGGATACTCGCCGGTGACGGTCTGCACCATCACGGCCTGCGGCAGCCGCATCGATTCGCCGGACTCGAACTTGTTGCGCGGAATGATCTTGCCGCGCGCGATGCCCGCCATGTCGGGAATGATCGCCTCGACCTCGGTGATGCGATGCTGGCGGAGGAATTCGTCCAGTGTTGGCTGCATGATCGGCCTTTTTCAATCGACGGCATGCGTCGGGCCGCCGCGCGCGTCGCGCGGCGGAGGACGAGTTTGCCTGGAGCAAACGAGACCCGCGACGCTAGGGCAACAGCGACGCGCTGCCGTCGCATTGAACCGCGCTGAATACGCGCGCAATCACGAGGTTGAAGCGGCGCAAACCGCGGCGGGACATGACGGTGAAACGGGCGGGGCCTGGGCGGGCGAACCGCGCGGCACACTCAACGTGCCGGACCGGTCCTGCAGGATGGGGCGCGCCCGCCGCCGGACTTCGCGTCCAGCGTATCGAGGAGCTGGCGGCTTTCACGATCGTACTCGACAGATTGTTGTGAAGATTGACCGTGTCGAGTCGGGACGAGGTCGGCTCGGGCCGCGATGCGACACGTCAGCCAGCCGTCCTGTAACGAGGCGCCGGCGTGCGAGGCGCCGCCGGCAAGCAAGATTGCGCTGCCATGATGCTCATGACGGCTTGCTAACATTTAGCTTATATCACCGGAAAACGGCGTCAATTCGGTTTCCCGGCGGCTTGCCCCGGATTTACCCTGAGCAAGCCGCGGGTCGCGTCGGCCGGCCTCGTCAGCGTGCGCGTCGGCGGGTTGCCACGGCGCACGGGAAAACGATCGGCATGGTTCCTTCGGCCTGTGCGTGCCGACGCCCTTCAGCCCTTCAGCCCTTCAGCCCTTCAGCCCTTCAGCCCTTCAGCGATACGCCAGCGCGGTTTCGACGAGCGTCCCGAGCAGCGGCACGACCTGCGCGGCACGTGCATCGTCGTAGGCGTACGGACGCGTTTCCTCCATGTACGTGATCTGCGACAGCTCGAGCTGCACGGCCTGCACGCCGGCATCGGGCACGCCGTAATGACGCGTGATATAGCCGCCCTTGAAGCGGCCGTTCGCCACCGCCGTGAATCCGCCATGCGCCTTCACGCATTCGGCGAGCGCCTCGGCGAGGCCCGGCGCCGCGCTCGCGCCGTTCGCGGTGCCGAAATTGAAGTCCGGCAGCCGGCCGTCGAAAAAGCGCGGCACGTGCGAGCGGATCGAGTGCGCCTCCTACACCAGCACACGGCCATGCTCCTGTTTCAGGCGCGCAATCTCGCGCTCAAGCGCTTCGTGATACGGCCGCCAATAGCGCTCGCGGCGGCGGGCGATCTCGCCGGCGTCCGGCGCGCCGCCGGCCGGATAGAGCGGCGCCTTGTCGAACATGTCGACCGGCACAAGCCCGGTCGTGTCCTGTCCCGGATAGAGGTTCTCGTCGTCGGGCGGCCGGTTCAGGTCGATCACATAGCGCGCATGCGACGGCGCCAGCATCGATGCGCCCAGCGCGACCGCGAATCCGTACAGGCGTTCGAGGTGCCAGTCGCAATCGTCGACGAAACGCGCGTCAGGCGTCATCGTCGCCGCGATGTCGTCGGGAATGAACGTGCCTGCGTGCGGAATCGAGATCAGCAGCGGCAGCGTGCCCTGCTTGAGCGTGATGACGGCCGGTTGATGGCTCATGTCGGTTCACCGTGTTCGATGCCGCGGCGTGGCTTGCGACACGCCGCGGCGTTGCGTTTGTAGGATTAGCGAAGCAGTTGCGCCAGCGCGGCGCGGTAATCGGCATAAGCAGCGGCCTCGTCGCGATGGCGGCGATCGCTGACGACACGCACGCCGCCCGTATAGACATCCCGCACCGGCGTTGCGCCGTGCTCCGCGAATACGACGCCGGACAGCCACGACGCGCTGTTATGCTCGGCGATCGCCGGATGATCCGGATCGAGCACCAGCCAGTCGGCGC
>NZ_JAHACR010000035.1 GCF_018375725.1 Burkholderia sp. | reverse complement strand
CTGATTGCGCCGATCGCGATGGAAGAAGGTCTGCGTTTCGCAATCCGTGAAGGCGGCCGCACCGTCGGTGCTGGCGTCGTCGCCAAGATCATCGAGTAATATCGGCGATCCGCCGGGTGGTGTATCATTCGGCGTCCAGTAGTGCCCGGGGCCGGGCGCCCGCTCTCCGCGGATGCCCGGCCTCACGTTCTTTACGTGATCCGGCGATGCAACATCGCCTCGCTCTTTTCAAGGAATCGTCATGCAGCAACAGAAAATCCGCATCCGCCTGAAGGCTTTCGACTACCGTCTGATCGATCAATCGGCAGCCGAGATCGTCGACACGGCAAAGCGGACTGGTGCAATCGTCCGTGGCCCGGTGCCGCTGCCGACCCGCATCCAGCGTTTTGACATCCTGCGTTCGCCGCACGTCAACAAGACGTCGCGCGACCAGCTCGAAATCCGTACCCACCAGCGCCTGATGGACATCGTCGATCCGACCGACAAGACGGTCGACGCGCTGATGAAGCTCGACCTGCCGGCTGGCGTCGACGTGGAAATCAAGCTGCAGTAAGGCTTTCAGCCCCGTCCGGCCTGCCGGGTGGTGCTAAGTCTTTGATTGCTTGCGGAAAACGAAAGGCCTGGCTATAATGCAGGGCTTTTCGCGTATTCGCGTAAAAAAGCTGGGCCTTGCGTGCCCGGCGTTTTGTAAATCAGCCCCGACCAATCGCAGTCGGGAATGGAGAAAACGATGAGCCTTGGACTCGTAGGTCGCAAGGTTGGCATGACCCGTATTTTCACGGCTGAAGGGGATTCGATCCCTGTCACCGTGCTGGACGTGTCGGACAACCGCGTGACGCAGATCAAGACTGTTGAAACCGACGGCTATACGGCCGTTCAGGTTGCATTCGGCTCCCGTCGTGCATCGCGCGTGACGAAGCCGCTGGCAGGTCATCTCGCCAAAGCCGGTGTCGAAGCCGGTGAAGTTCTCAAGGAATTCCGCATCGATGCGGCCAAGGCAGCTGAGCTGTCGAATGGCGCCATCGTTGGTCCGGATCTGTTCGAAGTGGGCCAGAAGGTCGACGTGCAAGGCGTGTCGATCGGTAAGGGCTACGCCGGTACCATCAAGCGTTACAACTTCTCCTCCGGCCGTGCTACGCACGGTAACTCGCGCTCGCACAACGTGCCGGGTTCGATCGGTATGGCGCAGGATCCGGGTCGTGTTTTCCCGGGTAAGCGCATGACCGGTCACATGGGTGATGAGACGGTGACGGTTCAGAATCTCGAAATCGCTCGCATCGACGCCGACCGCAAGCTGCTGCTCGTCAAGGGTGCAGTGCCGGGTGCGAAGGGCGGCAAGGTTTTCGTGACGCCGGCCGTGAAGACGCGTGCCGTGAAGGGGGCGAAATAATGGAACTCAAGCTCCTGAACGCGAATGGTCAGGAAGGTGCAGTGGTCAACGCGTCGGACGTCGTGTTCGGTCGTGACTACAACGAAGCGCTGATCCACCAGGTCGTCGTTGCTTACCAGGCGAACGCTCGCCAGGGTAACCGCGCGCAGAAGGATCGTGAGCAAGTCAAGCACACGACCAAGAAGCCGTGGCGCCAGAAGGGTACGGGCCGTGCTCGTGCCGGTATGTCGTCGAGCCCGCTGTGGCGTGGCGGTGGCCGGATCTTCCCGAACTCGCCGGAAGAAAACTTCTCGCAGAAGGTCAACAAGAAGATGCATCGCGCAGGTCTCTGCTCGATCTTCTCGCAGCTGGCCCGTGAAGGCCGTCTGTCGGTCGTCGAGGACATCGTTCTCGAAGCGCCGAAGACCAAGCTGCTGGCCGAAAAGTTCAAGGCCATGGGTCTCGAATCCGTGCTGGTGATCACCGACACGGTCGACGAAAACCTGTACCTCGCGTCGCGCAACCTGCCGCATGTGGCAGTTGTCGAGCCGCGCTATGCTGACCCGCTGTCGCTGATCTACTTCAAGAAAGTGCTGGTCACGAAGGCTGCGGTCGCCCAGATCGAGGAGTTGCTGTCATGAGCGAGATTCGCAAGAACGATCATCGTTTGATGCAGGTCCTGCTCGCACCGGTGGTCTCCGAGAAGGCGACGCTGGTTGCCGACAAGAACGAGCAAGTCGTGTTCGAAGTCGCGCCGGATGCCACGAAGCAGGAAGTGAAGGCGGCTGTCGAGCTGCTGTTCAAGGTTGAGGTTGATTCGGTCAACGTGCTGGTTCAGAAGGGCAAGCAAAAGCGCTTCGGCCGCTCGATGGGTCGTCGCAAGGACGTCAAGAAGGCGTACGTCTGCCTGAAGCCCGGCCAGGAAATCAACTTCGAAGCGGAGGCCAAGTAATCATGGCAATCGTGAAAGTTAAGCCGACCTCGCCGGGTCGCCGCGCGATGGTCAAGGTGGTCAACAAGGACCTGCACAAGGGCAAGCCGTTCGCGCCGCTGCTCGACACGCAGAGCTCCAAGGCTGGCCGCAACAACAACGGGCGCATCACG
This sequence comes from Burkholderia sp., assembly GCF_018375725.1. Classification (GTDB taxonomy): domain Bacteria; phylum Pseudomonadota; class Gammaproteobacteria; order Burkholderiales; family Burkholderiaceae; genus Burkholderia. The sequence goes on along the minus strand of NZ_JAHACR010000035.1, from coordinate 19,987 downwards.
ACGCGTCACCAGGGTGGCGGTCACAAGCAGCACTACCGTGTCGTCGACTTCCGTCGCACGAAGGACGGTATTCCGGCGAAGGTCGAGCGTCTCGAGTACGACCCGAACCGCAGCGCGAACATCGCGCTGGTGCTGTATGCAGACGGCGAGCGTCGCTACATCATCGCGCCGAAGGGCGTGACGGTCGGCCAGCAGCTGATGTCGGGTTCGGAAGCGCCGATTCGCGCAGGCAACACGCTGCCGATTCGCAACATTCCGGTCGGTACGACGATTCACTGCATCGAAATGCTCCCGGGCAAGGGCGCGCAGATGGCGCGTTCGGCTGGTACGTCGGCGATGCTGCTGGCACGTGAAGGCGTGTACGCACAGGTTCGTCTGCGTTCGGGCGAAATCCGCCGCGTGCACATCGAGTGCCGTGCGACGATCGGTGAAGTCGGTAACGAAGAGCACAGCCTGCGCCAGATCGGCAAGGCCGGTGCGAACCGCTGGCGTGGTATCCGCCCGACGGTGCGTGGCGTGGCAATGAACCCGATCGATCACCCGCACGGTGGTGGTGAAGGCCGTACTGCTGCGGGCCGCGACCCGGTGAGCCCGTGGGGCACGCCGACGAAGGGCTTCCGCACGCGTCGCAACAAGCGCACGACGACGATGATCGTCCAGCGCCGTCACAAGCGTTAAGGAGTAGGCAATGGCACGTTCTGTTAAAAAAGGTCCGTTCTGCGACGCCCATTTGCTGAAGAAAGTTGAGGCGGCTGCAGCTTCGCGTGACAAGAAGCCGATCAAGACCTGGTCGCGTCGTTCGACGATTCTGCCGGATTTCATCGGCCTGACGATCGCTGTTCACAACGGCCGTCAACACGTTCCGGTGTACATCTCGGAAAACATGGTCGGCCACAAGCTTGGCGAGTTCGCACTGACCCGTACGTTCAAGGGTCACGCGGCCGACAAGAAGGCCAAGAAATAAGGGGCTATCAAGATGGAAGTGAAAGCAATTCATCGCGGTGCCCGCATCTCGGCGCAGAAGACGCGCCTTGTGGCTGACCAGATCCGCGGTTTGCCGGTCGACAAGGCGCTGAACGTTCTGACGTTCTCGCCGAAGAAGGCGGCTGGCATCGTGAAGAAGGTCGTGCTGTCGGCGATCGCGAATGCGGAGCACAACGAAGGCGCCGATATCGACGAGCTCAAGATCAAGAGCATCTATGTCGACAAGGCTGCATCGCTCAAGCGGTTCACCGCGCGCGCCAAGGGCCGCGGCAACCGCATTGAGAAGCAATCCTGTCACATCACTGTGACGGTCGGGAATTAAGGAGCCATACGATGGGACAGAAAATTCATCCGACTGGCTTCCGCCTGGCTGTCAGCCGCAATTGGGCTTCGCGTTGGTACGCGAACAACAACAATTTCGCGGCGATGCTGCAGGAAGACATCGGTGTTCGTGAATACCTCAAGAAGAAGCTGAAGAACGCTTCGGTCGGCCGTGTCGTCATCGAGCGTCCTGCAAAGAACGCGCGCATCACGATTTACAGCTCGCGTCCGGGTGTCGTTATCGGCAAGAAGGGCGAGGATATCGAACAGCTGAAGGCTGAACTGCAACGCCGCATGGGCGTGCCGGTTCACGTCAACATCGAAGAAATCCGCAAGCCGGAAACCGATGCGCAGCTGATCGCTGACTCGATCACGCAACAGCTCGAGCGCCGGATCATGTTCCGCCGCGCGATGAAGCGTGCGATGCAGAACGCGATGCGCATGGGCGCCCAAGGCATCAAGATCATGAGCGCCGGCCGCCTGAACGGTATCGAAATCGCTCGTACGGAGTGGTATCGCGAAGGTCGCGTGCCCCTGCATACGCTGCGTGCCGACATCGACTACGCAACTTCGGAAGCGAAGACGACGTACGGCATCATCGGCGTCAAGGTGTGGGTGTACAAGGGCGACACGCTCGGCCGCAACGACGTGCCGGTGGTGGAAGAAGTGGCCGAGGACAAGCGTCCGCGTCGCAATGCACGTCCGGGCGACCGTCGTCCGCGCCGTGATGGCGAAGGCGGTGCTCCGGGTGCACGTCGTGGCGCACCGCGCCGTGCCGGCAAGCCGGAAGACGGCAAGACTGGAGAATAACGATGCTGCAACCGAAACGCAGGAAGTATCGCAAAGAGCAGAAAGGTCGTAACACCGGCAAGGCGACGCGCGGCAACGCGGTGTCGTTCGGTGATTTCGGCCTGAAGGCGATCGGTCGCGGCCGTTTGACCGCGCGTCAAATTGAAGCGGCGCGTCGTGCAATGACGCGTCACATCAAGCGTGGCGGCCGCATCTGGATTCGCATTTTCCCGGACAAGCCGATTTCGCAGAAGCCGGCCGAAGTACGTATGGGTAACGGTAAGGGTAACCCGGAGTACTACGTGGCTGAGATCCAGCCGGGCAAGATGCTGTATGAAATGGACGGCGTATCCGAAGAACTGGCACGCGAAGCGTTCCGCCTGGCTGCAGCCAAGCTGCCGCTCCAGACGGTATTCATCGTGCGTCAGCTCGGCGCCTAAGGAGAAAACATGAAGGCTTCCGAACTTCTCCAGAAAGACCAGGCCGCGCTCAACAAAGAGCTGTCGGACCTGCTGAAGGCGCAATTCGGCCTGCGCATGCAACTCGCGACCCAGCAGCTCACGAACACGAGCCAGCTGAAGAAGGTTCGTCGCGACATCGCACGTGTGCGGACCGTCCTGACTCAGAAGGCGAACCAGAAATGAACGATAGCGTGAAAACCTCGCTGAAGCGGACGCTCGTCGGTCGGGTCGTCAGCAACAAGATGGACAAGACCGTCACCGTGCTGGTCGAGCACCGCGTCAAGCACCCGATCTACGGCAAGTATGTCGTGCGTTCGAAGAAGTACCACGCGCACGATGAAGCGAACACCTACAACGAAGGCGATCTCGTCGAAATCCAGGAAACCCGTCCTGTTTCGAAGACGAAGGCCTGGGCGGTGTCGCGTCTCGTCGAGGCAGCCCGCGTGATCTAAGCGGGACCAGGCAGTAACAGGCACTTCAGCAATGAAGTGCTTGAAATCGCAAAGTTTTTGCTTGCGTGACCGGGGTTATTTGTTATAATCCCGGTCTTCCCTCTTTATGGGAGCCCCGTCGCGGGCGAAGTTGGTGGGGGAAGCGGACTGGCGCCAGCCTGCTCCGAAAGAATCACCGAATTGCGATGGCGGGTTTCGTTTGCCGTCGCTGCTGTTCCAACCCAAGCAGCCGATTGGCTGACGGGACCAAGACTGACCGAATGTGCCATGGTGGTGCATCCGGATTAAGTTGGGAAAGACAAACCATGATCCAGACCGAAACTCGGCTTGAAGTGGCCGACAACACGGGTGCACGTGAAGTCATGTGCATCAAGGTGCTCGGCGGCTCGAAGCGTCGTTATGCCAGCATTGGCGACATCATCAAGGTGAGCGTCAAAGAGGCAACGCCGCGCGGGCGTGTGAAGAAAGGCGAAATCTACAACGCCGTGGTGGTCCGCACCGCCAAGGGCGTTCGTCGTCAAGACGGTTCGCTGATCAAGTTCGACGGCAACGCCGCTGTGCTTTTGAATAACAAGCTCGAGCCGATCGGCACCCGTATTTTCGGGCCCGTCACGCGTGAGCTGCGTAGCGAACGATTCATGAAGATCGTTTCGCTGGCGCCGGAAGTGCTGTAAGGAGTCGCGATGAACAAGATTCGCAAAGGTGACGAAGTCATCGTCATCGCCGGCAAGGACAAGGGCAAGCGCGGTGTCGTGCTGGCCGTCGGTGCCGACCGTGTGACGGTTGAAGGTATCAACCTCGTCAAGAAGCATGTTAAGCCCAACCCGATGAAGGGTACGCAGGGCGGCGTGGAAGCGAAGACGATGCCCCTGCATATTTCGAACGTCGCGCTGGTCGACGCGAATGGCAAGGCCTCGCGTGTTGGCATCAAGGTCGAGGAAGGCAAGAAGGTGCGCTTCCTGAAGACGACCGGTGCCGTGCTGAGCGCTTGACGCAGCGGAGTAAAAAAATGGCTCGTTTTCAAGAGTTTTACAAAGAAAAGGTTGTGCCCGGCCTGATCGAGAAGTTCGGGTACAAGTCGGTCATGGAAGTGCCGCGCATCACCAAGATCACCCTGAACATGGGTCTTGGCGAAGCGGTGGCCGACAAGAAGATCATCGAGAACGCCGTCGGCGACCTGACGAAGATCGCAGGTCAGAAGCCGGTCGTGACGAAGGCTCGCAAGGCAATCGCAGGCTTCAAGATCCGCCAGGGTTACCCGATCGGCGCGATGGTGACGCTGCGTGGCCGCGCGATGTACGAATTTCTCGACCGTTTCGTGACGGTTGCCCTGCCCCGCGTGCGCGACTTCCGTGGCGTGTCGGGTCGTGCCTTCGATGGCCGCGGCAACTACAACATCGGTGTGAAAGAGCAGATCATTTTCCCCGAAATCGATTACGACAAGATCGACGCGCTGCGTGGGCTGAACATCAGCATCACGACCACCGCGAAGACCGACGACGAAGCAAAGGCTCTGCTCGCCAGCTTCAAGTTCCCGTTCAGAAACTGAGGTTACCGTGGCTAAACTGGCACTGATCGAACGTGAAAAGAAGCGCGCCCGCCTGGTCGCGAAGTTCGCAGCGAAGCGCGAAGCGCTGAAGGCGATCATCGAAGACCAAAGCAAGTCGGAAGAAGAGCGCTACGAAGCACGCCTTGAGCTGCAGCAACTGCCCCGCAACGCAAACCCGACCCGCCAGCGTAACCGCTGCGCGATCACGGGCCGTCCGCGTGGCACGTTCCGTAAATTCGGCCTCGCGCGTAACAAGATTCGTGAAATCGCATTCCGTGGCGAGATTCCTGGCCTGACCAAGGCGAGCTGGTAATAGGAGAAACATAAATGAGCATGAGTGATCCTATCGCCGATATGCTGACTCGCATCCGCAACGCGCAGATGGTCGAGAAGGTATCGGTCGCGATGCCCTCGTCGAAGGTCAAGGTTGCAATCGCGCAAGTCCTGAAGGACGAAGGCTATATCGACGATTTCGCCGTGAAGGCGGAAGGTGCGAAGTCCGAACTGAATATCGCGCTGAAGTACTACGCTGGCCGTCCGGTCATCGAACGCCTCGAGCGCGTGTCGAAGCCGGGTCTGCGCGTGTACCGTGGCCGTAACGACATTCCGCAGGTCATGAATGGCCTCGGCGTGGCTATCGTGTCGACGCCGAAGGGCGTGATGACCGACCGCAAGGCGCGCGCTACGGGCGTCGGCGGCGAAGTCATCTGCTACGTCGCTTAACCGAAAGGAGAGAGAAACATGTCTCGAGTAGGTAAGAGCCCGATCGCGCTGCAAGGCGCGGAATTCAAGGTCGTCGACGGTGAAATCATCGTCAAGGGCCCGCTGGGCACGATCACGCAAGCGGTCAACCCGCTCGTGAACGTGGCGAACAACGACGGCACGCTGAATCTGGCGCCGGTCGACGAGAGCCGCGAAGCAAACGCAATGTCGGGCACGATGCGCGCGATCATCGCGAACATGGTGCACGGCGTGACCAAGGGTTTCGAGCGCAAGCTGACGCTGGTTGGCGTCGGTTATCGTGCGCAAGCGCAAGGCGACAAGCTGAACCTGTCGCTGGGTTTCTCGCACCCGGTGGTGCACCAGATGCCGGAAGGCGTCAAGGCTGAAACCCCGACGCAAACCGAAATCGTGATCAAGGGGATCGACAAGCAGAAAGTCGGCCAAGTGGCTGCGGAAGTCCGCGGCTACCGTCCGCCGGAGCCCTACAAGGGCAAGGGCGTGCGCTATGCCGACGAGGTTGTGATCCTCAAAGAAACGAAGAAGAAGTAAGGGTGCGCAATCATGGATAAGACTCAATCTCGCCTGCGCCGCGCTCGCCAGACGCGTATCAAGATCGCTGAGCTGCAGGTCGCGCGTCTCGCCGTGCATCGCACGAACACGCACATCTACGCTCAAGTGTTCTCGCCGTGCGGCACCAAGGTGCTCGCAAGCGCGTCGACGCTCGAAGCTGAAGTGCGCGCAGAGCTCGCCGACAAGTCGGGCAAGGGTGGCAACGTTGCCGCCGCTACGCTGATCGGCAAGCGCATTGCCGAGAAGGCTAAGGCCGCCGGCATCGAATCCGTCGCCTTCGACCGCTCGGGCTTCCGCTACCACGGCCGCGTGAAAGCGCTGGCTGAGGCAGCTCGTGAAGCTGGGCTCAAGTTCTAAGGAAGGAATTCGTCATGGCAAAGATGCAAGCGAAAGTTCAGGCTGACGAACGCGACGACGGCCTTCGTGAAAAGATGATTTCGGTCAATCGCGTGACCAAGGTCGTGAAGGGTGGCCGTATTCTCGGCTTCGCCGCACTGACCGTGGTTGGCGATGGTGATGGCCGCATCGGTATGGGCAAGGGCAAGGCGAAGGAAGTGCCGGTTGCCGTCCAGAAGGCAATGGAGCAAGCTCGCCGCAACATGTTCAAGGTGCCGCTTAAGAACGGCACGCTGCAACACGAAGTGCACGGCAAGCACGGCGCATCCGAAGTCCTCCTCGCTCCGGCGAAGGACGGTACCGGTGTGATCGCCGGCGGCCCGATGCGCGCAGTGTTCGACGTGATGGGCGTTCAGAACGTCGTGGCGAAGAGCCACGGTTCGACGAACCCGTACAACCTCGTGCGTGCAACGCTGGACGGCCTGCGCAAGCAGTCGACCCCGGCCGACATCGCGGCGAAGCGCGGCAAGTCCGTCGAAGAAATTTTGGGCTAAGCCCAGGTGGTCACCATGTCTGAAAAAACTGTCAAGGTTCAGCTCGTCAAGAGCCTGATTGGGACCCGCGAATCGCACCGCGCCACCGTGCGCGGTCTGGGTCTGCGTCGCCTCAATTCGGTCAGCGAGCTTCAGGATACGCCGGCGGTGCGCGGCATGATCAACAAGGTCTCGTACCTTGTTAAGGTCATCGGTTAAGCGGCCGACTACGGATCAAGGAGTTGATATGGAATTGAATAACCTGAAGCCGGCTGCAGGCGCCAAGCACGCTAAGCGTCGCGTGGGCCGCGGCATCGGTTCCGGCCTCGGTAAGACGGCCGGCCGTGGTCACAAGGGTCAGAAATCGCGTTCGGGCGGCTTCCACAAGGTCGGCTTCGAAGGCGGTCAGATGCCGCTGCAGCGTCGTCTGCCGAAGCGCGGCTTCACGTCGCTGACGAAGGAATTCGTCGGTGAAGTGCGCCTGGGCGACCTCGAAAAGCTGCCGGTCGACGAAATCGATCTGCTCGCACTGAAGCAAGCCGGCCTGGTCGGCGAGCTGACGAAGAGCGCAAAGATCATCGCGACGGGCGAACTGAAGCGCAAAATCGTCGTGAAGGGTCTCGGCGCCACCAAGGGTGCGCGTGCTGCGATCGAAGCGGCTGGCGGTTCGTTTGCCGAGTGACACGCATTTAGCGACGTCACTAGCATTTGCATCGGAGAAAGTACTTGGCTAACAGCCCGAGTCTTGCAAAACCCGGTCGAAGCACGGCGAAGTTCGGCGATCTGCGCCGGCGTGCAATGTTCTTGCTGCTGGCGCTGATCGTCTATCGCATCGGCGCGCATATCCCGGTGCCGGGCATCGATCCGGATCAACTGGCGAAGCTGTTCCAGAGCCAGGCGGGCGGCATCCTGGGCATGTTCAACATGTTCTCGGGTGGCGCGCTTTCCCGCTTCACGATCTTCGCATTGGGGATCATGCCGTACATTTCGGCGTCGATCATCATGCAGCTGCTGGCGATCGTATCGCCGCAGTTGGAGGCGTTGAAGAAGGAAGGGCAGGCAGGTCAACGGAAGATCACGCAGTACACGCGGTATTTCACCGTGGTGCTCGCGACCTTCCAGGCGTTCGGTATCGCGGCCGCGCTGGAAAACCAGCCGGGCCTCGTCACCGATCCCGGCATGCTGTTCCGTCTGACAACGGTCGTGACGCTGGTCACCGGTACGATGTTCCTGATGTGGCTGGGTGAGCAGATCACCGAGCGAGGTCTGGGCAACGGTATCTCGATCATCATCTTCGGCGGGATCGCAGCAGGGTTCCCGAATGCCGTCGGTGGGTTGTTCGAGTTGGTGCGTACGGGTTCGATGAGCATCATTTCGGCGATCATCATCGTCGTTCTGATTGCCGCGGTGACTTACCTGGTCGTGTTCATCGAACGCGGTCAGCGCAAGATCCTCGTGAACTACGCAAAGCGCCAGGTCGGCAACAAGATCTACGGTGGGCAGTCGTCTCACTTGCCGCTGAAGCTGAACATGTCGGGTGTGATTCCGCCGATCTTCGCATCGTCGATCATTCTGTTCCCGGCAACGATCCTGAGCTGGTTCAGCTCGGGCGAACGCAAGGGCTGGTTCTCCGACACGCTGCATAACGTGGCGGAAGCGCTGAAGCCGGGTCAGCCGGTCTACGTGCTGCTGTACACGCTGGCAATCGTGTTTTTCTGCTTCTTCTACACCGCACTGGTGTTCAATAGCAGGGAAACCGCGGACAACCTGAAGAAGAGCGGGGCCTTCGTGCCGGGCATCCGTCCGGGCGAGCAGACCGCACGATATATCGACCGCATCCTCACGCGTCTGACGCTGGCCGGTGCGATCTACATCGTGTTCGTGTGTCTGCTGCCGGAATTCCTGGTGCTGCGCTGGAATGTGCCGTTTTATTTTGGTGGAACGTCGCTGCTGATCATTGTCGTCGTCACGATGGACTTCATGGCGCAGGTGCAGTCGTACGTTATGTCGCAACAGTATGAGTCGCTGCTCAAGAAGGCTAACTTCAAGGGCGGCAACATCCCAATGCGTTAAAAAGGACTTATGGCCAAGGACGATGTAATCCAGATGCAGGGCGAGGTGATCGAGAACCTCCCGAATGCGACCTTCCGCGTGAAGCTGGAAAACGGCCATGTCGTGTTGGGGCATATCTCCGGAAAGATGCGGATGCACTACATCCGTATCCTCCCTGGCGACAAGGTGACGGTTGAATTGACGCCTTACGATCTGTCTCGTGCGCGGATCGTGTTCCGGGCGAAGTGATTTGAAAAAAGGGTAATATCATGAAAGTGATGGCATCGGTTAAGCGCATTTGCCGCAATTGCAAGATCATCAAGCGCAAAGGCGTGGTTCGCGTGATCTGCAGCTCGGATCCGCGCCATAAGCAGCGTCAAGGCTGACCGCGCGTTTGTTTGCGCTTTTTGTTTGAGGAAAAACAATGGCTCGTATCGCAGGGGTTAACATCCCGAATCACCAGCATACCGAGATCGGCCTGACGGCAATCTTCGGTGTTGGCCGCACCCGCTCGCGCGAGATCTGCGCGGCTGCTGGCGTGGAATTCTCGAAGAAGGTCAAGGACCTGACCGACGCAGATCTCGAAAAGCTGCGTGAAGAAGTGGGCAAGTTTGTCGTCGAAGGCGATCTGCGCCGTGAAGTGACGATGAACATCAAGCGCCTGATGGATCTCGGTTGCTACCGCGGCGTTCGTCATCGCAAGGGCCTGCCGATGCGCGGTCAGCGTACGCGTACGAACGCACGTACTCGCAAGGGTCCGCGTCGTGCAGCGCAAGCGCTGAAGAAGTAAGCGGAACTGACAGTTACAGGAAAACGTAATGGCTAAGGCTTCGAACACCGCGGCGCAACGCGTTCGCAAGAAGGTTAAGAAGAACGTCGCTGAAGGCGTGGTTCACGTTCACGCGTCGTTCAACAACACGATCATCACGATCACCGATCGCCAAGGCAATGCGCTGGCATGGGCGACGTCGGGCGGCCAGGGCTTCAAGGGCTCGCGCAAGTCGACGCCGTTCGCTGCTCAGGTTGCTGCTGAGTCGGCCGGTCGCGTGGCGATGGAATATGGCGTGAAGAATCTGGAAGTGCGGATCAAGGGCCCTGGCCCGGGCCGCGAGTCGGCAGTGCGCGCACTGCACGGCCTCGGCATCAAGATCACCGCAATTTCGGATGTGACGCCGGTTCCGCATAACGGCTGCCGTCCGCCGAAGCGTCGCCGCATCTAACGATGCGCTGGCGCAAAGCCTGTCGTCGCACTGCGTCGACGGGCTGCGCTTTTTTGATTGATTAAGCCCACCGTTCGGCCCAAAGGGCGCGAACTAGCGCGGATCCATGTCCGCGTGACTGATTGATAAAGGAATGCAAAGTGGCACGTTATATCGGCCCTAAAGCCAAGCTGTCCCGCCGTGAAGGCACCGACCTCTTCCTGAAGAGCGCGCGTCGCTCGCTCGCCGACAAGTGCAAGCTCGACAGCAAGCCGGGCCAGCACGGCCGTACCTCGGGCGCACGTACGTCCGACTACGGTACGCAGCTGCGTGAGAAGCAGAAGGTCAAGCGTATCTACGGCGTGCTGGAGCGTCAGTTCCGCCGCTACTTCGCCGAAGCCGACCGCCGCAAGGGCAACACGGGTGAAAACCTGCTGCAACTGCTCGAGTCGCGCCTCGACAACGTCGTGTACCGCATGGGCTTCGGCTCGACCCGCGCTGAAGCGCGTCAGCTGGTGAGCCACAAGTCGATCACGGTGAACGGCGTCGTGTCGAACATCCCGTCGCTGCAAGTGAAGGCGGGTGATATCGTCGCGATCCGCGAAAAGGCGAAGAAGCAAGCGCGTATCGTCGAAGCGCTGTCGCTGGCCGAGCAAGGCGGCATGCCGAGCTGGGTTGCTGTCGATGCGAAGAAGTTCGAAGGCACGTTCAAGCAAGTGCCGGAGCGCGCTGACATCGCTGGCGACATCAACGAAAGCCTGATCGTCGAATTGTACTCGCGTTAATCCGATTGACGGCCGAGGCACCCCGATTGCTTCTCGCAAGGGGTAGCCTCGGCTGTTTATTTTCAGGGTGTTGCCGGTCAGCCTTATCGGTGTAACGAGCCGAGGGTATTGAAAAGGAAAACCTATGCAAACCAGTTTGTTGAAACCCAAGATCATCGCCGTGGAATCGCTGGGCGAGAACCACGCGAAGGTGGTCATGGAGCCGTTTGAACGCGGTTACGGCCACACCTTGGGCAACGCGCTCCGCCGCGTCCTGCTGTCGTCGATGATGGGCTACGCGCCGACCGAAGTGACGATCGCAGGCGTCGTGCACGAGTATTCGACGCTCGACGGTGTGCAAGAGGACGTCGTCAACCTGCTGCTGAACCTGAAGGGCGTGGTGTTCAAGCTGCACAACCGCGACGAAGTGACGGTGACCCTGCGCAAGGAAGGCGAAGGCGTCGTTACGGCCGGCGATATCGAGCTGGCTCACGATTGCGAAGTCATCAACCCGGATCACGTGATCGCGCATCTGTCGAAGGGCGGCAAGCTCGACGTGCAGATCAAGGTCGAGAAGGGCCGCGGCTACGTGCCGGGCAACGTTCGCCGTTACGGCGAAGATACGGCCAAGATCATCGGCCGCATCGTGCTCGACGCATCGTTCTCGCCGGTTCGCCGCGTGAGCTACGCGGTCGAAAGCGCACGTGTCGAGCAGCGTACCGACCTCGACAAGCTCGTGATGAACATCGAAACGAGCGGCGTGATCACCCCGGAAGAAGCGATCCGTCAATCGGCACGCATCCTGGTCGACCAGCTGTCGGTGTTCGCGGCGCTGGAAGGCACGGAAACGGCCGCAGAAGCACCGTCGCGCGCACCGCAGATCGATCCGATCCTGCTGCGTCCGGTCGATGATCTCGAACTGACGGTTCGTTCGGCGAACTGCCTGAAGGCCGAGAACATCTACTACATCGGCGACCTGATCCAGCGCACGGAAAACGAGCTGCTGAAGACGCCGAACCTCGGTCGCAAGTCGCTCAACGAGATCAAGGAAGTGCTCGCTTCGCGTGGTCTCACGCTGGGCATGAAGCTCGAAAACTGGCCGCCGGCTGGTCTCGACAAGTAAGCCCGGTTGCTGCTGTAACTGGTCAAGATGCGGATTTTCTTCTAGAATCCGCATCTTGCTTTTTTCTGTTACCGGCCCGTGCACCCGTCGGGTGCGATAGAAGAGCTGGACCAAAACTTTGAATCAAGGAAACTGAAATGCGCCATCGTCATGGTCTGCGGAAACTGAACCGCACGAGCAGCCACCGTCTGGCTATGCTCCGCAACATGTCCAACTCGCTGATCGAGCACGAAGTCATCAAGACGACGCTGCCGAAGGCGAAGGAACTCCGTAAGGTCGTCGAGCCGCTGATCACGCTCGGCAAGAAGCCGTCGCTGGCGAACCGCCGTCTGGCGTTCAACCGCCTGCGCGATCGCGATTCCGTCGCGAAGCTGTTCGACGTGCTCGGTCCGCGCTTCGCGAACCGTCCGGGCGGCTACCTGCGCATCCTGAAGTTCGGCTTCCGCGTCGGCGACAACGCACCGATGGCACTGGTCGAACTGCTGGATCGTCCGGAACCGGTCGAAGCGGAAAACGTCCAAGAAGCTGAATAAGCTTTCCGGTACGTAGCAGTATCAGAAGAGGGCTAAGCGAACGCTTGGCCCTTTTTGTTTTCCGGCGCCGGCATCCGCTTCGGCGTCGCCGTGCGGCGCGGCGGCGACGCGTACGCTACGATACGACGAAAGCGCGGGTAAACGATCTGGAGGTGTGCGTATGGTGGTGGTGTTGATGCTGACGACGGTGCCCGATGCGGCGACCGCCGATGCGCTGGCCGACGGTGCACTCGCGGCGCGGCTCGCCGCGTGCGTGTCGGAGCTTGGCGCGATCAAGTCGCGCTATCACTGGCAGGGCAAGGTCGAAACGGCGGAGGAAATCCAGTTGCTATTCAAGACGAGTCCGGTGCGCGCGCTCGAGCTGGAGCGATTTATCCAGTCGCATCATCCGTATGACACGCCCGAAATCGTCTCATGGCAGGCTGCGGCGTCGCCGGCATACGGTCAGTGGGTAACCGGCGAAACTCAACGGCTATTTCATGTTTAACGGTATGGTGTTTCGCGCGAGGCTGCACGTGCTGCGGCTCCTCATGCTTCTGTTGCCGCTCGCATTCGTGTTCGGCGGGGTTCCCGCTGCTCGGGCCGCGGACGATTTTCTCGATCCGTCGGTCGCATTCAAATTTAGCGCGAGTGAATCGCCGGGGCAGGTCGACGTTCGCTTCAAGGTCGCCGACGGCTACTACCTGTACCGCGAGCGGTTCGTATTTGCGGTGAAGGGCGGCCAGGCAACGCTCGGCGAGCCGCAACTGCCGGCCGGTCACGTGAAGTTCGACCAGACCTTCCAGAAGAACGTCGAAACCTACCGTGGCGACGTGTCGATCCATGTACCGGTCAAGCAGGCGTCGGGGCCGTTCGAACTCGTGGTGACGTCGCAGGGGTGCGCGGACGAAGGCATTTGCTATCCGCCCGCGGAGCACGTCGTCAAGGTGAGCGGCGACGCGCTGAGTGCATCGGCGTCTGCCTCGCCTGCCCGAGAAGCGGCGGGCGGCAACTGGTTCGACCGGCTCACGAGCGCTGATTACGCGCAGTCGCTGCTCGAAGGACAGGGCTTCTTCACGATCGTCGCGCTGTATTTCGTCGCCGGTATGGTCCTGAGCCTTTTGCCCTGCTCGTATCCGATGATTCCGATCGTCTCGGCGATCATCATCGGGCAGGGCACGCGCGCGACGCACGCGCGCGGCTTTGCGCTGTCGCTGACCTATGTGGTCGGCATGGCGCTCGTCTACACGGTGCTCGGCATCGCCGCCGCGATGGTCGGCCAGAGCCTCGGCGCGTGGCTGCAGAGCCCGTGGGTGCTCGGCAGCTTCGGCGTGCTGCTGACCGTGTTTGCGGTGTCGCTGATTTCCGGCATCGACATCGCATTGCCGCAACGTTGGCAAAACGGTGCCGCGCAGTCGACGAGCGGCCGCAAGGGCGGCCACTTCGTGGCGGTCGCGGCGATGGGGGCGCTGTCGGCGCTCGTCGTCGGCGCGTGCATGACAGCGCCGCTGTTCGCCGTGCTCGCATTCATCGCGCATACCGGCAACGCGCTGCTGGGCGGTGCGGCGCTGTTTGCGATGGGGTTGGGCCTGGGTGTGCCGCTCATGATCGTCGGGGTCGGCGCAGGCGCATTGCTGCCGCGCGCGGGCGCCTGGATGGACGGCGTGAAGGTGTTCTTCGGCATCGTGCTGCTCGCGGCCGCTCTGTGGATCGTATGGCCGGCGCTGGGGGGCGCATTCAGGATGCTGCTCGGTGCGTTGTGGCTGCTGGTGGCTGCCGCCGCGCTCGGCTTGTTCACGCCGCATGCGGGTGTGCTTTCGATCTGGCGGCGTCTCGGACGGGGCTTGGGTGCGGCGCTCGCGATCTGGGCGGCGGCATTGCTTGTCGGACTCGCGGCGGGCTCGACCGATCCGCTCAAGCCGCTTGCGGTGCTCGCGGTGCGTATGGCCGGCTCACCCGTGGCGGGCTCGGCGCCTGTGCAGGAAGGGCCGGCATTCGCGTCGATCGGATCGGGCGCGGAACTCGACGCGCTGCTGAAGGCGTCGAACCAGCCCGTCATGCTCGATTTCTATGCCGACTGGTGCGTGAGTTGCAAGGAAATGGAGCACCTCACCTTCAGCGACTCGCGGGTACGAGCAAGGCTGGCGCAGATGCATCTCGTGCGTGTCGATGTCACCGCGAATAATACGGACGATCAGGCGCTGCTCCGGCGCTTCAACCTGTTCGGGCCGCCCGGAATCATCTTTTTCGATCGGAGCGGCAAGGAAGTCGGGCGCGTGGTCGGTTATCAGGCGGCGGAGACGTTCTTGCGCAGTCTTGACCGGATGGCAGCGCCATCCGTGTGATGCGGGCCTTTGGCCGACCGACGCCAGCCGCATAAAAAAACGGCGACACACCACCGTGGTGCGTCGCCGTTTTGCGTCGGGGCCGACGGTGCGTGGTTAGCGTTGCGCCTTCAGCAGACGCGCCGCGTCGAGCGCAAAGTACGTCAGCACGCCGTCCGCGCCGGCGCGCTTGAACGCGAGCAGCGATTCGAGCACGACCTTGTCGTGATCGAGCCAGCCGTTCATTGCCGCAGCCTTCAGCATCGCGTATTCGCCGCTCACCTGATACACGTAGGTCGGGAAGCGGAATTCGTCCTTCACGCGGCGCAGGATGTCGAGATACGGCATGCCGGGTTTGACCATCACCATGTCCGCGCCTTCCTCGATGTCGAGGCGCACTTCGCGCAGCGCTTCGTCGCTGTTGGCCGGATCCATCTGGTAGGTCATCTTGTTGCCCTTGCCCAGATTCGAGGCCGAGCCGACCGCGTCGCGGAACGGGCCGTAGAACGCCGAGGCGTACTTGGCCGAATAAGCCATGATCCGCGTATGGATATGCCCGTCGCTTTCGAGCATTTCGCGGATCGCGCCGATGCGGCCGTCCATCATGTCCGACGGCGCGACGATGTCGACGCCGGCTTCCGCCTGCACGCGTGCCTGCTCGACGAGCATCTCGATGGTGTCGTCGTTGATCACGTAGCCCTGTTCGTCGAGGATGCCGTCCTGGCCGTGGCTCGTGTACGGGTCAAGTGCGACGTCGGTCAGCACGCCGAGTTCGGGGAAGCGCTTCTTCAGCTCGCGCACCGCACTCGGGATCAGGCCTTCGGGATTGGCCGCCTCGCGACCGTCGGGCGTTTTCAGCGACGGCTCGATCGCCGGGAACAGCGACAGCACCGGCACGCCCAGCTCGACGCACTGCTCGGCGACGTTCATCAGCAGATCGACGGACACGCGCTCCACGCCGGGCATCGACGGCACCGGCTGGCGCTCGTTCGTGCCCTCGACGACGAATACCGGGTAGATCAGGTCGTCGGTGGTCAGATGGTTTTCGCGCATCAGGCGGCGGGAGAAGTCGTCGCGGCGCATCCGGCGCGGACGATGAAGCGGATGGAAGCTCATGGCGATTTGGCAAAAAACAGAACAATAAGGGCGCTTACTGAACCCTTAGGTTATTTTTCGGGGCGTTGGTATATGATAGCGATCGAGTGGCACGCCTTGCGTGACGCTCCCCGCTTCTCCTCCCTGAGCGGGTGCCTGTCGTTATTCGATTAGGCTGTTTGACCCGCCGTTAAACGGCGGGTTTTTTTATGAGCCGGGCGAATCGCAGGCGCCATCGTCAGGTACGCGCGGCGGATGCTGGCCGCGCGGTGCCTGCTTATTGTGCTACAACCTCGCCATTTGCGTCGGCGGCGGACGGACGCACCCAGCTTTCGATCAGCGCATGGGCCTCGTCGAGCCCCGTGCGCTTGAGCGCGGAGAACAGCTGAACGGTCAGCTTGCCCTCGACGCCGGCATCCCGATACGCATCGAGCCCTTTTTGCGTCGTGCGCAGCGCATTGATGCTTTCCTGGCGCGTGAGCTTGTCGCATTTGGTCAGCAGCGTGTGAATCGGCTTGCCGGTCGGTGCAAACCACTCGATCATGCGGCGGTCGAGCTCGGTCAGCGGGCGGCGCGAATCCATCATCAGAATCAGGCCGCGGAGCTGCGGGCGTGTCGCGAGGTAGGTCGACAGCAGCATCTCCCAGTGCGCTTTCGCGGAGCCGGGCACTTCCGCATAGCCGTAGCCGGGCAGGTCGACGAGATTCGCGACCGGCTCGGCGGCCGGGCCGACCGAGAAATAGTTGATGTGCTGCGTACGGCCGGGCGTTTTCGAGGCGAACGCGAGGCGCTTCTGGTTGCACAGCACGTTGATCGCCGTCGATTTTCCGGCATTCGAGCGGCCCGCGAACGCGATTTCCGGCTGCACCGTCGACGGCAGGTCGCGAAGGTGGTTGACGGTCGTGAGAAAGCGGGCTTGATGGAGCAATAAGGCCATGGGAACCAGAGGGGCGACGGGCGGCACGGGCCGCTGGGTGGAGGCGGGGTAGCCCCGATAGGCGGGCAGGGGCTTTCGACGGGATATTGTACAATACGCCGGTTTGACCGAAGGTCGCGGCGCCTGCCTCGCGCGCTTCTGCGGTAGACTGATCGCCGTCGTTTATTGCAGAACCTCAAATTCCCACAAGACGAAACAGGGTGTGCGAATGAATCGACTGTGCAAGTCTCTGATGGTGCTTCAGGTTGCAGCAGGGTTCACCGGTTATGTCGGGGCGGCAGCGGCGGCGGATGCGGCCAAGCCGGATCTGGATCGAGGCAAGGCGATCGCGGCGCAAGTCTGCGCATCGTGCCACGGCGCCGACGGCAACAGCGCATCGGGCGGTTTCCCGAAGCTGGCCGGCCAGCATCCCGAATACCTGGTCAAGCAGTTGAACGATTTCAAGGCGCAGCCGGGCGCGAAGCGGCCGGCGCGCAACAATGCCGTGATGGTGGGGTTCGCCAGCGCATTGACCGAGCAGGACATGCGCAACGTGGCGGCGTACTACGCCTCGCAGGCGCCGAAGCTCGGCGTCGCGCATGACGCGTCGACCGTGCCGGTCGGCCAGAAGATCTACCGGGGCGGCATCACGGAAAAGGGCGTGCCCGCGTGTGCGAGCTGCCACGGCCCGACAGGGTTGGGCATTCCCGCGCAGTATCCGCGTCTGTCGGGGCAATGGGCGGATTACACCGTCGCCCAGTTGAACGCGTTCCAGCAGGGTGCGGGCGCGCGGAACAACAACGAACCGATGCATCAGATTGCGTCGCGCCTGTCCGAAGGCGAGATCAAGGCTGTGGCGGACTACATCGCCGGCCTGCGCTGAGCATCGATCGAAGGTGAAGTAGCCGGACGCCTGACGGGCGGCCGGAGCCAGAACAAGAAAAGGGTGGGGCGCCGCAGCATTGCGGCCGCCTTGCCCTTTTTTGTTGTCAGTCGGAGTTTGAATGAGCGTTATCACGTCGGGGATGGAGTCGAGGCCGGGCCAGGGCGCGGCGAAGCGTGCGGTGGAGCTGTTGAGTTCGATGCGCTTTGCAATTGCGCTGCTCGTGGTGCTTTCTATCGCGAGTATCGTCGGCACGGTGCTGACCCAGGACGATCCATATCCGAACTACGTGAACCAGTTCGGGCCGTTCTGGGCCGACATCTTCCGCTCGCTCGGCCTGTACAGCGTGTACAGCGCGTGGTGGTTCATGCTGATCCTGCTCTTCCTCGTCGTGTCGATCTCGCTGTGCGTGATCCGCAACGCGCCGAAGATGCTGGCCGACGCGAAGAGCTGGAAGGACAAGGTCCGCGAGGGCAGCCTGCGCGCCTTCCATCACAAGGCGGAATACTCGGTGAGCGGCACGCGCGCGTCGGTGGCGACGGCGCTGTCCGCCTTCGTCGCGAAGGCGGGCTACAAGCACGTCGTGCGCGAAACCGGCGGCGCGACGCTGATTTCGGCGAAGCGCGGCGCGATGACGAAGATCGGCTATATCTCCGCGCACCTCGCGATCGTCGTGATCTGCATCGGCGGCCTGCTCGACAGCAACCTGCCGATCAAATTCCAGATGTGGATATTCGGGAAGAGTCCCGTCAACACGAGCGCGGCGATCAGCGAGATCTCCGCCGACCATCGGTTGTCCGCGTCGAACCCGACGTTCCGCGGCTATGCTTGGGTGCCGGAAGGCCAGTTCGTGTCGACCGCGATCCTGAACCAGCCGAGCGGCTCGCTGATCCAGGATCTGCCGTTTTCGATCCAGCTCAACAAGTTCATCGTCGATTACTACACGACCGGGATGCCGAAGCTTTTCGCGAGCGACATCGTCGTCATCGACCGCGAGACCGGCAAGCGCATTCCGGCGCGCGTCGAGGTCAACAAGCCGTTCACGTACAAGGGCGTGTCGATCTACCAGTCGAGCTTCCAGGACGGCGGCTCGCAGATGCAGA
This sequence comes from Burkholderia sp., assembly GCF_018375725.1. Taxonomy (GTDB): domain Bacteria; phylum Pseudomonadota; class Gammaproteobacteria; order Burkholderiales; family Burkholderiaceae; genus Burkholderia. Next base: position 1,298 of record NZ_JAHACR010000035.1, on the reverse strand, counting down.
TGACCGCGTATCCGATGACGGGCGACAGCACGAAGACCTTTCCGCTGCAAGGCGTGATCGGCAATTCGGTGCCGCTTCAGATGCCGGGCGCCGACGGCGAGACGATCGAGTTCTCCGATTTCCGGGCGATCAATGTCGAGAACATGGCCGACGCGAACGGCAAGACGGATGTGCGCGGCGTCGCGACCACGCATTCGCTGAAGGAAGCGTTCGACGAGCGGCTCGGCTCGGGCGCCAAGTCGTCGAAGCCGATGCAACTCCACAACATCGGGCCGTCGGTGCAGTACAAGGTGCGCGGCAAGGACGGCCAGGCGCGCGAATTCAACAACTACATGCTGCCCGTCGACATGGGCGGCGATCGGGTTTTCCTCGCCGGCGTGCGGGCGAGCCCGAACGATCCGTTCCGCTACATGCGGATTCCGGCCGACGGCCAGGATTCGCTCGGCGAATGGATGCGTCTGCGGGCAGCGCTCGAGGATCCGGCCGTGCGCGCGCAGGCCGCCGCGCGCTTCGCGCAGCGCTCGCTGCCGGGTGCCGACGCATCGCTGCGCGAGCGTCTGCAGGACAGCGCGTCGAAAGTTCTGACACTTTTTGCTGCGGGCGACGACAGCGTCGGGCGCGCGGCTGACGGCCAGCCGATCGGCGGCTTCCAGGCGGTCGCGACGTTTATCGACCGCTCGGTGCCGAAGGCGGAGCAGGAGAAGGCGGCGGGCCTGATGCTGCGGATGCTGGAGGGCGCGATGTGGGAGGTCTGGCAGATCGCGCGCGAACGCGCCGGAGAACCGGCGGCGCAACAGGGTGCGGATACGATCCGTTTCGTGCAGGGTTCGATCAATGCACTGTCGGACAGCTTCCTGTACGGCGCGCCGGTCTATCTGCAGCTCGATGCCTTCAAGCAGGTGCAAGCTTCGGTATTCCAGCTGACGCGCGCGCCCGGCAAGAATCTCGTGTATCTTGGCAGCCTGCTGCTGGTCGTCGGCATCTTCGCGATGTTCTACGTCCGCGAGCGGCGTCTCTGGTTCTGGCTCAAGGACGCCGGTTCTTCGGGTGTCGACGTCGTGATGGCCATGTCCACGGCCCGCAAGACCTTCGATTTCGAGAAAGAATTCGTGCAGACGCGCGATGCGGCAGGCGCCGTGTTGCACGCCGCACCCCGCGACGCCGCCGCGGCGTCGGCTTCCCGCGCGCCGGCTGGCGGCGGTTCTGAGGATGTCTCCCGGTAACATCATGGATCTCACTCAAGTTTCGACTTCCCGCGCGCCGGCGGCCTCCGCGCCGGCCCCGGCCGACGCACCGCT
>NZ_JAHACR010000423.1 GCF_018375725.1 Burkholderia sp. | reverse complement strand
CTGCGCATGCGCGGCGCCGACGACATGATCGCGCGGTTGTTCGGCGTCTGGAACAGGCCGAATCCTGTGCCGCACAGTGCCATCCGCCAGACGATGTCGACGGTGCCCGGATGCGGGCCGATTGTCGCAAGCGACAGCAGCCCCGCGGCGAACAGCGCCAGCCCGATGCCGCCGAGCGTGCCTGCGGAGTAGCGGTCGGACAGCATGCCGGCGAGCGGCGCGGCGACCACCATCACGAGCGGCCACGGCGTCATGTAGATGCCGGTCGCCACCTGCGAAAAGCCGAGCGTGTTCTGCAGCCAGAACGGCAGCGCGACGAACGCGAGCATCTGCGAGGAAAACGAGGCGATCGACGTGCAGATCGACAGCGCGAAAAGCGGGATGCGCAGCAGGTCGACCGGCAGCAACGGCGCCGGCTGTGACAACTGCCGCTTGACGAAGAAGACGCCGACGACGCCGGCCACCACCATCTCCGCGGCGACGTACGCATGGCGTTCGCCGTGACCGAGTCCGTCGACGGCCACGATCAGCAGCCCGAACACGCATGCGTTCATCAGCGCGCTCAGCGTGTCGTAGGGCGCGTCGTGCCGCGGATTGGCGGGCAGTGCGCGCACGCTGCCGACCACGGCGGCGATGCCGATCGGCACGTTGATCGCGAAGAGCCACGGCCACGACGCGACCGACAGCACGGCGGATGCGACCGTCGGCCCGAGCGCGGACGACAGCGCGACGACCATCGTGTTGATCGACAGCCCGCGGCCGAGCAGCGACGACGGATAGATCATGCGCACGAGCGCGGCGTTGACGCTCATGATGCCCGCCGCGCCGAAGCCCTGGATCACCCGCATGACCGCGAGCTCCGGCAGCGAGCCTGCGAGCGAGCATCCGAGCGACGCCGCGGTGAACAGCGCCAGTCCGCCGATATAGATGCGCCGGTAGCCGATCCGTTCGCCGAGCGACGCGAGCGGCAACAGCGAAATCGTGACGGCGAGCTGGTACGCGTTGACGATCCAGATCGACGCGGCGTCGCTCGCACGCAGGTCGCGCGCGATGGTCGGCAGCGCGACGTTGGCGATGGCGCCGTCGAGCACGGCGAGCGTGATGCCCAGCGCGACGCAGACGATCGCCCGGTAGCGTTGCGGAAGCGGCAGGCCGGTATCGGCATTCATGGCGGGGTGGCGTGGCGGCATCGGAAGATCGCGGAGAGCGGTTGTGTGCACAACCATTTGCGCGGAGCGGCGCGATGCGGTGTGATGCGGCTGGACCGCGGTCCAGCCGGCCGGGTTGCTCCGGAATTACTTCAGCTGATAGAGGCCGGTGTATTCGGCGGACGCGATCTGGTTCAGGTGGATCATGAAGCGGGCGATCGCGTTGGTCGTGTCCGGCGTGATCGGCAGGCTGTCGACGGACAGCGCATGGACGCGGAAGATATAGCGGTGGGGCTTGTCGCCACGGGGCGGTGCGGCACCGCCGAACCCTTCGTCGCCATAGTCGTTGCGCACCTGCACCGTGCCCGGCGGCATCGCGGCGCCGCTGGCGGCGCCCGCGCCTTCCGGCAGGCTGGTCGTGCCGGCCGGGAGATTCACGGCGACCCAGTGCCAGAAGCCGCTGCCCGTCGGGGCGTCCGGATCGTAGCAGGTGATTGCGATGCTCTTCGTGCCGGCGGGCAGGTTTTCCCACTTCAGGGCGGGGGAAAGATTGCCGCCGTCGACGCCGAATCCGGCGTGGTGATATTCCTGTGCTTTCGGCATGAAGCCGTTTGCCGGAAATGCGTCAGTCCAGAGCCGGAACTCAGCCATGGAGCCTCCTGATAGGTTTCGACAGTATGAAAGGCGCCTGCTGCGCGGATGATGGCGCGTGCCGGCGCGGATCGGCCGAGTGTATCACCGGGCCGCGTTTCGCGACCCCGCCGGCGGCCGCGGCGCGCGCCCTCATCCTTCGAAATCGAGGCCGCCGAGCCGCACGAGCGGGTCGGCCTGCGTGCGCGACTTGAGATCGACATGGCGCGCGGCTTGCCAGGCGGTCAGCTTTCCCGGCAGCGCGGCCAGATAGCGTTCGAAGCGCGCCGCGCCGTCCGGCCCCATCAGCCGTTCGATCTCGTCGCCGTCCCACGTCATTTCGATGTTCAGCGGATGCGCGAAGCCGCGCGTGTGCTCGTGCAGCACGTTGCTGATCCGCACGCGCGTCGGGTGACCGTGCCCGTTGTAAGGAACGACTTCGACATGTACACGATCGGCCAGGAAGGTGGCGATCAGGTGTGCAATGCGCGGTGCGAATTCGTCATCGAAGCGACGGGCGATTTCCGGTTGCATGGCGGCGTCTCCTTGGTCCGGAAAATCGTAGCATGCCGCGCTCGTCTTTCGGGATAGCGAAGCATCAGGAGAAACGCAGGCCGGACGCCGGGCGCGCAGATACAAACGGTTGCAATTGCGTTGTCAGTGACGGTCGCCGTGGCCGTGTCCGCCGCCGCGCCAGTCGTTCCAGTCGCCACGACGGCCGCCCCGGTCGCGATCATGATCGCCGCGGTCGTGATCGCGGTCGCCCCGGCGGAAATCGCCGCGGCCCCCATCCCGGTCGCGACCGCCGCCGCTCCAGATATTGATCGTGCCGTACGCCGGATACGTCGGGCCGTAGACGTAGCCGGAATTCGGATAGTAGGTCTGCCCGTAGCCGTAACCGTACCCGGCATCGGGTGCGACGACGCAGCCGGTCAGCAGGGTGGCGATG
>NZ_JAHACR010000422.1 GCF_018375725.1 Burkholderia sp. | reverse complement strand
TTGGCCGCGCAGTAGATGACCGGCAGGTCGAACAGCGCACGGTCGACGACGAACTTGCCGTCGATCGCGAGCGCGCCGCGCGGCCCTTCGTTGGCGACCGTCGCCTTGCCCGACAGCGACAGCTTGCGGTCCGGCGCGGCGAACAGTTCGAGCTTGTCCGCCACGATGCTCGCGGTCAGGTCAGGCGCCTCGCCGTCGAGCCGCACGCGGCCGATCGCGCGCAGCGTGCCGTTGCCGCCATGGAACTCGACCTGCTGGAATTCGACGAGGTTTTCCGACAGCTTAACGCGCACGATCCCGTCCTTCAGCTGCACGCCCTGATCGACGAGCGTCGCCGACAGGTCGTCGCCCGTCAGCTGCCCGGACACGTTCGGCTTTGCCGGCGTGCCGGCGACCGTCAGCCTGAGCGCCGCGCGCCCGCCGAGCAGATAGCTCGGCCCGAACAGGTTGCCGGTCGCCTTCAGCGACGGAATGTCCGCGTCGATGCGGCCGGACAACGCACCGTCCTCCGCGAGCGCCAGCACGCCATCGCGCGGGGCGAACGGGACCGCGACGCTCGCGTCGACGGTGCCGACCCGGCTCGCCTTCCCTTGCACGCTCACGTTCAACCGGTTGCCCGCGCCGAACACGGCACGCGCGGACAGGTCGGCCAGGCCGAGCGACGCAATGCCGCGCGCCGTTTCGACCGTCACGTCGCCGCTGCGCCGCTTGACCTGCAGATAGCCGGTCGCGGTGGCGCCGAGCGAGAAATCCCAGTCCGCATCGAGCATGACGTCGGTGCGCACGGGCGGCCGCTTGCCGGTCAGTTCCCGGCGCACCTCGAGGAAGCGCGCGACCGAAAAACCGTTGACCGTGCCCGCGGAGCGCAGCTGGCCGTGGTCGAACGCGAACGACTTCAGGTCGATCGCCGCGCCTTCCAGCGTCAGCCGCGCGGCACCCAGCGTCACGCGCCCGGCAGCCGCCGACACGCTCAGCGGGGCCTGCAGCGCGAAGGCCGGCGTGCCGCGGTTGGCGAGGCGTGTCACGGTGCCGCCCCAGCCGGTTCCGTCGCGGCCCTCCACCAACCCGCCGTGCGCCGCGACCGTCAGGTCGATCACGCGGCCATCGGCCATGCCAACTGCCGACGCGTCGAGCGTGTGCTTCGCGCGCGTGCCGTCGAGGTTCGCGCGCAATGTCTTCAACTGGATCGAGCCGAGCACCACATTGCTCGCATCGGCGGTCAAGACGAGCGCACCGTGCGCGCCGTCGCGGATATCGGCACGGCCCTGCGCGGCGCCGATCCGGTTATCGCCGAAGACGACGCCGGCGGCCTTGTAGGTGCCGGCGATATTCGGGTGCGAAAAGCTGCCGGTCAGATCGCCCTGCGCCTCGACGAGCCCCGCGATGCCGAAACCGAGACGGTCGAGCTGCGGCGCATCGACCGCAAAGCGCAGCCGGTCGCCAGGCGCGCCGAAACTGCCATGCAGATCGACGCGGTTGCCTGCAATCGACAGCGTCGCGTTGCTCAGCAGGATCCGCGCGCCGGCGAGTTGCACGACGCCCTGTCCGGTCAGCGGCACGCCGTCGTACAGACTGTCGCCGAGCTTGAACGTGGCCTTCGTCGAGAATCCCGGCTCGAACGCGCCGGACGCGGTCAACACGCCGTTGACCCGCGTATCGCCGCGCCGCGCAGGTGCGGGTTTGGCGGCGCCCGCGCGGCCGGAGGCCGCCTTCGGGGCATTCATTGCGGCCAGCAGCAGCGGATCGAAACCGGTCAGCGTCGCCTTCGCGTCATAGCTCGCATGCGCGTCGTGACGGAATACGCCCGTCAGGTCGATATGCCCCTTGCCCGCGCTGACGCGCGTGTCGGTCAGTACGGTCTGCTGCGGCGTCAGCGCGATCTTCGCGCGCGCGCCAAGCCCAAGCGCCGGGTCGGCCAGGTCGAAATCGACCGTTTTGGTGTTGCCCGCAAGCGCAATGCCGACCGGCCCGCCGAGCCGCATCGGCCGCAGCTTGGCGACAAAGGCATTCAGGTCGAGATTGACGACTTTCAGGTCGAACCGGCCCTTGCCGGCCGTGAGCGCGCCGCCGCCCGTCACGCTGCCGCCACGGATCAGCGCCACGGTCAGCCCGTCGACGCGCTGCGCATGTCCGTCGAGCCGCACGTTCGCATGCGCCTCGGCGACCGGCAGCAGATGTTCGCCGAGCGTGCCGGGCTTCGCATTGACGATCGATACCGGGCCCGTCACCGCGAACGCACGCGGATGCGCGGGGTCGGCCGGCGCCGGGGCGAGTGCCGCGCGCACCGCGAGATCGGCGGCCGGCGCGCCCGGCGAGATCGCCTGCGGATTCACGTGATCGAACGCAAGCGACGCGCGCGTGAGCGGCACGGCCGAGAACGGCGCGGCCTCGACGTGCGCGCGCCCGCTCAGCTTGAGACCGTTCGCGTTGACATCGGCGGTCAGCGCCGCGAGCGAGCCCGACACGCGCGCACGCGCGTCGACCGGCTCGTCGGCCAGCTTGCCCGCGTAGGTCACGTCGCCCGTCAGCGCGAACGGCCGCATCCCGTCGAGCTTCGCACGCGCGGTCAGCGCGCCGAACGGCGTGTCGAGCCGGCGCAATGCGAGTTGATGATGACGGCCGTCGCTGCGGCCGTTCAGGGCGAGATTGTCGAGTACGGTGGTCGAACCGGCGTCGTGGATCGTCAGGCGGTCGATGCGCAGGTCGTCGATCCGCAATTGCGCGTACGCGGGGTGGAAGG
>NZ_JAHACR010000421.1 GCF_018375725.1 Burkholderia sp. | reverse complement strand
CACAGCTTGATGCACTGCACGAGATCCGGGCGCGCATCGAGGTGCAGCAGCGGCATGAACCAGCGATACAGCGCGAGCGCTTCGTCGTAGCGTTTCTGCTTTGCCAGGCGGAACAGCGTTTCGCCTTCCTTCGGGAATGCGTTCGACATGCCCGACACCCAGCCCTGCGCGCCGACCGCGACGCTCTCGACGACCACGTCGTCGAGGCCCGCGAACAGCACGAAGCGATCGCCGACCGCATTGCGCAGGTCGATGAAGCGGCTCGTATCGCCCGACGAATCCTTGAAGCAGACGATGTTTTCACAATCCTGCAGCGCGATCAGCACGTCCGGCGTCACGTCGTTCTTATAGATCGGCGGGTTGTTGTAGATCATCACCGGCAGGTCGGTGCCCGATGCGACCGAGCGGAAGTGCGCGGCGGTTTCGTACGGCTTTGCCGAATAGACGAGCGCGGGCATCACCATCACGCCGTCGACGCCGACGCGCTGCGCTTCGCGGACGGTATTGCGTGCGAACTCGGTCGTGAACTCGGCGACGCCGGCAATCACCGGCACCTGGCCCGCGGCGGCGTCGCGCGCGGCTTCGATGACCGCGAGCTTTTCGTTCGTCGTCAGCGACGTGTTCTCGCCGACCGTGCCGCAGACGACGAGACCCGACACGCCATCTTTGACCAGGTTCTTCACCACGCGATGCGTGGCGTCGATGTCGAGGGAAAAATCGCGCTTGAACTGGGTGGTGACGGCGGGAAAGACCCCGCTCCATTGAATCGCGTTTCGGCTCACTGCAATCTCCTACGTGTATGTCGGTCGCCGACGGCTGTCGGTGTGGGGATGAGTATCGCCGTGCAAATGCCCGTCGCGCTTGAGTCCTTTCCCGGATCAGAATGACGAAATCGGCATAGTCGCGATTCGAACGCCGGACGGCCGGCGCACTATGCCGATTTCGTCGCCGCGCATATCTAAAAATCACAAGCGGCCGGACGCGCGACGGAGGAAGCTGTGCTCCTTTCCCCACTTTCGGACAACGCAGGATGAAGCGCATTCACATCATCGATTCGCACACGGGCGGCGAACCCACGCGGCTCGTCGTGTCCGGCTTCCCGTCGCTCGGCAACGGCTCGATGGCCGAACGGCGTGATGTGCTCGCGCGCGAGCACGACAACTGGCGTACCGCGTGCATGCTGGAGCCGCGCGGCAGCGACGTGCTGGTCGGCGCGCTGCTGTGCGAGCCGGTCGCGCCCGATGCGGCGGCCGGCGTGATCTTCTTCAACAACACCGGCTATCTCGGCATGTGCGGGCACGGCACGATCGGCGTCGTGCGCACGCTGCACCACATGGGACGCATCCAGCCCGGCGTGCACAGGATCGAGACGCCGGTCGGCACGGTCGAGGCGACGCTGCACGACGACCTGTCGGTCAGCGTGCGCAACGTGCTCGCTTACCGATATCGCGAAGACGTCGTCGTCGATGTGCCGGGTCATCGCCCTGTCGTCGGCGACATCGCGTGGGGCGGCAACTGGTTCTTCCTGATCAGCGATCACGGGCAGTGCATCGCCGGCGACAACGTCGCGGCGCTGACCGCCTATGCATCCGCGGTGCGCGATGGGCTCGAACGCGCAGGCATCACCGGCGCGAACGGCGGCGAAATCGACCATATCGAGCTGTTTGCCGACGATTCCGAGTACGACAGCCGCAGCTTCGTGCTGTGCCCGGGCCTCGCGTACGATCGCTCGCCCTGCGGCACCGGCACGAGCGCGAAGCTCGCGTGCCTCGCGGCGGACGGCACGCTCGCGCCGGGTGTCGTGTGGCAGCAGGCGAGCGTGATCGGCAGCGTGTTTCAGGCGAGCTATGTCCCGGCAGAAGGCGGCATCGTGCCGACGATCCGCGGCCGCGCGTACCTGAGCGCGGAAGCGACGCTCCTGATCGAGGACGACGATCCGTTCGGCTGGGGCATCGTGTCGTGAGTGCCGCGCATACCGACGTCATCGTGATCGGCGCCGGCATCGTCGGCGCGGCCTGTGCGCACGAACTCGCGCTGCGCGGCCTGCGCGTGCTGGTGCTCGACGACGAAAGCGGCGGGGCGACCGGCGCCGGCATGGGCCATCTCGTCGCGATGGACGACAACGCGGCCGAACTGGCGCTCAGCCATTACTCGATCGAGCTGTGGCGAACGTTGAGCGGGGCAATGCCGGACGGCTGCGCATACCGCAACTGCGGAACCTTGTGGCTCGCCGCCGATTCGCATGAAATGGATCTCGCGCGGGCGAAGCAGGCGACGCTCGCCGCGCATGGCGTGGCAGGCGAACTGATCGACGGCGGCGCGCTCGCTGCGCTGGAACCGATGCTGCGTTGTGGTCTTGGCGGCGCGCTCAGGATTCCTGGCGACGGCATTCTCTATGCGCCAGTGACGGCGAACTGGCTGCTGCATCGTCGTCCGGGCATCACGCGGCGCAACGCGAAGGCCATTGCGGTCGACGGCCCGAGCGTGACGCTGGCGGGCGGCGAGACGCTGCATGCCGGGCGGGTCGTGGTCGCAAACGGTGTCGCGGCGCGCACGTTGCTCCCCGAATTGCCGTTGCGGCCGAAAAAGGGGCATCTGCTGATCACCGACCGTTATCCGGGACAGGTGTCGCACCAGCTCGTCGAGCTCGGCTACGCGGCGAGCGCGCATGCGAGCGACGGTACGTCGGTCGCATTCAACGTGCAGCCGCGCCCGACCGGACAGTTGCTGATCGGCTCGTCGCGGCAGTTCGACACCGAGGATCCG
>NZ_JAHACR010000420.1 GCF_018375725.1 Burkholderia sp. | reverse complement strand
ACGCCGTTTGAGCGCTGGTGGTCGGCGTGGCCGCGTACGTCGCGGAAGGTCGCGAAGGCTGAATGCGAGAAGCGATGGAAGCGCGCGGCGCTCGACGAGTCGGCGTCTGTGGTTCTCGCGCACACCGAGGCCATGAAGCTGACGCAGCAATGGCGGGATGGCTTTGAGCCCGCTCCGCTGACGTACTTGAACCAGAAGCGCTGGCAGGATCCGCTGCCGCCTGCCGAAGGCGACGTGGGCGCGCAAGCCGCTGATCCGGAGTGGTGGCTGTCGTCCGAAGCCGTTGAGCGCCGCGGCGCAGCCGTCGGATTTCGTGCGCGGCACGCCGACGAGAACATGCATTCGTACCGAGTGCTGGTTGCGCGGGCATGTGGCCGGGGGCCATGGATCGATTACGTCATGAAGCATGCCGAGAAGTCCGGTTCTGAGCGGTTCTATGCCTGGGTGCGCGCGCAGCTTGGCGAAGAGCTGCTGCCTGCGGACGACTACGCGTCATGAGCAAGAACGCACTCCGTTATCCCGAGAGCGCGATCACCGGCGGCGTGTTCGGCACCGCGCGCGTGCGCGGCATGGTTGCTGACACGGCGGCGCGGCTCGCTGCGGCCGGCCCGGTACCGCTCGACGCGGCGACCGCGCGGCTGGTCGGCGGCGCGCCGGCTCCGACGCCGTTACAGCGCATGCAGGCACTCGGCCGACTGCCGGCCGGCCGCATGAACAAGACCGAGGCCGCATATGCCGAGCTGCTCGCCGCTAGCGTGCACTGCGGAGAGATCGTCGAATTCAAGTTCGAATCGCTGAAGCTGCGGCTCGCCGACCGCACCTGGTACACGCCCGACTTCGCGATCGTGCTGCCGGACGGAGCACGCGAGATCCACGAGGTGAAGGGCCATTGGACCGACGACGCCCGCGTGAAGATCAAGGTCGCCGCCGAGCTATACCCGCACTACCTGTTCATCGCCGTGCGGCGCGTGAAAGGTGAGTGGGTTCGGGAGGTGTTCTGATGGCGAAGCTCGGACGCAAACCATCGACGGGGCCGCTTGTGCTCAACCTGCTCGAAACCATCGGCCCAATGAGCGCCCGCGAGATTGCCGATTACCTCGGCGTGGCGATCCAGAACATCAACTGCGCCATTCGCGTGATGCGCGATGCACACGAGCTGCGCGGCGAGCCGAAGCTGCTCTACGTGAAGGACTGGGAGTTTCCGGCGCGCGCGCACGGCGGCCGCGAAAACGCGGTATGGGCGCGCGGCGATCTGTCATGCAAGAAGCGCCCGAAGCGCGACAAGGCCGCGGTCGAGCGCCGCCATAAGTCGCGCAAGCGGATGATCGCGCGCGTTGCGCGCACTGAGCCTGGCAATCACTTCGCATCGCTCATCGCGCAGGTGACTGCATGAGCCATCGACCGAATAAGCGCGAACGCGAGCACATGGGCCGGATCTCGAACATGGAGTGCATCTGCTGCTACCTGCTCGGCCGGAAGCAAACCAGCAAGACGGATGTTCACCACGTGCGCGTCGGCCACGGCGGCGCGCAGCGCGCCGGCGACTTCTGCACGGTGCCGCTCTGTCACGACGACTGCCACCAGGGCAAGAACGGCGTGCACGGCGATCAGGCATACCTGCGCATCTTGAAGGTGACGCAGATCGACCTGTTGAACGCGACGCTGGAGAGGCTCTACGGATGAGGCTGCTCGTGCGCATGACGCTGCCGTTTGCATCGATCGAGGGGTACGAGAAATTCGAATGCATTGTGAAGCGCGTCATCGGGCCCGTGATCGAGCCTGAGACTGGTGGCGCGTTCATCTTCGCCGATGTCGAGCTACCCGAGAAATACCGCCCGTTCGCGGCGGCGCGTGGCTGGAATGCTGACGGTACGTATCGCGTCGAGGCGACGGTGAAAGAAAACCGGCGATCGCTGGCCGCATTCATCGCGAGCGGCGATCTTCAATGGGACTTGTGTGTGTGACCGATGGAATTGATCAATGCCGGTAGCCTCTCCGAGGCTAGTTCGCATCACCCAGTAATGCAACCGCTTCAAATCTCAACCGAAATATCCGGGGCAAGCATGGATCGAATCGACGAACTTCTACTCGATTGGTACGAATGGAGCCAAGGCTACAACCCTGGCGTCGACTATCATGCCTTCGACAGCAGCACCGCCGGGTTCCGGTCGAGCCGTCAATGGATGGAATACGAAGAGCTGAACGAAGAGGTCGACTGGCAGCTGAAGAAGACTGTCGGAAAAGTCGTCGAGCCGATGATCCAGAAACTCGATCTACAAGCGCGCATTGCGATCAACACGGCGATGCGCAACTTTGCTTCTGGAGCGAACGTCTGGTCGAGTCCGCGCATGGAAGGCGACGGCGTGGAAGCGGAGTATAAGCGCGCGAAGGCCATTCTCTGCCCGCAGATGGTCGCGGCCGGTTTGCTTGAGCGCGCTACTTGTAAAGCGCTCGAAATTGCCATATGATCCGCACCAGTTGGACGAGTTGCGTCCACAGAAAACCGAATCGATTCCCGAAGCCCGCTTGGCATCCGCCAGCGGGCTTTTTGCTTTGCGCGGTCCGCAAGCCGGCGAGTGCGACAACCCCGGCAGCCTCGGACGTTCTGGAAGTCGGATCCTCCGCCGGTTCGCCGGAACTCAGTCCGACGCGGGTCGGGGCACCCTCAACCATTGGAGCACATCATGAGCGATCTCGAAGCGCGCGAGCGCACGCGCACCGGCATCGCGAACCTACGCGTCGAATACAACAAGGTTCACGGCTTCTAT
>NZ_JAHACR010000034.1 GCF_018375725.1 Burkholderia sp. | reverse complement strand
CGGGCCAGTATGCGACGACAGCAGCCGCGCCGGCCATACCCGCTGCTCGGTCCCGCCGGCCGCGCTAGCCGCGCGACAACGGCCCGATGCGCAGCAACGCTTCCAATTCCCCAAAGGGGCCCCCTCTGCCCTCCGTTTGTGGCGGGACACTCCCGACGCTCGACGCCGGCAACCGGATTTCTCGCATGCGAGAACGCATGCACTCTTAACGCGAGATCTTGCCGATGTCCGTCAAATAATAAGAAGAATAAGAATATTATTATTCTTACCTCAACCGACTATGCGGGCTGCTGAACCCGATCCAGCTTCTCAACAAGATCCTCTGCGCGAAGGTGGGTGTATCGCTTCAGCATCTGCATCGACTTGTGTCCGCTGATCGAAGCGACCTCTTGGTCGCTCAGCCCGGCTTCGACGAGCCGACTCACGGCCTCGTGGCGTAGATCGTGAAAATGTAAGTCGGCTAAGCCAACTGTCTGCACGATGCTCGCCCAGAGCTTCTGAAACACGTAGGGCTTGCGTTTTCCGTCTCGCCCCGGCTCCCCGAAGAACAGGAGATCGACGTCAATCGGCCGGATAGGATTGTCCAGCGCTGAGCGCAAGATTTCGACCGCCACGCGAGTCAACGGAACCAAGCGCGCGGAGCCATTCTTGGTGTCCTTGAGGGTGACAACCCGGCGGTTCAGATCGACTTGTGAGCGGCGCAGGCCCGTGATCTCAGATGAGCGCATACCGGTTTCGACGGCCAACCGCACAATCCATCCGAGCATCGGATTGCTATGGGCATCGGCGGCCGCGAAAAGCCGTTGCTGCTCTTCTGGCGTCAAGCGCCGATCCCGGCCAGCACCGGGGCTAGGTTTCCGGATGTTGGCGACTGGATTGAACGTCAGGCCGATCCCCCACTCCTGAATCGCCACCCGGAACAGATGCCCAAGCATCGCCAGCTCGATCCGCACGGTGTTGTTCGACTTGCCGGTCGACAACCGCTCGTCGCGGTACTTCGCGACGAGCTCGGCACTGACGGCCGCCATCGAATACTTCCCAAAGAATGCAGCCAAGTGCTGCGAGGTAAAGCGCTCGCTGCGCTGCGTGGTCGCCTTCTTGGTGACCGACACCTCTTCCATGTACCGCTTCAGCGCAGCCGAAACCGTGAGCTTTTCGGAGGGAGCACGCGACAGGTAGACACCCCGAACCATCTCATCCTCGGTCCGACGTGCCCAATCCTCGGCATCGCGTTTGGTGCGGAAAGTCTTGATCGTGGTCGGCCAACCGTTCTTGCGAACGATGGCTTTCCAGTTGCCTGATTCTCGTTTTTGGATGACGGCCATGATGCCCTCGCGATGGCGCAGTGTACCAATACTGTACCGGGAGGGCCCAAAAAGCATCAAGGGGTTACACGAAACTCGCGTAACCCCTTGATTTTATTGGTGCCGGCTGCAGGACTCGAACCCGCCACCTGATGATTACAAATCAACTGCTCTACCAGATGAGCTAAGCCGGCTAAGCGAGAGATTCTACCTCATTTCACGATCTTGAGGCGAGGTCTTCCGCTCTTCGAACCGTCGCCGTCAGATTTCGGCGGCTCGCTCGCGCCTTCCGACGGTTCTTCATTCGTCGCACCGCCGCCGCTCACCGGCGTCAGCCCGGCTGACGGCTCACGATCGCCGCTCGAGTCTTCGGTGACATCCTCACTGTCGAACGCGCCCGAATCCTCACCTTCCTGTGCGACCACATCGACCTGGAACGCCATTCCCTGCCCGTTCTCGCGGGCATAGATCGCCAGAACGTTCGCCACCGGAATCTCGATCTTGTGCGCCTTGCCGGAGAAACGCGCGGTGAATTCGATCCACTCGTTGCCCATCTGCAGCTGGCTCGTCGCTTCGAAGCTGATGTTGAGCACGATCTCGCCGTCGCGCACGAACTGACGCGGCACGCGCGTCGAATTGTCGACTCTCACCGCGATATGCGGCGTGTAACCGTTATCGGTGCACCACTCGTACAGCGCGCGCAGCAGGTAAGGCTTCGTTGAAATCTCTTGCATCACAATCCTCGAACCGGAGCGAGGGCGCGCAAACCGCGCCGCCCGCCCCGTCACGCCGTTAACGACGCATGACCTTTTCGGAAGGCGTCAGTGCTTCGATATACGCCGGACGGCTGAAAATCCGCTCCGCGTACTTCATCAGCGGCGCCGCGTTCTTCGACAGTTCGATGCCGTAGTGATCCAGGCGCCACAGCAGCGGCGCGATCGCGACGTCCAGCATCGAGAACTCTTCGCCGAGCATGTACTTGTTCTTCACGAAGATCGGCGCGAGCTGCGTCAGGCGATCGCGAATCGCGAGGCGCGCCTTCTCGTGGATCTTCTCCGCAGCCTTGCCCTTCTCGTTCTCGAGCGTGCTCACGTGGACGAACAGCTCCTTCTCGAAGTTGAGCAGGAACAGGCGTGCACGCGCGCGCTGCACCGGATCGGCCGGCATCAGTTGCGGGTGCGGGAAGCGCTCGTCGATGTACTCGTTGATGATGTTCGATTCGTACAGGATCAGGTCGCGCTCGACGAGGATCGGCACTTGGCCGTACGGGTTCATCACCGAGATGTCTTCCGGCTTGTTGAACAGGTCGACGTCGCGAATCTCGAAATCCATGCCCTTCTCGAACAGCACCAGCCGGCAACGCTGGGAGAACGGGCAAGTTGTGCCGGAATACAGAACCATCATATTTGCGTTTCCTCAAAAAAGCCGAGGGCCAGCGCGCAGCAGAACCCTTCCGCGGATTCATCCTTGCGCCGGCCCCACGCCGGTCAGGCGTGATTACTTGATATCTTTCCAGTACGCGGCATTGAGCCGCCAGGCCAGGAAAGTCAGGACGCCGAGAAACACCAGCACCCAGACCCCGAGGCGCTTGCGAAGCTGCTGGGCGGGTTCGGACATCCATGTCATGTACGCCACCAGGTCGGCCACGGCAGCATCATAATCCACCGGCGACAGCGCTCCGGGGCTCACCTGCTGGAAGCCGACGAGCGTGCGCGCCTTCTCGCCCGTCTCCTCGTCCGTCTTTTCCTCGAATTTTGCGATGCGCTGCCCCTGCAACTGCCACATCACATGGGGCATGCCGACGTTTTCGTATACCGCATTGTTCCAGCCCGTCGGCCGCGTATCGTCGCGGTAGAAGCTCCGCAGATACGTATACAGCCAGTCGCGGCTGCGCGCGCGCGCCTCGACGGACAGATCGGGCGGCGTCACGCCCAGCCAGTTCTTGGCGTCGTCGGGCCGCATCGCGACGGACATCGTGTTGCCGACCTTGTCGGTCGTAAACAGGAGATTCTGCTCGATCTCCTTCTGGGATATCCCCAGATCCGTCAGACGGTTGTAGCGCATCAGGTTCGCGCTGTGGCAATTCAGGCAATAGTTTACAAACAATTGCGCGCCGTGTTGAAGCGAAACGAGATTTTCCGTGTTATCGGGCGCCCGGTCGAGCGGAAAATTGCCCTCCGCGGCCGACACGGGCGCCGCCAGCAGCGCACAGGCTGTCGCACCGATCAGCGCGAGCGTCGAAAGCAGTTTTTTCATGTCGTCCTCTCCTCGCTCACGTTAATGGGGCTTGAAGCGCACCCGCTCCGGCGGCTGCTTGAACGTGCCAAGCGGCGTCCAGACCGGCATGCCGAGGAAGAACGCGAAATAGATCAGCGCGCACACCTGCGCGATCACCGTCCCGACAGGCGACGGCGGCCGGGTGCCGAGGAATGCGAGGGTCAGGAACGCGGCGACGAAGATCCCGAGGAACACCTTGTGGAATAGCGGCCGGTAACGGATCGACTTCACCGGGCTGCGATCGAGCCACGGCAAAAAGAACATCGACACCACGGCCGAGCCCATCACGACGACACCCCAGAATTTCGATTCCGTCAGGTACATGAACATGACGATCGCCGCGGCCAGCACCGGCAACCCGATCTTCCACTTGCCGCGCGCGCGGATCAGCGCGAGCACGCCGAGCGCCGCGATCACGATCATCAGGACGATCTTGAACGGGTCGGTGGTCGCACGCAGCATCGCGTAGAACGCGGTGAAATACCAGACCGGCGCGATTTCGGGCGGCGTCTGCAGCGGGTTCGCCGGGATGAAGTTGTTCGACTCGAGGAAGTAGCCGCCCATTTCCGGCGCGAAGAACACGATCATCGCAAACACGATCAGGAATACGCACACGCCGAGGAAGTCGTGCACCGAGTAGTACGGATGAAACGGGATGCCGTCGAGCGGGATGCCGTCCGCGTTTTTCTTCGCCTTGATCTCGATGCCGTCCGGATTGTTCGAGCCCACTTCATGCAGCGCGACGAGGTGCGCGATCACGAGGCCGATCAGCACGAGCGGAATCGCGATCACGTGGAACGCGAAGAAACGGTTCAGCGTGACGTCGGATACAACGTAGTCGCCGCGAATCCACAGCGACAGATCCGGGCCGATGAACGGGATCGCCGAAAACAGGTTCACGATCACCTGCGCCCCCCAGAACGACATCTGGCCCCAGGGCAGCAGATAGCCGAAGAACGCCTCGGCCATCAGGCACAGGAAGATCGCGCAGCCGAAGATCCACACGAGTTCGCGCGGCTTGCGGTACGAGCCGTACAGCAGCCCGCGGAACATGTGCAGATAGACGACGACGAAGAACATCGATGCGCCCGTCGAGTGCATGTAGCGGATCAGCCAGCCCCACGGCACTTCGCGCATGATGTACTCGACCGACGCGAACGCGAGCGCCGAGTCGGGCTTGTAGTTCATCGTCAGGAAGATCCCGGTGACGATCTGGTTCACGAGCGCGAGCAGCGCAATCGAGCCGAAGAAATACCAGAAGTTGAAGTTCTTCGGCGCGTAGTACTCGGTCACATGCTTCTTGAGCGTGAGCGTCCACGGAAAGCGCGCATCGATCCAGCCGGTGAGACCTGTCGTGGTGACTTCCCCGTGTTTCGCCGCCATTTCGGCGAGACCTGCCGTGGTGACTTCGTTGTGTTCCGTCGCCATTTACGCTTCTCCTTTCTCGTCCCTGCCGATCACGAGCGTGTTTGCCGACGTGAACATGTAGGGCGGAACATCGAGATTCTGCGGGGCCGGCTTGTTCTTGAAGACGCGGCCTGCCAGATCGTAGGTCGAACCGTGGCACGGGCACAGGAACCCGCCCGGCCAGTCGTCCGGCAGGTTCGGCTGCGGCCCTGGCACGAAGCGTTGCGACGGCGTGCAACCGAGGTGCGTGCACACCGCCATGACGACGAGAATGTTCTTGCGATCGGCCCGCGAGCGATATTCATTCGCGCAATACGGGGGCAACGGCATCGAATAGGGAGATTTCGTGGTCGGATCGGCGACTTCCTTGTCGGCCTTGACCACATCGGAGAGCATCGCATCGGTTCGGTTCAGCACCCAGACAGGCTTGCCGCGCCAGGCCACGGTCAGCAGTTCGCCCGGCTTCAGGTTGCCGATATCGACTTCGACCGGCGCGCCGGCCGCTTTTGCCTTGGTCGACGGCGCCATCGACGCCGCGAATGGTACGACGGCGGCGACTCCCCCCACGCCACCTACTACGGATGTCGCAATCAGCCAGGTACGGCGGCTGCTGTCGACGCGTTTCTCTTCCTTGTCTCGCATCACACGCCCCACTTCTGAGTTGGATTTTCCGTCACGACTTTCCATTCCGCCGCTAGTTTGCTCGAATGGAGTCGCCATTTACAAGGCCCGGAGATGAAAATCCCTTCGAAGTGTTTGATAGTTAAGGGTTTCCCCGCACTATCGGAGCAATTAAATCATTGCTCTTTTAAGCGTTCGCCACATTCCGGAATTTCGACGCGTCGCAGCAATCCGGTTCGTTCAGACCGGGTTATGAATATCGATAAAAAGGTGTTCGAGACCGAATTGCTCGGACAAATGGTCGCCGAGCGCCTGGATGCCGTAGCGCTCGGTCGCATGGTGCCCCGCCGCAACGAATGCCACGCCGCTCTCCGCCGCTGCGTGCGTCACCGGCTCCGACACCTCGCCGGTCAGGAACACGTCCGCGCCCGCGTCGATCGCGGCGTCGAAGTAACTTTGCGCCGCGCCCGTGCACCACGCGATGCGACGCAGTTGCATATCCGGATCGCCGAGCACGAGCGGCGTACGGCCGAGCGTGTTCTCCACCTTCGCGACAAAGTGCTCGAGCGTCACCGGCATCGGCAGCGTCGCCATCCAGCCGAGGTCGCCTTCCCCGAAACGCGAATCGCCGATCAGCCCGAGCTTCGCGCCGAGCTGCGCGTTGTTGCCGAATTCGGGGTGGGCGTCGAGCGGCAGATGGAACGCGAACAGGTTCAGGTCGTTCGCGAGCAGCAGTTTCAGACGCCGGTACTTGCGACCGGTGATCTGCGGCGCCTCGTTGCGCCAGAAATAGCCGTGATGGACCAGCACGGCATCCGCCCCCCATTCGAGCGCCGCTTCGAGCAGCGCGACCGACGCGGTCACGCCGGTCGCGATCTTTTCGATCTTGCGACGGCCCTCGACTTGCAGACCGTTCGGGCAATAGTCCTTGAAGCGCGCAGTTTCAAGGGTATTGTTCAAGTACAATTCAAGTTCGATCCGATCCATATAATCCTCTAGTCCATTCAGATGCTTAGACGCTTCTGGCTGTTCTTCGCGCAGGCGGTCACCGTGCTGCTCGCGCTGATGTTCATCGTCGTGACGCTCAAGCCGCAATGGCTGCAACGGCAAGGACAGCTCGGCAAGCAGCTCGCCACGCCGATTGTCGCGCTGCGCGAAGTCGCACCGGGCATCGGCGGCGCACCTGCGCCATCTTCTTACGCGGATGCCGCACAAAAGGCCATGCCGGCCGTCGTCAACGTGTTTTCCAGCAAGGACGGCTCGCTGCCGGCCGATCCGCGCGCCAAGGATCCGCTGTTCCGCTACTTCTTCGGCGACCGCAACGCGCGCAAGCAGCAGGACGAGCCGGCGTCCAACCTTGGCTCGGGCGTTATCGTGAGTCCTGAAGGTTACATTCTAACCAACCAGCACGTGGTCGACGGCGCGGACCAGATCGAGGTCGCGCTCGCCGACGGCCGCACCGCGACCGCAAAAGTGATCGGTATCGATCCGGAAACGGATCTCGCCGTGCTGAAGATCAATCTGCCCGATCTGCCGACGATCACGCTCGGCCGCGCCGATCAGGCGCGCGTCGGCGACGTCGTGCTCGCGATCGGCAACCCGTTCGGTGTCGGCCAGACGGTCACGATGGGAATCATCAGCGCGCTCGGCCGCAATCACCTCGGCATCAACACCTTCGAGAACTTTATCCAGACCGACGCACCGATCAACCCGGGCAATTCCGGCGGGGCGCTCGTCGACGTCAACGGCAACCTGCTCGGGATCAACACGGCAATCTATTCGCGCTCCGGCGGCTCGCTGGGCATCGGCTTCGCGATTCCGGTGTCGACCGCCCGCACCGTGCTCGAAAGCATCATCACGACGGGCTCGGTCACACGCGGCTGGATCGGTGTCGAGCCGCAGGACGTCACGCCGGAAATCGCCGAGTCGTTCGGCTTGCAGCAGAAGTCGGGCGCGATCGTCGCGGGCGTATTGCAAGGCGGCCCGGCGGACAAGGCCGGCATCCGTCCGGGCGACATCCTCGTGTCGGTCAACGGCGAGGACATCGGCGATACGACGAAGCTGCTCAACGTTGTCGCACAGATCAAGCCGGGCGCGACAGCCAAGGTGCACGTCGTCCGCAAGGGCAAGGAACTCAACCTCAATGTCGTGATCGGCAAGCGACCGCCGCCGCCAAAGCAGGCGGCCGATCAGCAGGACAGCGATACCGAATGACGCCGCGCGCATCGTGGCAGAAAAAAGGGCAGCCGGCCGGCTGCCCTTTTTGTTTGTCGCGCGGGGCGGCCGGCTGGCCCGTTCCCCGGCTGACGACGGCAGGCTCGCTGGCCGCTGTCGCCCGATGCGCCGTCAACTCGCCGCTTCGCCGTTCTCCTCGGCTTCCGCTTCCGGCAGCTTGCGGACCAGCAGCCGCGCCGCGATGATCCCCGCTTCGTACAGCAGCACGAGCGGCAACGCGAGCATCAGCTGCGACAGCACGTCAGGCGGCGTGACGATCGCCGAGACGATGAATGCGCCGACGACGACGTAGGGCCGGATCTCCTTGAGCTTCTTCACCGTCAGCACGCCCATGCGAACCAGCAGCACGACGACGACCGGCACCTCGAACGTCACCCCGAACGCGATGAACATCCCTAATACGAAGCTCAGGTAATTGTCGATATCGGTCGACATTTCCGCCCCGAGCGGCGTGTTGTAGTGCGCCATCACCCGGAAGATCGTCGGAAACACGAAAAAGTATGCGAACGCCATCCCGCACAGGAACAGGAAGTAACTGCTGCCGACGAGCGGCATGACCAGCTTCTTCTCGTGCTGGTACAGCCCCGGCGCGACGAACGCCCAGATCTGGTACAGCACGACCGGCAGCGCGATCACGAGCGCAACGAGCATCGTGACCTTCATCGGCACGAAGAACGAGCCGGTCACGTCCGTCACGATCATCTTGCCGCCTTTCGGCAGGTTTTCCATCAGCGGACGCGCGAGCAGCCGGAAAATGTCCGGCGCCCAGTAGACGAGCCCGAGGAACACGACGATCACGGCCAGCCCCGCCCGAATGATGCGGTCGCGAAGCTCGACGAGATGGGAAATGAAGGTTTCTTGCGGGCCTTCGCCCGGCTTTTGCTGGGGGTCGCTCACACCGGCCCTCGGTTGGAGGATTGACGAGCGCGCATGCGCGCAGCTCAGAAGAATCGCGCCGGCCGGCGCAAGACCGCCGGCTGATGGCGCGCGACACGCGCGGCACCGGACTGCACGTGCGTACGGCGCGTCGTGGCGCGCTTGTACCAGACGGGCATGGCCGCCTGCTTGACCCGCCAGTTCCGGCGCTTCTGCGCCAGCACGGCGGAACCGCGCGGGATCGGCGCGGCCGGGGTATCAGCGCTCGCCGCCGCTAGAGAATCGTCGAGATCCGCGCTCACCGGCGTCGATTCGTCGGAAACGGTCACGCCGACCGCTTTTTTCCACGAGTCCTTCAGGTCGGTTTCGTGCTGATGCACGGTGTCCTGAATCGTGTTCTCGACATTGCGCGCGGCCGTCTCGAAGTCGCTTTTCATCGTACGCAACCCGTCGAGTTCGATCTCGCGCGCGACCTCCGACTTCACATCGTTGATATAGCGCTGTGCACGGCCGAGCAGCGCACCCGCCGTGCGCGCGACGCGCGGCAGGCGCTCGGGGCCGAGCACCACGAGCGCGACGACGCCGATCAGCGCCATCTTCGAAAGACCAAGATCCAGCATCGCGGATGTCCGTCAGCGTGCCGGCGTTACGCCTTGCGTGAATCGGACGAACGCGACGTTTCCTTCGCATCGACGTTCACCGAACCCGAACGCGGCAGCTGTTGCGCGTCCGGCGGCGCTTCGCCTTCCTTCATGCCGTCCTTGAAGCCCTTCACGGCACTGCCCAGATCGCTGCCGATATTGCGCAGCTTCTTCGTGCCGAATACCAGCGCAACGATCAGCAGCACGATCAGCCAGTGCCAAATGCTCAATCCACCCATGATGAAACTCTCCTCAACCGCGCCGCTCGCGGCGCAAATCGCCGGCAGTGCGCCGGCTTCGACTATCGACCCGGGAATCGCCCCGCGCCGTCAACCCATCCGGTGCCAGGGACGCGGGCCAGCCAGGATATGGGCATGCAGATGGTAAACCTCCTGCCCGCCACCCGGCCCCGTGTTGATCACCGTGCGGAATCCGGTTTCGCCGCCGCTGTAGGCCACGCCAAGCTGGTCGGCCAGTCGCGCGACGAGCACCATCATTCTACCAAGCAGCGGCGCATCGTCCTCGCCCACCGCCGACAGCGTCGGCAGGTGCTTGCGCGGGATCACGAGCACGTGCGTCTCGGCCGCCGGGCGGATGTCGCGGAACGCGACGAATTCGTCGTCCTCGTGCACCTTCGTGCTCGGGATCTCGCCTGCGGCGATCTTGCAGAACAGGCAATTCGGATCGTGACTCATGTTGCTCCAGAAAACGCGTCCGCTGCGATCGTCAGAACCATGCCTGCGGATCGAGCGCCTTGTTGTCGTTCAAATACAGCCAGCCCTTGATGATACGGTACAGCGTCCAGACCCACACCGCACCGAGCACCAGAAACCCCACGCCGACGAAGAGCAGCGCGACCCCGATCACATAGGCGATCAGCGAACGCCAGAACGTGCGGATCTGCCACTCGAAATGGTCTGCGTACGGTGTCCCTGCCGTATCCGCGCGTTTCACGTAGTTGATGATGATTGCGACGAGACCGGTGATGCCGCCCGTCAGCCAGTGCACGGCGTACAGGGCGTACAGCACGTGCGTCAGCATGCGCAGGCTGCTCAGGCGCTCGCTGTCGGCGGCATGCTGGTACGGCGTCTGCGGGATCCGGCTCGGCGTATCCGTCATGATGCTACCCCCGTTCGATGACAATGCTTACAGCCGTGCGGCAAAATGCGTCAGCCGCCGTTTTCCTCGCGCTCGCGACGCTTGCGCAGCGCCTTCTCCTCGATGCCGGACAGGCCTTCGCGGCGCTCCAGCTCCGCAATCACGTCGGCCGGGCTCAGGTCGTAATGGGACAACATCACGAGGCAATGAAACCAGAGGTCGGCCACTTCGCCGACGAGTGCCGTCGGTGCGCCGCCTTGCCGCACGTCCTTGGCGGCGAGCACGACTTCGGTCGCTTCCTCGCCGATCTTCTTCAGCACCGCGTCGTCGCCCTTGTGAAACAGGCGCGACACGTAGGATTGTTCGGGATCGCCGCCCTTGCGGCTATCGATCACGGCGGCCAGGCGCAGCAGCGTGTCTTCGGTCGTTTGCGTCATTTGTAGATGTGTTCGGGATCTTTCAGCACCGGATCGACCGCGACCCAGTCGCCGCTGTCGACGGTGCCGTCGAATTTCTGGAAGAAGCACGAATGCCGGCCGGTGTGGCACGCAATGCCCGACACCTGCTCGACCTTCAGCAGCACGACGTCCTCATCGCAATCGAGGCGCACCTCGTGCACATGCTGCACGTGGCCCGACTCCTCGCCCTTGAACCACAGGCGCTTGCGCGAACGCGAATAGTAGACGGCGCGCTTCGTTTCGATCGTCTTCGCCAATGCCTCGCGGTTCATCCACGCGAACATCAGCACGTCGTTCGTCGACGCTTCCTGCGCGATCACCGGCACGAGGCCGTTGTCGTCCCAGCGGACCTTGTCGAGCCACGCTGGCTGCACTGCGTTGTCCGTCGCCATCACAACCTCACCGGAATGCCCTGCCCGGCCATGAAGCGTTTCGCCTCGCCGACCGTGTGCTCGCCGTAGTGGAAGATGCTCGCCGCGAGCACGGCATCCGCACGGCCTTCCTTGATGCCGTCAGCGAGGTGCTGCAGCGAGCCGACGCCGCCCGAGGCGATCACCGGCACCGGCACCGCGTCCGACACGCCGCGCGTCAGTGCGAGATCGAAACCCGACTTCGTGCCGTCGCGGTCCATGCTCGTCAGTAGGATCTCGCCCGCGCCGAGCTCGGCCATCTTGCGCGCCCATTCGATCGCGTCGAGGCCCGTGTTCTTGCGGCCGCCGTGCGTGAACACCTCCCAGCGCGGCGCCTCGCCGTCGGCGGACACACGCTTCGCGTCGATCGCGACGACGATGCACTGCGAGCCGTACTTGTCGGCCGCGTCGCGCACGAGCTGCGGATTCGCGACCGCGGACGAGTTCATGCTGACCTTGTCCGCGCCCGCGTTCAGCAGGCGGCGGACGTCCTCGACGGCACGCACGCCGCCGCCGACCGTCAGCGGGATGAAGACCTGCGATGCGACCGCTTCGATGATCGGCAGGATCAGGTCGCGCTGGTCCGATGTCGCGGTGATGTCGAGGAACGTGAGTTCGTCGGCGCCTTGCTCGTCATAGCGGCGAGCGATCTCGACCGGATCGCCCGCATCGCGCAGTTCGACGAAGTTGACGCCCTTGACGACGCGCCCGGCGGTCACGTCCAGGCAGGGGATGATGCGTTTAGCTAGAGCCATGATGTTGCACTAAGTGCCGCGGTTGGGAATGCCCGGTCAAGGACGCCCGGTCAGGGACGCCCGGTCAGGAGCGCCCCGGTCAGGGCCGCCCGGCGTGCGGCCCGGGCGAAGAAGGGACGCCGAAATCAGGCGTCGTCGAGTTCGCCGTTCAGTTCGTCCGCGCGTTTTTGCGCGGATGCGAAGTCCAGATCGCCGGAGTAGATCGCGCGGCCGCAGATCACGCCCTCGACACCCAGCTCTTCCACTTCGCAGAGCTTTTCGATGTCGTCGATGTTCGACAGGCCGCCGCTCGCGATCACCGGAATGCCGACCGCCTGCGCGAGCTTCACCGTCGCTTCGATGTTGATGCCCTGCAGCATGCCGTCGCGGCCGATATCGGTATAGACGATCGATTCGACGCCGTAATCCTCGAACTTGCGGGCGAGGTCGATCACCTCGTGGCCGGTCAGCTTGCTCCAGCCGTCGGTCGCGACCTTGCCGTCCTTCGCGTCGAGGCCGACGATGATGCTGCCCGCGAACGCGCTGCACGCGTCCTGCAGGAAGCCCGGATCCTTCACCGCCGCGGTGCCGATGATCACGTACGACAGGCCGGCGTCGAGATACTTCTCGATCGTTTCGAGGCTGCGGATGCCGCCGCCGAGCTGTACGGGGATTTCGTCGCCGACTTCGTCGAGGATCGCTTCGATCGCCTCGAGATTCTTCGGCTTGCCGGCGAACGCGCCGTTCAGGTCGACGAGGTGCAGCCGCCGGGCGCCGAGATCGACCCATTTGCGGGCCATCGCCGCAGGGTCCTCGGAAAAAATCGTGGCCTGGTCCATATCGCCCTGTTTGAGGCGCACACACTGACCGTCTTTGAGATCGATGGCCGGAATCAGCAGCATAGCAATCGGATGTCGTCTGGGAGAAAGAAAAGATCGGCGCACGCACTGGCCCATCCAGTGCGGCGCCGTCTCGCTAGTTTAGTACAAGTCGTTCGGCGCTTTGGCGCTCGAGCCCCGCGCGGCGGACGTGCGGCGCACGCCGGTCGGGACTTTCGCACCGCGTATTACGGTTTCCAGTGTACGAAGTTGCGATACAGACGCAACCCGACTTCCGCACTTTTTTCCGGATGGAATTGGGTCGCGAAGATGTTGTCCCGCGCGACCGCGGACGTAAACGGCGCACCGTAAACCGTTTCGCCGACCGTATGCGCCGGGTTGTCCGGCGTCACGTAATAACTGTGCACGAAGTAGAAATAGGCGTCGTCCGGCACGCCGTCCCACAGCGGGTGCGGCTGCGCCTGGCGCACGCGGTTCCAGCCCATTTGCGGCACCTTGAAGCGCGAACCGTCGTCCTGCAGCCGGCCGCCGAGCGAGAAGCGCACGACCTTGCCCGGCAGCAGGCCGAGGCCCTGCGTGTCGCCTTCGGCACTCCAGTCGAACAGCATCTGTTCGCCGACGCACACGCCAAGCAGCGGCTTCGTGCGCGACGCCTCGATCACCGCTTCCTGCAGGCCCGATTCGCCGAGACAGCGCATGCAGTCCGGCATCGCGCCCTGGCCGGGCAGCACGACGCGGTCGGCCGCGCGGATCGCGGCCGGCGTATCGACGATCGCCACGTCGGCGGCCGGTTCGGCCTGCTTGAGCGCCTGCGCGACCGAGCGCAGGTTGCCCATCCCATAATCCACAATCGCAATCGAAGTTTTCATCTCAGTGCAGGCAGCAATGCCCTCAGTCCATCGACGATGAATTCCACCGCCAGCGCCGACAGCATCAAACCCATCAGCCGCGTGGCGATATTGATGCCGGTGCGGCCGACCCAGTTGGCGATCGGCTCGGCGAGCCGCATCGCGACGAAACACAGGCAGGCCAGGACCGCGCCGATCGCGATAAGCCCCGCCCGCTGATACCAGTGATGCGAATTCGCCGCATACACGATCATCGTGCTGATCGAGCCGGGGCCCGTCAGCAGCGGGATCGCGAGCGGCACAACCGCGACGTTGTGCTTCAGTTCGGCCTCGTCGCGCTCTTCCGGCGTCGAACGCGTATTGCCGATCTGCGCGTTCAGCATGTTGATCGCCATCAGCAGCATGATGATGCCGCCGCCGGTCTCCAGCGAGCCGACCGAAATGCCGAAGAAGTCGATGATCTGCTGGCCGAGCAGCGTCGTCACCGTCATCACGCAGAATACCGACACCGAGGCGACCCGGATCGTGCGGCGGCGCTCGTCATCCGTCTGCTGCGCTGTGAGACTCAGAAAAAAAGGCACCGCGCCGACCGGGTTGATCAGCGCGAGCAATGAAATAAATGATTTAAGCAGATCCATCGCAAGCCGGCGCGACGCGCCGGAACCGTGTGGTTATTCTTCGCGTCCAGTGTGGTCAGAGGCTGCCTTTGGTCGACGGAATCTGCCCCGCCGCACGGTCGTCCAGCTCCACCGCCATCCGCAACGCCCGGCCAAAGGCCTTGAACACCGTTTCGAGCTGGTGATGCGCGTTGATCCCGCGCAGGTTGTCGATGTGCAGCGTCACGCCCGCATGGTTCACGAAACCACGGAAGAACTCGATCGACAGGTCGACGTCGAAGGTCCCGATCCGCGCGCGCGTGAACGGCACGTGGAATTCGAGGCCCGGCCGGCCGGAGAAGTCGATCACGACGCGCGACAGCGCCTCGTCGAGCGGCACGTAGGCATGGCCGTAGCGGCGGATGCCCTTCTTGTCGCCGACCGCCTTCGCGACCGCCTGGCCGAGCGTGATGCCGACGTCCTCGACCGTATGGTGGTCGTCGATATGGGTATCGCCATGCGCCTCGACGTCGAGATCGATCAGGCCGTGTCGTGCGATCTGATCGAGCATATGGTCGAGAAACGGCACGCCGGTCGCCAGCTTCTGCTGGCCGGTGCCGTCGAGATTGAGCTTCACACGGATCTGCGTTTCGCTGGTATTGCGAACGACTTCCGCCACACGCATGGTGATTCCTTGAATGAGTCGATATAAATGGGGATTGATCGTCGCGCGGCGTCAGGCTTGCATGGGCAGCGCGCGCTTCAATGCGGCCAGCAGGCGGGCGTTTTCGTCGGGAGAGCCAACGGTCAGCCGCACGCATCCGGCCAGCAATGGGTGCATTTTACTCACGTTTTTGACCAGCACCCGTTCGCTGAGCAGCGTGTCGAACACCGCGGCGGCATCCGGCACGCGCACCAGCAGGAAATTGCCGGCGCTCGGGAACACGGTCGCACCCGGCAGCGCCGCCACCGCCTGCGCGAGACGCGCGCGTTCGGCGCGCAGCTCGGCCGCCTGCGCGTCGAGCACGCCGAGGTGGTCGAGCAGGAAATCGGCGGTCGCCTGCGTCAGCACGTTGATGTTGTATGGCGGCCGCACCTTGTCGAATTCGTTCAGCCACGCGGGCAACCCGACGAGATAGCCGAGACGGATGCCCGCCAGACCGAGCTTCGACACCGTGCGCATCACGACGACGTTGTCGAACTCCGCCGCGCGCGGCAGCCAGCTGCGCTCGGCGAACGGCTGATACGCCTCGTCGATCACGATCAGGCTGTGCCGGGCCGCGGCGACGATCCGCTCGATGTCGGCGTCGTCGTACAGCGTGCCGGTCGGGTTGTTCGGGTACGCGAGGTAGACGAGCGCGGGCCGATGTTCGTCGATCGCCGCAAGCATCGCGTCGACGTCGAGCGTCAGATCCGCCTTCAGCGGCACGCCGACGAATTCGAGCTGCGCGAATTTCGCGGAGATCTCGTACATCACGAAGCCCGGCACCGGCGCGAGCACCTTCGCGCCGGGCTTCGCGCACGCGACCGACATCATGCTGATGATCTCGTCGGAGCCGTTGCCGAGCAGCACGTCGCACCCGGCCGGCACGCCCATCGCGTGGCGCAGCTTGTCGAGCAGCGCGGCGGGCCGCGGCGCCGGGTAGCGGT
This sequence comes from Burkholderia sp., assembly GCF_018375725.1. GTDB lineage: Bacteria > Pseudomonadota > Gammaproteobacteria > Burkholderiales > Burkholderiaceae > Burkholderia. The sequence continues at coordinate 6,933 of NZ_JAHACR010000034.1, read as the reverse complement.
TCAGCGCGACCTGCGCGAGGCGCTCGCCGAGCGCGGTCGCGAGCGGCTCCGGCAGCGGGTACGGATTCTCCATCGCATCGAGCTTCACGAATCCGCTCGCGTCCGGCACCGGGTAGCTCGTCATTGCGAGCACGTCCCGGCGGATGATGTCTTGTGGCGTCGTCATGTTCTGCAGGCCGGCGCGGTTCGCACCGGCATCAAATCGGCAAGGCGGCGGCCGCCGCCCTGCCCGTCGTTTCCCGTTCGGGCGCTCAGTTGCCCTGGCGGCCCGCGCCCTTCATCCGGTATTCGGCGCTGCGTGCGTGCGCCTGCAGCCCCTCGCCGTACGCCAGCTCGGAGGCGATCTCGCCGAGCGTATGCGCGCCCTCGGCGCTGACCTCGATCACGCTCGAGCGCTTGAAGAAGTCGTATACGCCGAGCGGCGACGAGAAGCGCGCGGTGCGCGACGTCGGCAGCACGTGGTTCGGGCCGGCGCAGTAGTCGCCGAGGCTTTCGCTCGTATAGCGGCCAAGGAAAATCGCGCCCGCGTGGCGGATCTGCTTGCCCCACTGCTGCGGCTCGAGCGCGGAAATCTCGAGGTGCTCCGGCGCGATGTCGTTCGCGATCCGGCATGCCTCGGCCATGTCGCGCACCTTGATCAGCGCGCCGCGGTTTTCCAGCGACGAACGGATCACCGCCTGGCGCGGCATCGTCGGCAGCAGCTCCTCGATCGCCTTCTCGACGCGCTCGATGAACGATGCGTCCGGACACAGGAGAATCGACTGCGCGAGTTCGTCGTGCTCGGCCTGCGAGAACAGATCCATCGCAACCCAGTTCGGATCGGTCGTGCCGTCGCACAGCACGAGGATCTCCGACGGGCCGGCGATCATGTCGATGCCGACCGTGCCGAACACGCGGCGCTTCGCCGACGCGACATACGCGTTGCCCGGCCCGCAGATCTTGTCGACCGGCGGCACCGTCTCGGTGCCGTATGCGAGCGCGGCCACGGCCTGCGCGCCGCCGATCGTAAATACGCGGTCGACGCCGCCCAGCAGCGCCGCGGCAAGCACGAGCTCGTTCTTCACGCCGTCGGGCGTCGGCACGACCATCACGATTTCGCCGACCCCCGCCACCCGCGCCGGAATCGCGTTCATCAGCACGGACGACGGATACGCCGCCTTGCCGCCCGGCACATACAGGCCGACGCGGTCGAGCGGCGTCACCTTCTGGCCCAGCACGGTGCCGTCGGCCTCCGTGTACTGCCAGCTATGGCTGCCGCATTCGATCTTCTGCTTCTCGTGGTACGCGCGCACGCGCGCCGCGGCAGCTTCGAGGGCCGCGCGCGCTTTCGGCTCGAGCCCGTCGAGCGCCTCCTGCAGCGCGTCCTGCGACAGCTCGAGCGCGGCGACGCTCGGCGCGCTCAGCCGGTCGAAGCGGTTCGTGTAGTCGAGCACCGCGGCGTCGCCGCGCGCCTTCACGTCTGCGAGGATCTGCGCGACCGAACGCTCGATCGCCTCGTCTTCGCTCGCCTCGAACGCGAGCACCGCGCGCAGCGCGGCATCGAAGCCTTCGTCCGTCGAATCGAGTTTGCGGATGGTGAGTGGCATGGGGAGTTCCGTTTCGGTAATGCGCTTACGCGCCGCCCAGCGATGCGCGTTCGAACGCGTCGAGGAACGGCTTGAGCGCCGTGCGCTTCAGCTTCAGCGCAGCCTGGTTCACGACGAGGCGCGACGAGATCGGCATGATCTCCTCGACCTCGACCAGATTGTTCGCACGCAGCGTGCCGCCCGAGCTGACCAGGTCGACGATCGCGTCGGCGAGGCCGACGAGCGGCGCCAGCTCCATCGAGCCGTACAGCTTGATCAGGTCGACGTGCACGCCCTTCGCGGCAAAATGTTCGCGCGCCGTCTCGACGTACTTGGTCGCGACGCGCAGGCGCGCGCCCTGGCGCACGGCGTTCGCATAGTCGAAGCCGGCGGGCACCGCGACCGACATCCGGCAGCGCGCGATGTTCAGGTCGATCGGCTGGTACAGGCCCGAGCCGCCGTGCTCGATCAGCACGTCCTTGCCGGCCACGCCGAAATCCGCCGCGCCGTATTCCACGTAGGTCGGCACGTCGGTCGCGCGCACGATGATCACGCGCAGGTTCGGGTCGGTCGTCGGCAGGATCAGCTTGCGCGACGTCTCCGGATCCTCGGCGACCTGCACGCCTGCCGCGGCGAGCAGCGGCACGGTTTCCTCGAAAATCCGGCCCTTCGAGAGGGCGAGGGTCAGCGGCGCGCTCATGCTTGGCTCCCGGAAATGCGGCGCACGTTCGCGCCCACAGCAGTCAGTTTGGCTTCCATCCGGTCATAACCCCGGTCGAGATGGTAGATGCGGTCGACAAGCGTTTCGCCGTCCGCGACGAGGCCCGCGATCACGAGGCTCGCAGACGCGCGCAGGTCGGTCGCCATCACCTTCGCGCCGGACAGTTTCTCGACGCCCGCGACGAGCGCGGTGTTGCCGTCGACGGTGATGTTTGCGCCGAGCCGGTTCAGTTCCTGCACGTGCATGAAGCGGTTCTCGAAGATCGTCTCGACAATCGGCGCAGTGCCGGTCGCCACCGCGTTGAGCGCCATGAACTGCGCCTGCATGTCGGTCGGGAAGGCCGGATACTCGGACGTGCGGACCGTCACCGCGGACGGACGGCGGTCCATCTTCACGCGCAGCCAGCTGTCGCCTTCCTCGATCGACACGCCGGCTTCGCGCAGTTTGTCGATCACCGCGTCGAGGATGTGCGGGCGCACGCCCGTCAGCGTCACGTCGCCGCCCGCCGCCGCGACCGCACACAGGAACGTGCCGGCCTCGATGCGGTCGGAGATCACCGCGTGGTGCGCGCCGTGCAGGCGCTCGACACCCTGGATCACGAGCCGGTCGGTGCCGATCCCGTCGATCTTCGCGCCCATCGCCACGAGCAGATGCGCAAGGTCGCTCACTTCCGGCTCGCGCGCGGCGTTTTCGATGATCGTCTCGCCGTCGGCGAGCGTCGCCGCCATCAGCAGGTTTTCGGTGCCGGTCACGGTGATCATGTCGGTGACGATGCGCGCACCCTTCAGGCGCTTCGCACGCGCTTCGATGAAGCCGTGCTCGATATTGATCTCCGCGCCCATCGCCTGCAGGCCCTTGATGTGCTGGTCGACCGGACGCGCGCCGATCGCGCAGCCGCCCGGCAGCGACACCTTGGCCTCGCCGAAGCGCGCGAGGAGCGGGCCGAGCACGAGGATCGACGCGCGCATCGTCTTCACGAGCTCGTACGGCGCGACGAGATTGTCGACGCGCGACGCGTCGAGCTGCACGTGGCTGCCCGTCATCTCGCTCTTCACGCCCATCTGGCCGAGCACTTTCAGCGTAGTGCGCACGTCCTGCAGGTTCGGCACGTTGTCGAGGTGAACCGGCTCGGCCGACAGCAGGCCCGCGCACAGAATTGGCAGCGCCGCGTTCTTCGCGCCGGAAACGACGATCTCGCCCGACAGGCGGCGGCCGCCTTCGATCACCAGCTTGTCCATGCCATGTCCCTGCGAATCCCGATTGCCGGCCGGGTGTGCCGTGGCGACGCGTTCGACGGCGTCGTGTTCTTTGACGGTGACTTGCACTGACTAGATTCCGGTTATGCGTTCTGCCATTCGGCGGGCGTCAGCGTCTTCATGCTGAGCGCGTGGATTTCCTGCTTCATGCGGTCGCCGAGCGCCGCGTAGACGAGCTGGTGCCGCTGGATCAGCCGCTTGCCCTCGAAGGCGGGCGACACGATCGTCGCGAAGAAATGCTGGCCGTCGCCTTCGACTTCCAGATGCGTGCAGGCAAGCCCGCCCGCGATGTATTGCTTGACCTGTTCGGGAGTCGGCAACATGAAATGCTCCTGTCGGTATGCGCTGCCCCGCCCGGATGTTCCGGTTCGCCACGCGGGCGACCGGCAAACGCCGTGAGCGGGGGACGCTTCATATCAATGACGCAGTTTGTAGCCGGTCGCGAGCAGCCGCATCGCGAACAATGCGAGCAGCACGAAGAAACCGGTGACGATCGCGAGACTAGCGAGCGGGTTGATGTCGGACATGCCGAAGAACCCGTAGCGGAAGCCGTCGATCATGTAGAAAAACGGGTTGAGACGCGAGATTTCGCGCCACACGGGCGGCAGCGAATGCGTCGAATAGAACACGCCGGACAGGAATGTCAGCGGCATGATCAGGAAATTCTGGAATGCGGCGAGCTGGTCGAACTTCTCGGCCCAGATCCCGGCGATCAGGCCGAGCGTGCCGAGGATCGCCGCGCCGAGCAGCGCGAACGCGACGATGTAGGCCGGCGCGGCAAAGTTCATCGGAACGAACCAGACCGTGACGACGAACACGCCCGCGCCGACCACCAGCCCGCGCACCACGGACGCGAGCACGTACGCGCCGTAGATATCCTGGTACGACAGCGGCGGCAGCAGCATGAACACGAGGTTGCCGGTGATCTTCGACTGGATCAGCGACGACGAACTGTTCGCGAACGCGTTCTGCAGCACGCTCATCATCACGAGCCCCGGCACGAGGAAGCTCACGTACTCGACGCCCGGGTACACCTCGACGCGGCCCGTCAGGGCATGGCCGAAAATCGTCAGATACAGCAGCGCCGTGACGATCGGCGCGAGCACCGTCTGGAACGACACCTTCCAGAAGCGCAGGATTTCCTTGTAGAACAACGTGCGAAAACCGCTCATGCCAGCCCCTCGACCACCTCAGCCCCGTTCATCACCTGGACGAACACATCTTCGAGGTCGGCCTTGCGAACCTCGATCTCGTCGAACGTGCAGCCCGCGGCGCGGCACTGCGCGAGGATGCGCTCGACCTCGTCGTAGCTGGTGAGCCGCAGCAGGTGCTCGCCCGGCGCGCGGGCCGGCGGATCGATTTCCAGCGCGCGCAACTCATGCGGCAGCACGCCGTTCGCGATGCGCAGATAGAGCTGCAGGCCGGCAAAGCGCTGCAGCAGCGTGTCGGTACGGTCGAGCGCGACCACTTCGCCCCGGCGCAGCATCGCAATGCGGTCGCACAGCGACTGGGCTTCCTCGAGGTAATGGGTGGTCAGCACGATCGTGTGACCCTCGCGGTTCAGACGTGAAATGAATTTCCACAGCGTCTGGCGCAACTCGACGTCGACGCCGGCGGTCGGCTCGTCGAGCACGATCACGGGCGGCCGATGCACGAGCGCCTGCGCGACGAGCACGCGGCGCTTCATGCCGCCCGACAATGCGCGCATGTTCGCGTCGGCCTTCTCGGTCAGGTCGAGATTGGCCATCACTTCGTCGATCCAGTCGTCGTTGTCGCGCAGCCCGAAGTAGCCGGACTGGATCCGCAGCGTTTCACGCACCGTGAAGAAGGGATCGAACACCAGTTCCTGCGGGACGACGCCGAGCGCGCGGCGCGCCGCCCGGAAGTCCTTGACGACGTCGTGGCCACGCACCGCGATGCTGCCTTCGTCGGCTCGGGCAAGCCCGGCGAGGATGCTGATCAGCGTGGTCTTGCCTGCCCCATTGGGGCCGAGCAGACCGAAAAACTCACCTTCCTCGACCGACAGGCTGACGCCCTTGAGCGCCTGAAGCGACTTGTAGCGCTTCTTGACGTGACGGATTTCTATGGCTGACATGACTGTGCGCGGCGCAATGGCCGCGACGCGAATTGTGTGCTTGGAGCGAAAGAAAAAAGGGGCCGATTGTCAGCCCCGCAAAACGCTTGATTATAGGGCAAACGGGGCGGGGGGACGGCCATCCGGTCGCCGACGCCCCGCAGGGCGCGGCCTTCAGTCGCGAAAGGTCAATGTCGCTCGTTGATGAGCGCGTCGACGCCGTACGCCTGCGCGAGGCTGGCGAGCTTGGGAGGGAGATTGAGGATATCGAGGGTGACGTTGCGCTCGTACGCGGCCCGCCGCCATGCGAGCAGGACGGCGAGCGCCGCCGAATCGAACTGCGTCAGCGCCGCGCAGTCGACGGCGGTGGCGCCCGCGCCGATGCGCGCGATACCCGACGCGAGCGCGTCCTTCGCGCTCGCGAGGGTCAGCGTGGAGCCGGCGTCGAAGCTGCTCACGACGCCTGCTTGCCGGCGGCAAGTTCCTGGTTGCGTTGCGCCAGGAACTGAATCAGGCCTTCCACGCCGCTTTGCTGGATCTTCTCGTTGAACTGCTGCTGATACGTCTGGATCAGCCATGCGCCGAGCACGTTCAGGTCGTACACGCGCCAGCCTTGCGCGGTCTTGTACAGGCGGTAGTCGATCTGGACCGGCTGGCCGTTGTTCATCGCGACCGTACGCACCACGACATCGGTGTCCTCCGGACCCGCACGGAACGGCAGATACTGGATCTGCTGGTCCGGCTTCAGCTGGGCCAGCGCCCCCGAGTACGTGCGGATCAGCAGCATCTTGAACTGGTCCATCACCTGCTGCTGCTGCGCCTGCGACGCCGTGCGCCAGTGACGGCCCATCGCGAGCTGCGTCGTGCGGCGGAAATCGGCATACGGCAGGATGTCCTTGTTGACGATCGTGATGATGCGATTGGTGTCGCCCTGCTTGATCGCCTGTTGGCGGACTTCATCGAGCACCTGCTGCGTCGCGCTCTTGATCAGCGCTTGCGGATTCGACTGGTCGACTTGCGCGTACGCGCCGCCGCCGAACGAAAACAACGCGGCGAAAACCGGGATCAAAAACAGTTTCTTCATAAAATTGACCTGCATGAGTGAGTCGATGCAAAGGTTGGAGCCGTTAGGTTACGCGCAAGTTCGCGTGCGCCGTCGGCTGAATCGTTTCTGGCTGTAACGAATGTAAATCGCGTCAATGCAGCTTGATGCTCGGGAAACGCAGGCCGCCGGGCGATGGCGGCACCACCTGCATCGGCGGCACATTCGTCGCGCTGGCCGGGTTCGGCGCCCCGGCCTAGGCATCCGACGCGGCC